>NZ_CP155619.1:3120248-3432273 GCF_039697315.1 Pseudomonas abietaniphila | reverse complement strand
GGGAGGAAGGCGCGTGAGCTGGGCGGCAAGCTAGAGCCAGCGGTAGGCATTGGCCCAGGCCAAGGCGCAAGAGGCGGTCGAGGGCAATGCACCAATGCGAAAGCTGTTTGAAGGATCGAGCCGCTATCTACTCCTCATCCTGTCCACCGATGTGCGCTTTGTACGCCTGCTTTTCATGAGTCGGCTTGGATGGAAATGCCAACTGAATCTGCCTGCTTTTCACCATTCCATTTGGGCATTGCTGACGAAGGGCATCTGGAAGCCACTCGCTTGATCGCGGCGGTGGCCAAGATCAACCTAGCGGTATGCTCCAAGCCCTCGAAACGAACCCCAAATCGCTCGCGCAACTGCTCTACAACCCCTTCAGGAAGCAAGTCCAACATACGAAGCTCAAGAAGGGTTTGCTCGTGCTCGGCTTTTTCATAAAGGGCTTGAGGTCGCCAATGCTGGCTGCGCCACCCGCTGTAGATTTTTGGTACCCCAGAACCTCCCCGCTCACCAAGACCGATAAGAAGAAACATTTGGTGCATCAACCTGTTCCGGCAATCGCTGGTACCTGAATTCCTCGTCTCTCTCCAGCAGGTGCTCGGGGGACCAAATCAAGACCCCGTCGACTTTAAATACTTTATATAACCACCAACAAATACTAGAGCCACAAAACACAAAGCACACATCCCCCACGTCATGAACAGGATTCGCTTTAGCCCCACCGGGAAATCTCGGACCTCATCGAGATTTACGATACCTCTCCTGTGACTAATATTAGGCATCATGAGGACCATCGTTAAAAAACCGTTACGGATAACTTTTCCAATCAAACCTGCCTGAGAGTAAGTATCGATATTAGCTTTCACAAAACTACTCTTGGGCATCATAAACTCAGACTTCTCTGTGTAAGCGTGAGCAACGTAGATTAACCATATTGCTATGAGTATCATGGGTATGCCGATGACCCCACTGATAACGCTTAAAGTATCAGGGCTCATCACAATGTTTTCCTATAAATATAATCGCCGAAATTTTCTCCAACTTCACCACCAAGCTCTCCTCCGCCCCAGCCTCCTACTGCTCCTCCCAATACGCTGCAGGCCAGTGCACCAGTACCAGAGCTCACCATCCCCAGTACAACCACACAGCCGAAAGTTCCGACAGCGCCTCCCAGAGCTCCCCCTGCAACTCCCCCACCCAACCCAAAAGCGAAAGAAGAGGTTTCTACATATTTAGCTCTCGTACACTGCTCCTCTCGACCCTCCGCGCACGCCTTCTTAATTTTTAATGCAGTTGACGCGACGTCTAAGGCCGTACCGATATAAGTTCCCTTTTTAATGAATTTGGCTGCCTTAGCTACACCATCCACTTTTTCAGCGTACCCTGCGATCTCTCCCGTTTTTAAATAGCTTTTTGTAGAGATATTCAGCATCCTTTTGACAGATCCCTCTGTCCGCAAACCTGAACCGTAAGAAGACAGACTATCTAAATGCCCCTCGAGTTTACCAAACAGAAGCGCTCGTTCCAGATAAAACCTATCACGATCTATTATTGAACCAGATCTCAAATACTTCTGGTGTAGCTTTTCAATATCAAGAAGCGATGTCTTAATTCGCTCCAAGTGTTTACTCCATGCATCGCTGACAGCACCTGCTCCTTGAGACCCGTGCGCGAGAAGGCCTTGGATGAACTCAAAATTTTCTAAGAAAAAGTCGTCAGCGTCCACATTGTTCGAAAGCAAACCCATATGTATTTGATTTGCTTGATTCATTAGGTACGCCTCTTCACTGGTACTAGACGAAGTAGATGCATCACCAACAATTACCAATTCACCGCCCATGACCACTGTATTGGCGATGTGACCATTAAGCGCAACAAACTTGCTTTTCAAAGCCCCCGTTAAATTGAGGCTTCTCTTCAACGACTCAAATGACTGCGTTTTGGAATTTATAAATGATAAAGGCTCTCCCATGCTAGCCTCTCAGGAGTATTTTTTGTTGCCGATACGATCCCATCCACCAGCAATGTTGCCACCGGCAGCGCCATCACTACGCTTTTGCTGGGTGTAAATTGTTTTGATACGCCCATAGTCTAACTGAACGATTTCTAGAGGAACACCTGAACTGGCGTTTTGCATATAGTCTGCAATGATGACTTCCTCTAGAACAACTTCGAAATATTTTATTTTTTCAGAACCAGCACGACAAAGGACAAGCCTTACTTCCTTGAGATGCTCGCCAGCACAGCTCGCTTCCATTAGTTTACAACTGGACTTATCCAAAGTTTTCGTAAAGGTGAAGTTAGTCATGGTAGTTCTGCCAGACGAGGCGCCGCCCGCAGAACTTGCAGTTGCCGAAGTGCTTTGATGAGTACCAAAGCTGTAACCTGTGATTTCTATCCAATCGCGGTATTTTTCATCCAGCGCCTCGCCGGGAATACCTTCAATTTTCACGAACGCATCAAATGCCATGCAACCTCTCCTTGGTATCAGACTTAGTAAATTTCCTGCTAAAAAGGACCGCCAGCTTTCCCGATGGTTCCGTGATGGTAAAGGTCGAAGCCATTGCTGGCGGTCACACTTGCTTCTTCAACGCCACACTGATCCGACAACCGCACAAATGTGTGACTAGAAAGGCTCACCGAACGCCGGGGCTTTTTCTGTCGTCCTAATCGCGACGATCTGTGCAACCTCACTCCCAAACAGAGATCGGCAAGACCTTCATCGGTCCTCAGGACAAGCGATCGCTACGACCTCCGTCCGTCACTTTACGTCAGCCAATCCGATCAGGACCATTTTTGATTGGGACATGTGCCGCTTAAGGTGAGAAGCCTGTAGCGGTGCGCCGGTTACTGAATGTTTGAAACCTCCGAGGGCCGGGTAAGGTATTTCCGAAACGCTAGCAGATCTTTTCGTACAACCGGTCACGCCGGGCCTCGTTCACTTATTCAGCACCTACATCCCCAAATAGACACATTCCCCCACAAAACAAACCAGATCCTGTAGGACGCTTCTGAATTTAGTCGCTATCCTCCCCGGCGCGTTGCGACTGCTTGGATCACGGCATACCCTCTTCCGCGTCGCTATTCGGCGACCGGTTTTGACAGACCGAATTCTTGGAAACGCAACGCCTGAAAACACCAGCAGATCATGCATCGGCTGGTGCGCTATGGCGGCTGTATGTGGGGCACATTCGTGTGCGCCAGGTTCCTGGACTGGTCTGTCAACCCGCGTACAGCTGCCACCCATCCTGATTGACAGCAGAGGGTGTCGGCTCAATTTCAGGAAGAAATCCATGATCAGATCCACCCCACACCCACCCGAAATCCCCGTCACCAAAGCCACGCCCTTCAGCGTCAATCTCGGCAATCTCAGCCTCTTCCGCGTCCAGCCCGAAGTCCGGGTCGATGATGCGCTCGCCCTCGCGTCTGAATACCTGTCCTGCGCCGCAGCGACAGCTTATGAATCCGCTGATAACACCTCAGCAGAGTTCCGGCCATTGGCCAGGGCGGTGCTGCATCAGGTCGAGGCGGCGAGAGCCTTGGTGGAGGCGTCGATTGCTGGTTTGTCGACTGGCGCGGACGTTACGCCTTAGCTGGAAAGTTGAGCCGTCGTTCATCAGGCGGCTTTGAGGCATCGATCACCTCCATCAATCTTTCAGACTTTTGCGGCAGAACCCTTGAGCGTTCGCAGAAACCATGCGTGCCGTTGTTCACTTCGACTAATTATGCAGCCTCGCCCTTAGGGCACTTGCCAATCTCCGCGACCGGCATCGAAGTCATCACACACTGACACCACCAAACCGCCTGGCTTTTCTCAATTCGGATTTTTCGATTCATCATCCCCGTAGCCCGATCGGAGAGTGGCTAAAAGCCACGAAACTAAGGGCCCTCGCTTGCGTCCAGCGTTTAAAAACAGGCTATCGAAATGGCAGAATGTCAAATTGCCAGCATCAAAACCTTGACACCCCTCAGACGAAACACTTAAAAAGTCGATAAATGTGAACTCAAGTGAGACACGGATGTCGCTCAATCTTTTGCCTGTTCCGTCCTTTCGTCAGGTCGTGATGGGAGTCTTCTTTGTTGCGATCACCCTGCTCGACCCGTTCGGGTTATCCAGTTCAAGCGACGCGGCGTCTGAGCGATGGCTGAACCGTATGTTCGCCAGTGGCTATGGGCATCTCGGTCAGCAGCAGATTGCGGTGGTGCTGATCGATGACGCCTATTTGCAGCGCAACGGGACTTTCTGGCCGATGCCGTATGACGAGCAGAGCAAGCTGTTCAAGAATCTGCTGAGTTTCAAGCCGAAGGCGGTGTTCGCTGACCTGTTGTATAGCCACGATCATGCGGACGGTCAGGCCGGGAAAGACAGTCAGTTGCTGGCGAATGTTTTCGAGCGTTATCAGAGAAGAGGTATCCCGTTCTTCCTCGCCAATAGCGGTGTCGCTCAAAAGGAAGCGGGGCACGTTAATGCCCTGGAGTCGCTGAGCAGTGCCAGCAGCCCTGCGTTGGTGCAATGGAGCGGTTTTGATGAGCGTTATCCGTTGGCTGTCAGCACGTCGATGGGAAATCTCGAAACGCCTGCGCTGGCCCTTTATCGTGAGTATTGCCGCGATCGGTTGTGTGCCGACATTCCGGCTGACACCGCAAGTGCCGTGACTGCGCCGCCGATGGCGGTGCAATGGGGGCTGAACATGCCGCCCGAGCAGTCCAGTGTGGCCAGAGCCGATGACTGCCGTGCCATCGGCGGCCTTGCCGAGGAGTTCTGGAAGCAACTGATGCATGCCGTGTTCTGGAAGCTGGACGACAGCGACGACAAGCCCGTGTGCCGCTACGCGCTCACCCTCACGGCCACTGACCTTGAAGTGACGGACGAGCAAGACCGCGAGTTGATCGGCAGGCTGATCGCCAATCGCCTCGTGTTGGTGGGTGCCAATATCACCTCTGCCAGCGACCTTACCGAATCCCCGGTCAACGGGCTGGTGCCGGGCGTGTTTCTGCATGCGATGGCGCTGGATAACCTGATCACCCAAGGCATGAAGTACGACCGCGATCCTGAAAGTGTGAGGGGCACCAACTTCAATTGGCTGGACGTCCTGAGCATCTTTCTGGTCGGGGTTATTGCCCTCATCAGGTGCCTGCACCAGCGTGCGTCCGAGGATTTCGAGGCGTGCGACCGGCTGACGCGCGTCCGTGTCGGCCTGTTGTCGCCATTGGCTTCCTGGATCGTTGTCCTGGGATTTTTATGGCTGCTCAGCCAAGTCCTCAATGCCACTCATATCACGCCGGTCAACGTCCTCGGTGTGCTGCTGATCTCCCTCGTTCTGGTCGCCGATGCCTTCAGCTCGTTGCCAAAAATCTTCGCGCCTTTCAACCCTAAAAAAAGGAATTTAAATGTTCAAGCGGACTGTGTTTGTTATCGGTTTGTTGTCCAGCCAGGTCTGTGTTGCGGCTGCCAATACGGTAGAAGCCTTTCTGGCGGATCCTGTTTCTGTGCTCGACGAGCAGGGCAAGGTTCTGCGTGAAATACCGCGTAAAGACGCCCCGACCCGGCCCCTGCCGGTGCTGCAATACAACGAAGGTGCTGAGCTGGTGCAAGTGGATCTCAACGGCCAGAAGGTCTGGCTGGACCCGGTCGATCTGCGCATCAAGCCACCCTTGAAGATCGTGACGATGCCCTGCGAAAAGCTCAACGGCAGCGAGAAAGGCGCGGAAAAGAACCATTCGACGATGGGCTTCGGCGAAGGCTGCAACAAATAAGGAGCAACACGTGAAAGGATCTCTCCTGGCCCTGGCCGTACTGGCCGGCACCACGCTGACGGGCTGCACCACGTTCAAAGGCGCCGATGATGCGCTGATGAACTTGGTGGGGCCGTCCACCCAGTCCCGATTTACCGGCCAGTACATCGCGAATGCGGACGTGCGCTCCTACTACAAACTCGACCCGCAGCGTCAGAGTTTGCAGCGCCTGAGCTACGACGGTCACACCCTCCCCGCCGACGAAGCGCGGCAGGAAAACATTGCGGATATCCCGATGTTGCAAACCTACCTGCAAAGCATCGTGGTGAAGCTGTCCAAAGGCTGGCCCGGAGAGCTGCCGACGCTAAAGGTGCAGATTACCGACAGCTACAGCTTCGGGCCGTCGGCTGACCCTTACGGCAACGTGCTGGTGCCGCTGGGCATGCTGGAGAACGTGGAAAGCGAAGATGAAATTGCCGCCATGCTGGGCCATGAGATGAGCCATGTGCTGTTGCATCACCACGACCGCACGGCCGCGTTCCAGCAACAGAAAAAGATGATGACCTCGCTTGCGTCGATGGTCATTTTCGGTAAAACCGTGGCCGACACAGGCGTCGACCGTAGCTCCGGAAAAACGAAGTTCATCAGCAAGGACCCATTGGGTACGCAGCAAACCATCGGCAAAACCGTGCTTTATACGGCGATGTTCAATGCATTTTCAGACAACGTGTGGAGCACCGCGTGGGGCCGAACTCAGGAGGATCAGGCCGACCTTCTAGGCACCGACCTCATGATCCGCGCAGGCTATGCGCCGCGTGCGGCCAGCAACAGCTTGCAGCGCCTGGACGATTTTCAGGGCAAACAGAAACCACTGCTGACCAGCTTTCTCAACGAGCGCAAGGACGCGATCCAACAGTCGGCTAAGCAAATGGACATCAACGGCATGACCAAAGAGGTGGACATATTCCTCAAGCAAGGTGTTGAGACAAGCCTCAAGGCCACCGTTGAATACTTCAATCGCTCGCACATGTCTGCGCTGGACCGTGACGAAGAACTTCGACAGTACGTTCAACGCGAGTATCGCCAGAACCGGCGCGCGCGGGTTAACGCGAGCAGTTGGCAAAAAATGCGCACAGCCGCTCCGGTGGTCGCAGCACTTCAAGGATACAAAGACGCCCATTCCGCCTCTGCGGCGCTGGCCCAGAACCAGCCTGCTGAGGCTGAAATCTTCATCAAGCGCGCGCTGTCCTCACCCGTGAAAGACCAGCCGGGTATTCGCCGTTCTGCATTCAGCGTGCACTTGGCCAGAGGGGAGCGTAAGGAAGCGTTGAATGACCTTGAGGCCATCAGGGACTGGAGCCTTGCCGGCCAGCCTGTTTACGACTTGAAGATCGCTTATCACTTGAAGAACAACGATCCTAAAGCCGCGCTGGCCCTGATCAACCTGGCAGAAACCAATCTCGGCTCCGAAGAGCTGTTCATCACCGAGAAGCTGGTGGCTCACCAGCAGTTGAAGGACGACACGGAGGTGAAAGAGATCTTCAGCAAGTGCCAGCAATACGCAAGCCGCAAGGACAGCTGCAAGAAGCTCGCGCCTACCGCACGCGCTTAGCCAACTAAACCACGCGCCCAGACGTGCCTGCACGGGTCTCCATGTCACCGACATCGTTTCGGTGGACTCGGAGACCTGCCAAGCAGTTCGATTTGTTACTCGCTCTTATCCAACGTCCGCAACTTCTGCGGCAAGCCCCACATCAACAACCCCGCTGCAATCACGCTCGTCACGCCGATCACGTACAGCGCGGGTGTGGTGCTGCCGGTGATGTCTTTGATGTGCCCGACCATCACGGGGCTGACGATGCCGCCGAACTGGCCGAGGGTGTTGATCAGGGCGATGCCGCCTGCGGCGCCTGCGCCAGCACCGGCGAGGAGTTTGGGTGGCAGGGTCCAGAAGGCGGGGATGGAGGCGACGATGCCGCCGCCGAGCATGGCCAGGGAGAGGATGAGCATGCTGGTGTGTTGGGCGAAGATGCCGGCGCTGAAGAAGCCGATGGCGCCCAGGACGACGAGGCCGCACACGAATTTGCGGCGTTCGCCGCTGGCGTCGGAGAGGCGACCGACGACGACCATGCTGATGGCGCCGCAGATGTACGGGATGGCGGTGAGCAGGCCGATGATGACCGGGCTTTCGACGCCTGCGCTGCGGATCAGTTGCGGGGCCCAAAAGTTGAGGCCGTAGGACGCGACCTGAATCAGGAAGTAGATCAGGCCGAGCATCAGGAAGCCGGGCATTTTCAGGGCGGTGAGCAGCGAGCCGCCGTGTTTGTTTGGCTCATGCTGGGCGATGCGGCTGGACAGGTAGGTCTTCTCGTCATCGGTCAGCCAGTGGGCATCGGCGACGCGGTCTTTGAGCAGTTTCAGGACGGCGAAGCCCAGTGCGATGCACGGCAAGCCGCCGAGCAAGAACAGCCAGTGCCAGCCGCGCATTTGCATGACGCCGTCCATGCCGCCGAGCACCAGACCTGAGATCGGCGCGCCGAGCAGACCGGCAAACGCCGAGGCCAGGAACAGGGTGGAGGTGATGCGGCCGCGGTAGGTCTGCGGGAACCAGAGTGTCAGGTAAAACAGCACGCCCGGTGCGAAACCGGCTTCCATGGCGCCGATGATGAAGCGCAGTACGTAGAACTGCCATTCGGCGTTGACGAAGACCATGAGGGCGGTGGCGATGCCCCAGGAAATCATGATGCGGGCGATCCAGCGGCGGGCGCCGACCTTGTACAGCATGATGTTGCTCGGCACTTCGAACAGCACGTAACCGATCACGAACAGACTCGCGCCCAGACCGTACGCGGTGTCGCTCAGGCTCAGGTCGGTTTGCAGCTGGAATTTGGCGAAGCTGATGTTGATGCGGTCAAAGAACGCGAACAGGTAGCAGACCATGATCAGCGGCATCAGGCGCCACGCGACTTTGCGGATCAGCGCTTTTTCAGCGCTCACAACCTCGGCGAGGCTGCTGTTCGGGTTCAGAACAGAGATTGTCATT
The DNA here is from genome assembly GCF_039697315.1 of Pseudomonas abietaniphila. NCBI lineage: Bacteria > Pseudomonadati > Pseudomonadota > Gammaproteobacteria > Pseudomonadales > Pseudomonadaceae > Pseudomonas > Pseudomonas abietaniphila. The sequence continues at coordinate 3,423,506 of NZ_CP155619.1, read as the reverse complement.
GCGGTCACTCCAGTGGGACTTCCCAAGGGGAGCCCTATTGTTTTTGTTGTCTGGACGAACATCCGGGAGCGGCGTGTTCGTGCGGGGTTGTGGGTCGTCGCCTGGTTGCGATGGCGTGGTGTCAGTCGTTGAATCCGCCGCTGACAGAACGCTTCGCGAGCAAGCTCGCTCCTACAGGGTTTGCGGTGTTTCGGGATTCAGGTCGGCAGGTTTTCCGGCGCGGGATGCAGGTCGCAGTTGCGTCCGGCCTTGGCGACTTGCCCCGGCATGTCATGACCGAGCAGCGCGGGCAAGCGGCGAGACATGGTGAGCAAGTGCGGCAGGTCGATGCCGGTGTCGATGCCCATTTCTTCGCACATGTTCACGAGGTCCTCGGTGCAGATGTTGCCCGACGCACCCGGTGCAAAAGGGCATCCGCCGAGGCCACCCAGCGAGGCATCGAAACGCCGCGCGCCTGCTTCGTAGGCCGCCAGCACGTTGCTCAGGCCCAGGCCACGGGTGTTGTGGAAATGCAGGGTCAAGGCCGATGCGGGAATGCGGGTCAGCACGCGCTGCACCAGTCGATGCACTTGGCGCGGGTTGGCCATGCCGGTGGTGTCGGCTAGGGAAATGCCCTGCATGCCCAGTTCCAGATACGCATCGACGATCTGCAGCACGCGGTCTTCATCGATCTTGCCTTCGAACGGGCAACCGAACGTGGTGGCGATGGAGCCGTTGAGAGACACCGCGCTGCCAGCGGCGAAGGCCACCACATCGGCGAACGCATTAAGCGACTGTTCGCAGCGCATGCGCATGTTCGCCAGGTTGTGGGTCTGGCTGGCGGACATCACCAGATTCAGCTCATCGGCCCCGGCGTCTATCGCCCGCTGCGCGCCGCGCAGGTTGGGGATCAGGGCGACGTAGATCACGCCCGGATGCCGCTGAATGCCACGGAACACGTCATCGCCATCGCGCAGCGCGGGGATGGCCTTGGGGGAGACAAAAGAGCCGGCTTCGATACGGCTGAAACCGGCGAGAGAAAGCTGGTCGATCAGCGCAATCTTGTCAGGCGTATCGACCCAGGTCGGTTCGATCTGCAGACCGTCGCGCGGCGAGACTTCCTGAACGATCAGGCGCTCGGAGAAATCAGTAATCATTGCACCACCCCATCGGTTTTGAGTTGCGCGATATCGGCGGCGGTCATGCCCAGATCGCCGAGGACGCTGTCGGTGTGCTGACCCAGCGCCGGGCCTTGCCAGTTCACCGAGCCGGGTGTTTCGGAGAGCTTGGGCACGATGCCGGGCATCTTGACGTGGGTGCCGCCCGGCAATTGGGCGTCGAGAATCATCTCGCGGGCCTGGTAATGCGGGTCCGCCACGATATCGGCGACGTTGTAGATGCGGCCCGCGGGCACTTCAGCCTGTTCCAGCGCCTGTAACACCTCATTGATAGGCAGACTGGACGACCACGCACTAATCGCGGCGTCGAGCATTTCGCTCTGCGCAGCACGGCCGTCGTTCTGCGCGAATTCGGGGGCTTCGCCCAGATCAGGTCGGCCGATGGTCTGCATCAGGCGCTTGAAAATCGGGTCGCTGTTGCCGGCGATGACCACGTACGCGCCATCGGCGGTCGGGTAGGTATTGGACGGCGCGATGCCGGGCAAGGCGCCGCCGCTGCGCTCACGCACATGGCCGAGCATGTCGTACTCGGGCACCAAGCTTTCCATGAGGTTGAAGACGCTCTCGACCAACGACACATCAACGATCTGCCCGTCGCCCTGGCCGGTTTTCACGCGCAGCAAGGACATCAGCGCGCCCATCACGGCATGCATCGAAGCCAGCGAATCACCGAGGCTGACGCCGACGCGTGCAGGCGGAGAACCCGGCGTGCCGGTGGTATAACGAATGCCGCCCATGGCCTCGCCGATGGCGCCGAACCCGGGACGATCGCGATAAGGACCGGACTGCCCGTAACCGGAGATGCGCACCAGCGTGAGCTTGGGGTTCAGGGCGTGCAGAACGTCCCAGCCCAGACCGAGTTTTTCCAGCGCGCCGGGGCGCAGGTTTTCGATCAACACGTCGGCGCTTTCGGCCAGGCGTTTGACGATCTCGATGCCTTCAGGGGATTTGAGGTTCAGCGAAAGGGATTTCTTGTTGCGCGATTGCAGGTACCACCACAACGACGTGCCTTCGTGCAGCTTTCGCCATTTACGAAGAGGATCTCCCTGCCCCATCGATTCGATCTTGATCACCTCGGCGCCGAACTCGCCCATCAGGCGTGCGGCGAAGGGCGCTGCGATCAGTGTGCCGATTTCAATCACGCGCACACCGTTCAGGGGGCCTGTCATAGCGGATACCTCACGTGTTTCTTGGAATTTGTACCCAAGACTAGAGGACCGGCGTTCGGCAAATCCAACCGTATGTTGGCAAGTAGCGTTCGCGAAACGCGAACGCTGTTATTGAAGGTGTCTGCGCAGGTGGTCGAAGAGCAACAGGCTGACCGGCGACAACGCCGTTTTATCGCGCACGACCAGAATCAGCGTGCGCTGCGCCCATGAATCGCTCAACGAAACGGCCGTGAGCCCCAACGGCGCCCCCAGCAATTCAAAGGCTTTGTGTGGCAGCACGCCAATGCCCATGTTCGCCTGGATCATGCGGCACATCGCATCGAAGCCCGGTACATGAATGCGCACGCGCAACGGTATGCCGTGGGATCGGGCGGCGGTGTGGGTGCGCATGTTGATGGAACTGGCTGCGTGCAGGCCGATATGGTCGCTGCCCAGCGTGTCCTCGAACGCTACTTGATCCAGGTCGGCCAGTGGATGATCGGGACGCATCACCACGACCAGCTCATCGCGACGATAAGGCACGCTGTACAGACCCTGGACGTCCGTGTCTTCCGAGCAGATGCCGATGTCGGCGACACCATCGATCAGGCCTTGCACCACGCCCGCGCTGGGGCGTTCCTCGAGGTCGACCTTCACTCGCTCGTGGCTTGTGGTGAATTCGTGAAGGTCTTCAGGCAGGAATTGAATGATCGCCGAGAGGTTGGCGAGCATGCGCACATAACCGCGCATGCCTTGCAGGTGTTCGTCGAGTTCGAGACCCATTTTTTCAAGGTCGAACAGCATGCGCCGAGCGTGGTGCAGCAACGTTTCACCCGCAGCCGTCAGCACCATGCCTTTGGCGTTGCGCACGAACAGGCTGATGCCCAGCACTTCCTCAAGCTCCATCAACCGCTTGCTCGCCGCCGACGTCGCGATGGCCTCACGGGCGGCCGCGCGGGTCAGGGTGCCTTCTTCATACACCGCGACGAACAGCTTGAGGGTGATCAGATCAAGACGGCGGATGAGGTTTTTGTGCAGCATGGAATGATCTCGGCCACTGGGCGAGGCCAAGAATACACGGATGCGTGATCAGTGCTTCAAGGCACTCTCAATGCTGCGCAACTCTATGGCCAGGGCCAGAATCTGCTTTTTGCCGGGGGGATCGAGCCTGTAGAACAATAGAAGAAGCTGCGCCTCTTCATCGTCGACACTATAGAAGTAGGCGGGAGGAACCTTCAGTACCGCAGCGATCTGCATGATCGTGACGGGGTTGGGGCGGTGTCGGTTGTTTTCGTACTGGTTCATCCGAGCGCTGGCGGAAGCCGGATCAATCCCCGATTCGATGCCGAGTTGCTCCTGAGACAGGCCAGCTGCCGTTCTTGCATCCCTTAATCGCTTACTAAAAATGCTCATTCATTAGCCGCAAAAGGCTAAGAGACTCTTAGAAACGGGGGGTCCGTATACTAAGACATACTTAGGTGTCGTGAAATAACTGGGCTATGCTCCAGAAACGGCGCCGTTGCGATAACCGCAGCGTCATTGACCGTGTCTTCACAGAGTGACGATGATCGATGGAACTCCAAGTGCTCCCCGCCTTGAACCTGGAAGCGCAGCTCTACCACCTTGAAGCCTCCCTCGGCGCGAGCGCGCAGGGCGAAGCCACGGTGCCGGTTGCGACCGTCCGGTTATGGATGCGTGATGTTGCTGCGATAATCGCGCGGTTAAATGAACTGAACTCGCCGTTTCAGCGCATTGCCAACGTCAATGAGGCGCTGACATTGATGATGAAGCTGCTGGACGCGGCGCACACCGAAAGCGTCGACGCTGACCAGATGAGGTGTCTGATCGAACCCCTCAAGGAGAAGCTCGACCAAGCCATTGATGAAGTGAGGATGACTATCTAGATAGCACGGTTGTCCCGGTGGATGGGGACTCATTCACGAACTGGCGTTAATTCCGCTGGACGGTGCCTGTCCAACCCCCCTCCATTTTCTGCCGCTGTCGCGTTTCTACGGGGTTGTTGCGCCAATCAAGCGCCGCAACAGGCGGCGCCAGACACATTGCACCGACTTGCCCCCTCCCCGATCCCGCCGCCTTCGAGTAACGTATAGCGATGTCCGTCGGGCCCTCGCCTACTCATTCAGGCGACAGAGACCCGCAACCGAAACGCGATAGAAGGCCCCACCGTGCACAATGTCCGATTGATCAAATACGTCTGGACCCATCAGACCCCTGAAATTTCCTCCGAATGGTCGAAGCTTCTGTTTGAGGTCGAGTTACCGTTCGTCCCTTTTCATGGTTTGAACATCCAGCTTCCCGATCAGCGTGCCTGGCGCATCCGTGACGTCGAGTGGAACGTGGAAGAGCAGACGTTTCGCTGCCATATCGAGGATCAGTTCATGAATCTCCTCGATGTCGACGACTCCTACGAGGACTGGATCGATATGCTGCTCGAATGCGGCTGGGAACTGAGCGGGCGCTACACCAACGAGCACAATAAGACCTGATGAAGGTGTTTTGTTGATTCAGGATTTCAGGGAAGCAGGCAGGATGCTGTACCTTCTCCAGCAAAATAGCGAACGGCTGCCACACTGATTCACGAGCCAGCCAAGAGGCCTGCCCTGACAGGCCCTGTATTGACCTTGAGCATTGCTGCCATGAAATGGATTTCTCGTTTGACCCGTTGCGCGATTGCCGCGTCTTTCGCGTGGTCGTCGATGACGTTTGCGGCAACAACCGTCGACTTCTACTTCCCCGAAGCACCGCCGCTGACCATGGCCAACCAGGGCGACGAGCACGGCATCGTGGGCGACATCGCGCTCAAGGCGATGGCGATGGCCGGGTACGCTCCCAACTTCGCTTCGCCACCCTGGCCCCGGGCGCAGCGTGATGTTGCCAGCGGCAAGGACATGTTGATCGCACCGCTGAGCCGCACGCAGAGCCGGGAGAACAACTTCACCTGGATCGCCCCGCTGCTGACGATGGACCGCACGTTTTTCAGCCTTGATCGACGCGTAGAAAGCTTCGATGAGGCCAGAAAAGCCTTCAAGTTGATCGCCGTCGGCATTGGTACTGCGCAAGAAACGCGCCTGCGGGAAGAAGGGTTTCCGGCGTCCCAGATCTACCCGTTGAAAATTGGCGAGAACCCGGCGCAGATGCTGCTCAAAGGCCGTGTCGACGCCTGGTTCAACGGCGTGCCGGAGACCCGCTACATCTGGAAGCAGATCAGCGACAGGCCGCTGGTGATGAGTCGTGTGCTGATGACGGCCGACCTCTACCTGGCGTGCTCCAAAGCGTGCGATCCGCACATGGTGGATCGTCTGAGGACGGCGATCGACACGCTCCAGGCAAATGGCACTGCAGACAAGATCGAGGCTGGGTATTTGAAGGGTTTGCCGGTTTGGTGACACGGGCTTGCAGCTGGCCCACAAACGTGGGAGGGAGTTTGATTGCGAATGCGGTGGGTCAGCAGCATTGATGCTGAATGACACACCGTGTTCGCTGCCCTCGTAACCTCGGACGTCTCCTACAGGGTCTGCGACGTTCCGAAGACGTGGGGACGACGCTGATACTGTGGGAGCGAGCTTGCTCGCGAATGCGGTGGGTCAGCAGCATCAACGGTGAATGACACACCGCATTCGCGGCCCTCGTAACCTCGGACTGCTCCTACAGAGTCTGCGGCGTTCCGAAGACCTGGGGACAACGCTGATACTGTGGGAGCGAGCTTGCTCGCGAAGGCGGTGGGTCAGCAGCATCAACAGTGAATGACACACCGCATTCGCGGCCCTCGTAACCTCGGACTGCTCCTACAGAGTCTGCGGCGTTCCGAAGAATTGGGGACGACGCTGACACTGTGGGAGCGAGCTTGCTCGCGAAGGCGGTGGGTCAGCAGCATTGATGCTGAATGACACACCGCGTTCGTCCGAAATGCGGCCCAGCCCCTCGTAACCTCCGATTGCTCCTACAGGGTCTGCGGCGTTCCGATGAATTGGGGACGACGCTGATACTGTGGGAGCGAGCTTGCTCGCGAAGGCGGTGGGTCAGCAGCATCAACGGTGAATGACACACCGCATTCGCGGCCCTCGTAACCTCGGACTGCTCCTACAGAGTCTGCGGCGTTCCGAAGACTTGGGGACGACGCTGATACTGTGGGAGCGAGCTTGCTCGCGAATGTGGTGGGTCAGCAGTATTGATGCTGAATGACGCACCGTGTTCGCGACCGTCGTAACCTCCGATTGCTCCTACAGGGTCCGTGTCGTTCCGAACATCAACGGTGACTGACACACCGCTGTTAGGGCAACAAAATCACTTTGTCTGCGCCGCCCTGGTTCACTTCTGCGTAACGCGCCGGGCCGTTTTCGATGGGTGACTCGATCAGGCCGGTCGGCAATGGCAGTGTGCCGTCGTCGAACAACTTGCCGAACTGTTCCAGCATCCGCGCGCAGGCTTCGACGCCGTAGAGCAGGGAGTTGATGCCCACCACCGAGCCACCTTTGCGGTACAGCGCCAGCGCTGGTAATTGCACGTGGCCGTCGACCGGGGCGGCGATGATTGCGATGCGTCCGAACGGCGCGAGGGCCTGGACCGAAGCGGGCAACCAGAAGCCGGTGGTGTCGAAAATGACGTCCGCGCCGCCTGCAAATACGGCGTTGACCTGCGCCGTCAGTTCTTCAGCCTTGCCCAGCAAGATCGCCTGGAAACCCTGGGCCTGCAGTGCCTCGACCTGCTCAGGACGACGCACTGCCGCCAGCACCTGTGCGCCGCGCACCTTGGCCAGCGCAATCGCCGCACTGCCAACGGCGCCGTTAGCCCCGATCACCAGCAAGCGCGTATTGCCATCAACCTGGCTGCGTTCCAGCGCATCCCATGCAGTGGTGTAAGGCACGCCCAGGCTGGCGGCCTGCACGAAGCTCAAGGACTTGGGCTTGAGTGCAACACCCTTGGCTGAAAGCGTGATGTATCCGGCGTGAGAGCCGTTACGCGAAAAACCGATTTGATTACCGGTGCCCCAGACCTCCTGGCCGACCAGCTCCTCTGGGCCTTCGACCACTACGCCGGCGAAATCGCGACCCGGAACGCGGGGCACCGTGGTGTACGGGAAACGCCCGAGCACGTTTTTGACATCGCTGGGGTTCAAGCCGGCCGCTTTGATCTGCACCAACACCTCACCTTCTGCGGGCACGGGCGTTGGCAGTTCGACGACTTCCAGCGCAGCCAGGTCGCCGGTTCGGGAAAATTGCAGTGCTTTCATAGCGTGAAATCCAGGTGATAGAGGGGAAATTCGTTCGGATCAAGAGATCAGGTTGGCGAACAACTGACGCCCCATGGGCCAGAGCTTTTCGCCAGCCTGCATGCCGAGCAGGCCGACCAATGCCACTAAAGGCGGTGCAGGTGAGCGAAAGTCGAGGGCCCCGTAGAGCAGCCCGACGGCAATGCCGATAGCAAGTGAAATGAGGTAGCTCATGATGAACTCCGGAAATCTGCGGCGTGCGGCACGATTGCGGCACGGCGGCGTTAAGCGATGACCAGAGTGTAAGGAGAGGCCGGAAAAGCTACCGGCCAAGTACTTCTGAATTTCGGACAGGCTGGCGGTTGTGATTAACCCGCCTGCTCGCCAAGCGGGTATTGCGACGGCGCCATGCCCAGCTCGCGACGGAACATGTCGCTGAAGCTGCTGGGCGAGTAGCCCATCGAACGGGCGATGGTGCTGACCGGCACGCCCTGGATGATCTCAGCCACCGCCGTAGCCAATTGGACCTGTCGCCGCCATTCCGCGAACCCCATGCCGAGCACGCCCTGAAACAGCCGGGAAAGCGTGCGCACGCTGGCCCCGGCATTTTCGGCATGTTGCTCGAACGGAACGTCAATGGACGGCTCGATCATCACCGCCTGACAGACGTTCATCAGGCGACGATCACTGTCATCGGGCATCGGCACCTTCAGCAGCGAACGCTTGGCCTTCTTGAGTTCGAGCAACGCCAGACTGACCAGCGCGCCGTAGTAGTCAGAATCCTTGTCCTGCTCGGCCACCAGATTCACGATGAGCTCGCGCAGCAGGCGGGCGACTTCGAAGACCTGAACCGTCCCCTCCAGCGTCTCGGCGAGCGCCGGGCGCAGGTAGATATTGCGCATTTCCAGATCCGACACCACACGAATGCCGTGAGGAACGCCCGGCGGCAACCAGACCGCACGCTGCGGCGGGACTACCAAGGCCTCGTTCGGCGTCTCGACCCACATCACGCCCGACATCGCATACAGCACCTGTCCCCAGTCATGCTCGTGCGGCTCGATGTACAAGCCACGCGGGTACGTGCGGGACAATGGCTGCACCGGAACGGCGGTATCGGAGAGGTCAGGCGGAGCGGCAAGGGCCATGGAAGTGACCGGTCGGGATGTGAATGCGGCCATGTTAACGGAATACCTGCCGGGGAAACAAAAACGCCCCGATCTCTCGACCGGGGCGTTTTTCTACCGCGTCAGCTCAACGGCCGTTCAACATCAGAAAACGTTGATTGGGTAGTCGATGAAGATACGGGTTTCGTTACCGCCGACGTTGTATTGATCAACATCGTTGGACACGCGCAGCCACGAGTTGCGCAGGCGCAAGGACAGGTCTTTCGCCGGGCCGCTTTGTACGACGTAGCTCAGCTGGCTGAACAGTTCGCGCTCTTCGCCACGACCACGGTCGGTGCCGTCGTCGATGTTGTCGCCGCGCACGTAAGCCACTTTGTAGCTCAGGCCCGGGGTGACGACGGTGGCGAGGTTGACACCGTAGCCCAACTGCCAGGAGCGCTCGTCCTTGCCGTTGAAGTCGGACCAGTAGGAGTTGGCCAGGTAGATGCTGTTGCCGCCATCACCGGTGCCGCCGTTGTTGCGGTAGCCGCCATAGGCGTAGCCGGTTTCACCGGTGCTGCGCTGGTGCGCGATGGTGAAGGAATGGATGCCGACGGCCCAGGTGGCGGCCAGGCTCCAGATCTTGTTGTCACGCGCGTCGTCGACAGCAAAATCCTTGTCCAGCTTGGTCTTGTAGCCGTTGAAGTCGAACGTCAGCGACTGGTCTTGTGGCAGCGCCCAGACGTAGTTCAGGTTCACGTACTGCTTCTTCAGCACGTCTTCGTCGTCAGAGGAGTAGTACGCGCCGCTGAAGGCGTCGGTGAACTTGTAAGCAGCACCCCAGACGTTGATGCTTTTCAGGTCGCCGCTGTCACGGCCTTCGGCACTCTTGCGGGTCTGGGCAGTGAAACGGCCAGCGACCAGCTTGAGGTCCTTGATCTCTTCGGAGGTGATCATGGTGCCGGTGTAGGTTTCTGGCAGCAGACGCGAGTTGTCATAACTCAGCACCGGCAGCTCGGGCATCATGTCGCCGTATTTCAGGACAGTGTTGGAGACGCGGAACTTGACCGCGCCGCCGAAGCGCTGCAGATCGTCAGCAGCGTTGCCGCTGTCGCCCTGTTTGAAGAAGTCGATACCACCCGCGCCACTTTTGCCCTTGCCGCCGTCCAGACGAACAGCGTAAAGACCGAACGCATCGACACCGACGCCAACGGTGCCTTGCGTGAAACCGGACGAATAGTTGGCCATGAACGCCTGGCCCCATTCCGAGCGGTCGTCAGGTCCGTTCTTGTAATCGCGATTGATATAGGCGTTACGCAGATTGACCTTCAGGCTGCTGTCTTCAACGAAGCCCTTGGCGTCTGCCTGGCCGTCCGCCATGGCATGAGTGGCGGCGATGATGCCCAGAGCGAGCAGGCCGATACGCTGTTTCATCTTGTTGTCCTTGTGAGCAGATTAATCGCGCGCTGTGGCAAATACCCAGACAGGTAATCGCGTCCTCCGAAACTGATGACAGTCCCGGAAGCCCGCACGAAATCATCGCAGTGGACTACTGATGCACGTACATGGCGCTTGGCCACAGGCGGTGGAGGCGCGAATGCTATCCCCGGCCTACAGGAGTGTCAATTTGACGAAAGCCAAAACGACGTGCGGCGCGCCTCCCCAGACCTGGGAGAGGCGAACGCATCAGCTGTGAAGTATGCCCAACAGCGCTTCCATCTCGGCATCGTTGATCAAGCCGCGTGGATAACGCTGAGTCAGCATCGCCCGATAGTCCGGGGCCTGCCGTTGTTCCTGTGGGCGTGGAGCTTGGGTTATCCGTAACCAGTCCGCCATTATCTGCCGTGCTTCACTGCTCGCAGACAAACCTCGAGTCACGCGTGACTCCTGACCTGCGTTCATAGGGATAACCTCTTGTGTCCTGGACTGCGAAATCTAAACAGCTTTTGTTACAGACGGACGAAACGCGTAACCGTTTAGCACGACCCGCGCGCCGTTTCGCCGGGTAAGCGTGAAAACGCTACCCACAAAAAAGCCCATCGTCCGATGGGCTTTCAAGACAGCAAGAAGTGAACCAACTCAGCGACGGTATGGCGCCGGTTGTTGTTGAGTCAGGCAGTGAATATTGCCGCCGCCCAGCAGCAGCTCGCGGCCTGGCACCATGACAACCTCATGCTCCGGGAACAGACGCTGAAGGATTTCCCGTGCGGTTTCGTCCAGCGGATCGTTGAAACTCGGGGCAATGATGCCGCCGTTAACGATCAGGAAGTTCACGTAGGAACCGGCAAGACGCACCGAAGGGTTGCGTTCCTGGCTGCCATGCACCTGATCAACGCCAGCGCACTCTTCTTCCGTGGCGAACAGCGGGCCCGGAATCGGCATTTTGTGAACGATGAACGGACGACCCTGGGCATCCTTGGCATTTTCCAGAACGGCCATTGCCGCCTGGCAGCGCGGGAAGTTGGGGTCTTTCGGGTCGTCGGTCCAGGCCAGCAGCACTTCACCGGGGCGCACGTAGCAGCAGAAGTTATCCACATGCCCGTCGGTTTCGTCGTTGTACAGACCGTCCGGCAACCAGATGATCTTCTCGACGGACAAGTGATCGCGCAGCACGGCTTCGATTTCTTCCCGCGACAGATGCGGGTTGCGGTTGCGATTGAGCAGGCATTCTTCGGTGGTGATCAGCGTGCCTTCACCGTCAACGTGGATCGAGCCGCCTTCCAGCACAAAGCCTTCGGTGACGTAACGCGGGCAACGTTCGATTTCCAGAACCTTGCTGGCCAAGGCCTCGTCCAGGTTCCACGGCGAATACAAACCGCCATCGAAGCCACCCCAGGCATTGAAGCCCCAATCCACGCCGCGCACTTCGCCTTCATGGTTGATGACGAAGGTCGGGCCGGTGTCGCGCACCCAGGCGTCATTGTTGCTGATCTCGACGACACGGATGTTCGGCACGTCCAGCCGGGCGCGGGCGTTGTCGTACTGCGCGGCCGAGACAGCAACGGTCACCGGCTCGAAACGGGCGATCGCTTTGGCGACGGCAACGTGGGCGGTCTGTACCGGCTTGCCGCCCAGACGCCAGTTATCAGGGCGCTCTGGCCAGACCATCCAGGTCTGGGTTTGCGGCGCCCATTCGGCGGGCATGTAGAAGCCATCGGCGCGCGGTGTGCTGTTAAGCGTGGTCATGACAATCAGGACTCCAGTGAACCGTCGAGGGTTTTCAATGCGCCATACAAGTTGGGACGACGGTCACGGAAGGAGCCCCAGGCGCTGCGGATGTGTTCAAGTTCGTCGAGGTCGAAGCTGTGCACCAGCACGCCCTCTTCGGTTTGATTGAGTTCTTTGACCTTTTCGCCGAACTGATTGGCAATGAAAGAGGAACCGTAAAACGTGATGTCGTAGCCGTCCTGTTCTTCGCGCCCGATGCGGTTGCTGGCGATCAAAGGCATCAGGTTAGCGCCAGCATGGCCCTGTTGCACGCGTTGCCAGTGATCGCGCGAGCTGATGGTCTTGTCGTGCGGCTCGCTGCCGATGGCGGTCGGGTAGAGCAGAATCTCGGCACCGAGCAACGCCATGCTGCGCGCAGACTCCGGAAACCATTGGTCCCAGCAGATGCCCACGCCGATTTTCGCGTAACGCGTGTTCCAGACCTTGAACCCGGTATCACCCGGATTGAAGTAATACTTCTCGTGATAGCCGGGACCGTCCGGAATATGGCTTTTGCGGTATATCCCCAGATTGCTGCCGTCCGCATCGATGATCGCGATGCTGTTGAAGCGCGCGCGGCCGGCCAGCTCATAAAAGCTGATCGGCAAGACCACTTGCAGCTCTCTGGCGACTTTCTGGAAGTGAGCGATCGCGACATTGGTTTCGGTCGGCGTTGCCAACTGCAAGTAGTCAGGGTTTGGCTTCTGACAGAAGTACGGCGCCTCGAAGAGCTCCTGAATCAGGATGATCTGCGCGCCCTTGGCGGCGGCTTCACGCACCAGCCTCTCGGCCGTTTCGAGGTTGGCTTCCAGATCCCACGAACAGGCCATCTGGGTAGCGGCGACAGTAACGATGCGACTCATGAAATCCTCCGGCGGCAGATGCGAAAGGCTGATCACCCTAACTGGCGAGCGATGACAATCTGGACGTCTTTATAGTCGATAAATATCGACCATGGAAGCTATTCAATGAGTAAATTGCAAAGTAAACAGAATTTAGATCGATATTAATCGAAAAAATGCTGCCCTGTGGAAGCGAATTCATTCGCGATTGGCCAGGATGGTCGCCACCTCTCCATGGCCTGAAGATTTTTCGCGAATGAATTCGCTCCCACAGAAATCAGGAGCGCCGGCGTTAGTTAACCCTCCAGCTCGCTCAACACCTTCGAGACATGGTCGACAAAGAAGTCGACACTGCGTCGAGTGGTGACCATCGGCGGCTTGATCTTGAGGATGTTCAGGTAATCGCCGGTCGGCTGCATGAAGATGCCCAACTCCCGCAAGCGGTCGCACAGGTAAGCGGTTTCTTCGGTGGCGGGCGCCAGCGTCTCGCGATCACGCACCAGCTCAAGCCCCAAATAGAACCCGGAGCCGTGAACCGCGCCGACCAGCGGATGTTTATCGATCAGCGCCAGCAGTCGCTCCTTGAAGTGACCGCCAACCACCTGAGCGTTTTCCCAGAGCCGTTCTTCCTCCATGACGTCCAGCACGGCCATGCCGATCCTGCAGCTGACCGGGCTGCCGCCCGAGGACGAGAAGAAATACCCCTCGGCTTCCAGCGCTTCGGCAATCTCGCGGCGGGTGATGACAGCGCCCAACGGGTGACCGTTGCCCATGCCCTTGGCCATGGTAATGATGTCCGGCACCACGCCCTGCTCTTCAAAGCCCCAGAAGTAATGACCGAGGCGGCCGTACCCGACCTGCACTTCGTCAGCGATGCAAACGCCGCCCTGAGCGCGGACCTTCTGATACACCTGTTGCAGGTAACCCGGCGGCAGTGAAATGCCGCCCGCGTTGCCGTACACCGGCTCGCAAATGAAACCTGCCACCTGACGTCCCTGCTCGGCCAGTCGGGCCAGGTGCGCATCAACGCTCTTCAGGTAAAACGGTGTGCTGTCCGCGCCACGCGCTTCGCCACGGTAAGTGTTCGGCGCAACGACCGGGTGTACCCAGTCAGGACGCGTGCTGAGGGCTTGCGGGTTGTCAGCGATGGACGTCGAGATCGCGTCAGTGGCCACCGACCAGCCGTGGTACGCCTCAAGCACGCTGAGGACATCTCGCCCGCCGCTGTAGGCCCACGCCAGACGAATCGCCAGGTCGTTCGCTTCAGTGCCGCTGTTGACCAGAAACACCCGATCCATGCCTTCCGGCGCCAGCTTGAGCAGACGCTCGGAGAACTCGGCAATCGCGGCGTAATGGAAGCGCGAGTTGGTGTTGAGCAGCGACCACTGTTTGGCCGCCACCTGCGCCATGCGCGGATGGCCATGACCGAGCACGGCCACGTTGTTGAGCATGTCCAGATACGAACGACCCTGCATGTCGATCAAATGGTTGCGCCAGCCGCGCTCGATCTGCGGCGGCGCCTGGTAATAGTGTTTCTGCGAGCGGGCAAAACTGGCGTCGCGACGCGCAAGCAGGTGTGCAGCGTCCTCCAGAGGCGGCGCATCGCAATCGAAGCCCAACAAGCCTTGAGGCGATGGACACAGACTGCGCCATGCTGCGGCGCGCGAAGGCGTACAGAACAATGGTGGGCTGACGTCCGGCTCTGAACACAGCTGCACGATCAACGACCCGCCGCCCTGCCCGATCACGTCGCCGGCGCCGAATTCCACGCCGGAGTCAAAATCCGAGCGCACGCCCCACACTCGCAGGTTGGACTCTGCGCCGACCAGCATCAGCGCGCCGTCAGCGGTGTGGCGCAACGTGCCGTGAAACGGAGCGTGCACAGCGGTGCCATGAGGGATGACCACTTCGACATGCAGCGCGCAGGTGTCCGGCTCGCGAGCGCTGTCCGGCTGGGTTCTCGACAGCCGATATTCCCCATAACGGCTCGCGGCCAGGCCATGTGCGTGCGCAGTCTCTTTGAGCAATTGCTCGTCAATCCCGCTCTGTTCCCAGTTCCCCGCCTCGAAATGCTCGCTGAGCACACCCAGATCGACCGTCACAAAAGCTTGCCCGTTCAGGCTCGGCAATAAGGGGGAGTATGTCTGCGCACCATCTGGCGCTTCGAGCAAGCCGACGGCGTCCAGAATCGCTGCGCTCATCAGCGAGATCGGCACCGAGGTCGCCACGTCGAAGATGTTCCATTCACTCGCAAGGTTGGCCTGGATATAGGCGTTGTCGGGCTCGATGCTGGCTTGCTGCTCGCTGCTGAGCACCAGCACGGCCGAGCGGGCGACGATCAGCGGCCAGAGTGCCTGTAACTCCTCCGGCTGCAGGGGATTGATCGCGTGATACGCCTGGATCGCAGGCAGGATGTACAGGGGATCGCCCTCGGCGTGATGCAGCAACGCGGCGCAGGTCACGGACAGATCGGCGATGCGCCAGGTACGCACCAGATCACCAAAGTCGATCAAACCCTGCAACTGCCACATGGCATGATCGTCGCGTGCCCAGACGACGTTGTATTCGGTGATGTCCATGTGAATCGCCTGCACCGGCAGCGCGGCGATCAACGGCAGCAGATGCGCGTGGGCCTGCTCGGCAGCCTCGGCGATGCAGGCCCGCTTTTCGGCGCTGTCGATCACCGGCAGCAAATGTTTGATCAGCGCGCTCGCGTGACGCGGATCCCACTGCAGGATGCGCTCCAGTCCCGGATGCTCGAAGTTCGCCAACGCCACATCAACCTGGGCGCAGAGCTCGGCCAGCCCGACCCTCACATGCCGACTCAGGTGCTCGACGTGGGCCAACGACTGACCGTCGATGAACTCCAGCAAACGCACATGCACGGCATGCCCGCCTACATCCAGAGACAACAGATCCTTGCCGTTGAGGGCGCTCATCACGCCCGGTACCCGAACGCTCGACTGGCTGCCCAAATGCCGCAGTGCCGCATGCTGGGCATCCAGTTCCGACGTCGCATAGTCACCGTGGCAGATCTTCAACACATAGCGCCGACCGTCGCCGCCGTCGAGCAGGAAGTTGCGATCCTGATGGCTGCCCAATTCCTTTAGAGGACCCGCCAGACCATAGTGCGTCGACAGCAACTCGGCCGCGTCATTCATGCTGATTTCCGGGCAAGGCAGACTGGATCGACGAATCAAGGTAGCGAGCGGCATGTTGGAGGGTCCCAAGGACATGGATGGACGCGCAATATCGCCAGTTGCTGGCGGGATAAGCAACCCCGGCAGCACTGGAGTCAAGAAATTCAAGCAGTGATCGATAGATAGCGTAGCCGTTAAGCAAATGAAACAGTCGCGGCGGTTTTATGACGCTTTTGGGGTCTGGCCATCAATTAATTTCATGGCCTCTGGGCGGTTTGTGCCTTGCGCCTGTCACCGCCCACCCACAAGCTATGCTCGTTATCTTGACGTCCATCCAGGGAAGAAGGTTTAGCTATGCGAATACTTGTCACCGGTGGCGCGGGTTTTATCGGTTCTGCGCTGATCCGCCATTTGATCAACAACACCGACCACGACGTACTGAACTTCGACAAACTGACTTACGCAGGCAACCTCGAATCGCTGCAGAGTATCGTCACCAATACCCGCTATGAATTCGTGCAGCAGGACATCGTCGACCAGGACGCCGTCAGCAAGGTACTCGCCCGCTTCAAGCCCGATGCGATCATGCACCTGGCAGCCGAGTCTCACGTCGACCGCTCTATCGACGGGCCGGGTGAGTTCATCCAGACCAACATCGTCGGGACCTACAGCCTGCTGGAGGCGACTCGCGGCTACTGGCAAACCTTGCCGGACGCCGAACGTGCCGCGTTCCGCTTCCACCACATCTCTACCGACGAAGTGTACGGCGACCTGCATGGTGTCGATGATCTGTTCACCGAAACCACGCCGTACGCCCCCAGTTCACCGTATTCCGCCAGCAAGGCGGCGTCCGATCATCTGGTCCGCGCCTGGCAGCGCTCCTATGGCTTGCCGGTCGTGGTGACCAACTGCTCGAACAACTACGGGCCGTTTCACTTCCCGGAAAAACTCATTCCGCTGGTGATCCTCAACGCACTGGCCGGAAAACCGCTGCCGGTTTATGGCAACGGCCTGCAAGTACGTGACTGGTTGTTCGTGGAAGACCACGCCCGCGCGCTGCTCAAGGTCGTGACCGAGGGCAAGGTTGGTGAGACGTACAACATCGGTGGCCACAACGAGCAAAAGAACATCGACGTGGTGCGCGGCATCTGCGCGCTGCTCGAAGAGCTGGCGCCGGAGCAGCGCAAAGGCGTGGCCCACTATGCGGATCTGATCACCTACGTGACCGACCGCCCCGGCCATGACATGCGCTACGCCATCGACGCCAGCAAGATCGAGCGCGAGCTTGGCTGGACGCCGGAAGAAACATTTGAATCAGGGCTGCGCAAAACCGTGCAGTGGTATCTGGACAATCTGGAGTGGTGTCGTCACGTGAAGGACGGCAGCTACCAGGGCGAACGATTGGGCACCAACGTGAAGGATCTGATCGCATGACTAAAGGAATTGTACTGGCGGGCGGTTCGGGCACGCGCCTGCACCCCATTACCCTCGGCGTCTCCAAGCAACTGCTGCCGATCTATGACAAACCGATGATCTACTACCCGATCTCGGTGCTGATGCTGGCGGGCATCAAAGAAATCCTGATCATTTCCACTCCGCTGGACCTGCCGCAATACCGGGCCCTGCTCGGCGATGGCAGCCAGTTCGGCGTGCATTTCCACTACGCAGAACAGCCAAAACCCGACGGCCTGGCGCAGGCTTTCCTGATTGGCGAGGAATTCATCGGCGATGACTCCGTGTGCCTGATTCTGGGTGACAACATCTTCCACGGTCAGCACTTCAGCGATCAGCTCAAACGTGCCGCGAGCCATGACGCAGGTGCAACGGTATTTGGCTATTGGGTCAAAGACCCAGAGCGCTTTGGTGTGATCGATTTCGATGAAGAGGGTCACGCGCTGTCCATCGAAGAGAAACCCAAGTCGCCGAAGTCCAGCTACGCAGTGACCGGCCTGTACTTCTACGACAACGAAGTCGTCCAGATCGCCAAGGACGTCAAGCCCTCGCCCCGCGGCGAACTTGAAATCACCGACGTCAACAACGCCTATCTCAAGCGCGGCGACCTGCGCGTCGAGCGTTTCGGACGTGGCTTCGCCTGGCTGGACACTGGCACGCACGACAGTCTGCTGGACGCCTCGCAATACGTGCAGACCATCGAACATCGCCAAGGCCTGAAAGTCGCGTGTCTCGAAGAAATCGCCTACCAGAACGGCTGGATCGACAAGGCTCATCTGCTGAGCCGTGCTGACTATTTCGGCAAGACCGGCTACGGTCAGTACCTGTTCAAAATTGCAGGGGAAAGCCAGTGAATGTGACCGTAAGCGAGTTGCCTGAAGTCCTCATCATCGAGCCCAAAGTATTCGGTGATGAGCGTGGCTTCTTCTACGAGAGTTTTAACGCCAAGACCTTCGCCGAAAAAACCGGGATCAGCGCCCAGTTCGTGCAGGACAACCACTCGCGCTCACAAAAAGGCGTGCTGCGGGGCCTGCATTATCAAATCGAAAACGCCCAGGGCAAACTGGTGCGCGTAACCGCAGGCAGCGTGTTCGACATCGCGGTGGATATCCGCCGCAGCTCACCGCATTTCGGCAAATGGTTCGGCCTTGAGCTGTCAGCGGAAAACGCGAAACAGCTGTGGATCCCGCCGGGCTTCGCTCACGGTTTTGTCGTGCTCAGCGACTACGCCGAGTTCCTGTACAAAACCACTGACTACTACACACCTTCGGCCGAGCGCTGCATTCGCTGGGACGACCCGGACCTGGCCATCAACTGGCGCTTGAGCGAGGCACCCACGCTGTCCGCCAAAGACCAGGTCGGTAAGCGGCTCAAAGATGCGGATCTGTTTCCATGAGCGGGTCGCTGCGCATTTTGATCAGTGGCCAGCACGGCCAGGTTTCTCACGCGCTGCAAAACAGCCTGAAAGGTCTGGGCGAACTGATCGTGCTGGGCCGCGAACAGTTGGACCTGAGTCAGCCTGAGTCGATCCGGCCCGTCGTGCGGCACATCAAGCCGGACTTGATCATCAATGCCGCCGCGCACACGGCCGTCGATCAGGCTGAAAGCGAGCCAGAACTGGCCTTCGCCATCAACGCGACTTCTCCCGGCGTGTTCGCCGAAGAATCCGCGATGCTGGGCATTCCGTTGATTCATTACTCCACAGACTACGTGTTTGACGGCAGCAAGGACGGTCTGTGGAATGAGGCGGATGCGCCCAATCCTCTGGGCATCTATGGCAGTAGCAAGCTGGCCGGTGAACAGGCGATCACGGCGAGCGGTGCCCAGGCACTGATCCTGCGCACGAGCTGGGTGTATTCGCTGACGGGTCGCAATTTCCTGCTGACCATGCAACGTTTGCTGCAAGAGCGCGAGAAGCTGACCGTCGTCGCCGATCAGATCGGCGCGCCGACGTGGGCAGGGACCATCGCGCACAGCACACGCGCATTGATCGAGCGCTGGCGTGACGGCAGGCCGGGGCAATGGGGTGTTTATCATCTGACCGCCAGTGGCGAGACATCCTGGTTCGGTTTCGCAAACGCGATTGGTCAGGAACTGATCAAGGCGGGCAAGCCGTGCGCGACCCTGGAGCCGATTCCTTCCAGCGCCTATCCGACACCGGCCAGACGCCCGCTCAACTCACGCCTTGACTGCAGCCGTCTGCAGCGTGAATGGGGCGTAAGTCAGCCAGACTGGCATGATGCAATGCTGGAGTGCTTAGCTCAGCAGCGGTAGGCATAATGGGCCGACTCGATGCTGAGCGGCCCCGTCCGAATCACTGCATCGTCTGAACCGACGCTATCGCGAGCAAGCTCACTCCTTCAAGGCGTTACACCTGCCGCTGTGGGACCGAGCTTGCTCGCGAAGAGGCCGGCTAAGACGACCCTGATCCGCAGACCTCACGCAGGCATCGCAACGGACCCACCGGGCGATTTCATGACCAGCACCTCTTCACTCCCTCGTCGCCCTCGCTGGCGCAGCCTCGCGTTGCTAGCGCTGATCCTGGCGCCATTGCTGTGGCCCCTCGAACGCCTGGCAGAGCATTACTACCGCAATGAGCTGCTGAGCCAGAATCGCCAGACGCTGGACCTGTACGTCGCCAACCTGCTGGGTACATTGCATCGCTACGAAACGCTGCCGCAGATCCTCGGCGATCTGCCCGGTCTTCGCGCGACACTGGCCAACCCTCAGGACTCCACAGCCCAGAACAACGCCAACCAACTGTTGAAGAATATTGCGCAACAGACCGGCGCCGAAGTCATTTACTTGATGGCGCCCAACGGCGACACGCTCGCGGCATCGAACTGGGACAAACGCGACAGTTTCGTGGGGCGCAATTTTGCGTTTCGCCCCTATTTCAGCAACGCGATGGCAGGCAATCTCGGGCGCTTCTTCGGCCTGGGCACGACCTCAGCCAAACGCGGTTATTTCTTCGCCGCCGCCGTGCGCGAGGGCAATACGGTTATTGGCGTATTGGTGGTGAAGGTCGACCTGGACCTGACCGAAACCCTGTGGGGCAAGACGCCGGAGCAGCTGTTGGTCACCGACCACAATGGCGTGGTGATCCTGACCTCCAACCCGAACTGGCGATTCCGCGCGACGCGCCCGCTCAGCGAAGAAGAGAAACAGGCGATCGTCGCCATCCAGCCCTACCCGACCCGTGATCCACGGCCGTTGCAGCTGGATGACAATGGCTGGCTGACCCAGACCCAGCACATCGACGAAACAGGCTGGAGCGTGAGCATCCTGGCGCCCAAAGTGCTGGTTTCGCGCCCGGTGCGCACCGTCGTCGCCATTGGCGGCGCCACACTGCTCGTGGTCATGCTGTTGCTGGGCATCATGATGCAGCGACGTCGTCATTACCTGGACCGTATCAACTTCGAGGGCAAGGCACGGCGGGACCTGGAAATGCGGGTCATCGAGCGTACAGCCGATCTGGAGGGTTTGAACCAACGGCTGCGCCAGGAAGTGCTGGAGCGCGAGCATGCGCAACAGGAGCTGTTCCGCGCGCAGGACGAACTGGTTCAGGCCGGAAAACTGTCGGCGCTAGGCACCATGTCGGCCAGCATCAGCCACGAACTCAATCAGCCGCTCGCGGCCATCCGCAGCTACGCCGAAAACGCTGAAGTCTTGCTGGACCATCAGCGCACCGATGACGCACGCGGCAATCTCAAGCTGATCAGCGAACTGACCGGGCGCATGGCCTCGATCATCGCGCACCTGCGAGCATTCGCCCGGCGCGATCGCCATGCGCCGGAAAGCGTTGCGCTGCAACCGGCCCTGGACGATGCCCTGGCCCTGCTCGCCAAGCGTCGCAGGGCGATGGAAGTCGAGCTGATTCGCGACCTCCCGGACGCCACGTTGTGGGTTCAGGCAGGCGAAACGCGTTTGCGCCAGGTATTGGGTAATTTGCTGGCGAACGCTCTGGATGCACTCACCGAAAAAGGCCCGCCGCGCAAACTGTGGATCAGCGCCGAACACAACGCCGAAGGCGTGAATCTGTACATTCGCGACAATGGACCGGGCTTCTCCCGTGAGGCGCTGGAGCATGCGCGCGAGCCCTTCTTCACGACCAAGACCCGCACTCAGGGGCTGGGCCTTGGCCTTGCGATCTGCGATACCCTGATGCGCGCCCTGGGTGGCGAATTGCTGTTCGCCAATCACCCCGAAGGCGGTGCGCTGTTAACGCTGCGTATGCGCACCGGCGCTTCAGGGGTCAGTCTTCAACCGCCAGAGGATCTATCTGCATGACCACGGACACCGCCATCGACAGCCGGATTCAGGTGGTGCTGATCGACGACGACCCGCATCTGCGTCAGGCGCTGAGCCAGACTCTGGATCTGGCCGGACTGAAAATTCTTCCATTGAGCGACGCCAAAGGTCTGCAGGCACGCATCGAGCGTGACTGGCCGGGCGTGATCGTCAGCGATATCCGCATGCCGGGCATCGACGGGCTTGAACTGCTGAACCAGTTGCACGCTCAAGACCCGGAGTTGCCGGTGCTGCTGATCACCGGGCACGGCGATGTGCCGCTCGCGGTGCAAGCCATGCGCGCGGGCGCTTACGATTTCCTTGAAAAGCCGTTCGCCAGCGATGCGTTGCTCGACAGTGTGCGACGCGCCTTGGCGCTGCGTCGTCTGGTGCTGGACAACCGAAGCCTGCGCCTGGAGCTCAGTGATCGTCAGCAATTGAGCACACGGCTGGTCGGGCTCTCAGCGCCGATTCAGCGCCTGCGCGATCAGATCGGCGCACTCGCGGCGACCAAAGCCGATGTGCTGATTCTGGGCGAAACCGGCGCGGGCAAGGAGGTCGTCGCCCGCGCGCTGCATGATCTGTCCAATCGGCGTGCAGGGCCGTTCGTGGCCATCAATGCCGGCGCGCTGGCTGAGTCGGTGGTGGAAAGCGAACTGTTCGGGCACGAACCCGGGGCGTTCACGGGCGCGCAGAAGCGGCGCATCGGCAAGTTCGAATTCGCCAACGGCGGCACGCTGTTTCTCGATGAGATCGAGAGCATGAGCATGGACGTGCAGGTGAAACTGCTGCGCCTTTTGCAGGAGCGCGTGGTCGAGCGACTGGGCGGCAACCAGCAGATTCCGCTGGATATCCGGGTCATCGCGGCGACCAAGGAGGATCTGCGTCACGCGGCCGATCAGGGCCGTTTCCGCGCCGACTTGTATTACCGGTTGAACGTTGCGCCGCTGCGCATTCCCCCGCTGCGCGAGCGTGGCGAGGATGCGCTGGTGCTGTTCCAGCACTTCGCCGACGCCGCGAGCCTGCGCCATGGCCTGCCTCGCCATGAGCTGCAACCGGGACATCGGGCCATGCTGCTGCGTCACGCATGGCCAGGCAACGTGCGCGAACTTCAGAACGCCGCCGAGCGTTTCGCGCTGGGCCTCGAGCTGGAGCTGGAAGGTGCCGCCCACGCGAACATGCCGTCGTCGAGCGGCGGCCTCAGCGAACAGGTCGAAGCCTTCGAACGCGCCTTGATCGCCGCTGAACTCACCCGCCCTCACAGTTCGGTACGCAGCCTCGCTGAAGCGCTCGGCGTGCCCCGCAAAACCCTGCACGACAAGCTGCGCAAACATGGCCTGAATTTCAGCGGCGGTGGTTCCGATGACAACGAATGACTCAACATCGCAAATGCTGGAAGACGTTCTGCATCAGGACATTCCCCTGACTCGCGAGATGGGCGTCAAGGTCATCAGTTGGCAGAACCACTCGTTGCGCCTGCATTTGCCGCTTGAGCCCAACATCAACCACAAGAGCACGCTGTTTGGCGGCAGCTTGTATTGCGGCGCGGTCTTGGCGGGTTGGGGCTGGTTGTATCTGCGCTTGAAGGAAGCAGGGATCGAGGACGGGCACATCGTGATTCACGAAGGCCAGATCAGCTATCCGCTGCCCGTCAAACGCGACGGCGTGGCCATTTGCGATGCGCCGGATGACGCAACCTGGGACAAGTTCATGAAGATGTACCAACGCCGTGGCCGGGCGCGGCTGGCGTTGAACACGAGAATCGTCGCCGAGGGATCCGAGGATTCAGCGGTGGAATTCGTGGGGCAATACGTGCTGCACCGCTAAAACCGGAATTTGATATCTGTCCCTGTCCCTGTCCCTGTCCCTGTAGGAGCGTGGCTTGTCCCGCGATCGGCTGCGAAGCAGTCGCCAATCCGGCAATTGCGGTATTCCTGAATGATCGCGACTGCCGATTTTACTGCCGCTTCGCGGCAGATCGCGGGACAAGCCACGCTCCCACGCCCTCCGGGCAGAAGCAGAGTCGCTACAGATCCAGGATTGCGATCTGAAGGTATACCGCTCGCGTTCAGTTCTCGGACGTCGCCAACTCAATCAACGCATCCCGCCAGGCCGCCTCAGCCGGCAGCGCCAGAAAGAACCCGTTAAGCAGCGATTCTCGCGCCGGATAATCGAACGTCTCGCCCGCCAGGTTCAGCACCACCCCGCCCGCGCCTTCCAGTACGCCTTGTGCGGCGGCCGTGTCCCATTGCGAGGTAGGCGCCAGGCGCGGGTAGCAATCAGCGGCGCCTTCGGCCAGCAGGCAAAACTTCAACGAGCTGCCGATATTGGTCAGCTGTAAGTCGCCCACCACCGCAGACAAACCGGCGAGCAGCTTTTCCTGCTCAGGGCTTGAGTGACGACGGCTGGCCACGACCGTGAACGACTCCCCGGCCGCCGGCTTGTCACGCACGCTGATCGGCTCGACATGAGCGGCATCGTCGCTGCGCCACGCCCCCAGACCCGCACCGCCGAAGTAACAGCGGTCGTTGGTCGGCATCGACACCACGCCAAACACCACACGACCGTTCTCGATCAGCGCGACGTTGACGGTGAACTCTTCGCTGCCGGAAATGAACTCCTTGGTGCCGTCCAGAGGATCAACCAGCCACCAGCGCTGCCATTGGCTGCGCTCGCTCAGCGGGATATTGGCGTCCTCTTCAGACAGGATGTGAATGCCTGGGTCCAACGCTTTCAAGCCTGCGACCAACAATTCATGAGCCGCAATGTCAGCCGCCGTGACAGGCGAGTCATCCGACTTGGCGGTGACTTCCACGCCCGAGCGCCAGAACGGCAGGATGACTTCCCCGGCGCGGCGACACAGGTCGATCACCGGTGCGAGCAATGGGTGCGGGAGGTGGGCAAATACGTCGGTCATGGCTGGAACACTCCGCGCTGGGTCAGCAGGTCACGGGCGAGGTACAGCGCAGCCAACGCGCGGCCTTCCGAGAATTGAGGGTGTTGAATGAGGCTGGAAAGCTCGCGCAGATTGATCTTGTCCACACGCATCGGCTCAGGCTCATCGCCTGGCAGGCGCTCTTCATAGAGGTCGGTCGCCAACACCACCTGGATCTTCTGGCTCATGTAACCGGGCGACAGTGACAACTCCGTCAGGTGTTCAAGCTGGCGGGCGCCATAACCGGCCTCCTCCTTGAGTTCACGGTTGGCCGCTGCCAGCACATCTTCACCCGGCTCGACCAGGCCTTTGGGCAGTGACAATTCGTACTCGTCCGTCCCGCCGCAATACTCTTCGACCAACACCGCGTGCTCGGCATCGAGCATCGCTACGATCATCACCGCGCCATAACCATTGCCGCGTCCGACCAGACGCTCGTATACACGCTCCACGCCATTGGAAAAGCGCAACTGCACTTCTTCGACGCGGAACAGACGGCTGCTCGCGACAATTTCGCGGGCGAGTACGGTGGGTTTCTGGCGCATGACGAGCTCCTTGGCGTAGACGGGGTACTATACCGTGGCTTTTCCGAATGTCTTTGTCGGAAAGCCCAGTGACTATTCATCGCCGAGAGACCTGTATGCCTTCTTTGCCCTGGCGCGATATCGACACCGTTCTGCTGGATATGGACGGAACGCTGCTCGACCTGCACTTCGACAACCATTTCTGGCTGGAGCACCTGCCCCAGCGCTATGCCGAACTGCACGGTGTCAGCCGCGCCATGGCCCACATGGAACTGATGCCGCTGTTCGAGAAAAACGCCGGCACGCTGAACTGGTACTGCACGGACTTCTGGAGCGCAGAGCTGAACCTCTCGGTGAAAGACCTGAAGGTCGAGATCGCGCACTTGATTGCCCTGCGTCCGGATGCCGAGACGTTTCTGGCCGCCATCAAGCAGGCCGGCAAGCGCGTGATCATGATCACCAATGCTCACCGCGACTCACTGTCACTGAAGATGGAACGGCTGGAACTGGCGCCGTATTTCGAGCGTTTGATCAGCTCCCACGATTACGGTTACCCCAAGGAACATCCGCAGTTCTGGGACGCGCTGCACGCCGACATCGGCTTCGATCCCGCGCGCAGTCTGTTCATCGACGACACGTTGCCGATCCTGCGCAGCGCGGGGCGTTATGGGGTCAAGCATTTGCTCGCGGTCCGTGAGCCGGACAGCAAGAAGGGGCCGAAGGATACGGAGGAGTTTGCGGCGCTGGAGGATTATCGGGAGCTGATTGCAGGGCTGTAGGTCCTGGATGCTCTGTGGGAGTGAGCTTGCTCACGAATGCCGCATGCCACCCGCCAACGATGTTGCGGATGTGCTGGCCCTTTCGCGAACAAGCTCGCTCCCACAGGTTTTATGGCGAATCTGTTACTCCGGAATCCGCAAGGTCTGTCCTGGATAGATCTTGTCCGGGTGCGACAACATCGGCTTGTTGGCTTCGAAGATTTTGTTGTACTGGTTCGCGTGGCCATACACCGCTACCGAAATCGCGCTCAGCGTGTCGCCCTTTTTGACGACTACAAATCTGGCCGCCGCGATTGCAGGTCCGGTTACAGTGATTTGATCATCCACACTGCCAACGCCCTGGATATTGCCTGCGGCGAGAATGATCTTTTCCTTCTCTTCCTGACTGGCAACCTCGCCTGTCAGCGTGACCTTGTCGCCCTCCACCGTCGCTTGGACGTTTGGATTGCCCAGCCCCACTTTTGCGATGTGTTCCTTCAACTGCTCGCCAGCATTCGCGTTACCCGGCGTAAGAAGGTCAATGAGTTTCTCACCTGCTTCTTTGACGAAACTTAAAAGGCTCATAACCCGTTCTCCCTGCGTTTTTGTGATGTCCGAATTCCAACCATAGACGGGTCGTACACGCCGCTCCGTCCATCCGACCAATGACCCCATCGGCAATCAACGTCCCGTGCGACATCCTGTCGCGCTAGAATCGCCCGGCCAGCCCTGTGCCTTGCGGAGTGACAATGGACATCAAACAGCTGAAATTCCTGATCGCCCTCGATGAAACCCGCCATTTCGGGCAGGCGGCTGCGCGTTGCCATATCACTCAACCCACGCTGTCTATGCGTCTGCGCAGCCTGGAAGAAGAACTGGACTTGCCCTTGGTCAATCGGGGCCAGCGGTTCGAAGGTTTTACCGCGCCGGGTGAGCGGGTGCTGGCGTGGGCACGCACGGTACTGGCGGCGTATGACGGCCTGCAAGCCGAAGCTGCCGCCTGTCGCGGTCACCTGGTCGGTACGTTACGTCTGGGCGTTGTTCCGCTGTCGAACTTCGATCCGCTGCCCTTGCTGCAGCGTCTGCACGCCGTTCACCCGAACATGCGCTTTGAGTTGTCCTCACTGAGCTCCGAGCAGATCCTCGATCAACTGGCGAGTAATCGGCTGGACCTCGGCGTCTCGTACCTGGATCGTCTCGACACGGATCGCTTTGATTCACTCGAGCTGGCGGAAACCCGCATGGGGCTGATGTACGACCAGCGTCACTTCAGTTTTGGCGAAGAACCACTGAGCTGGGAAAGCCTGATCGAACTGCCATTGGGCATGCTCACCAGCGGGATGCACTTTCGCCAGTCCATCGATCACAACTTCCACAGCCGAAGCCTGCAGCCACAGCCGCTGATCCAGACCGACGCCGTGCATCAACTGCTGCAAGCGGTTCACGGAGGCTTCTGTTGCGCGATCATGCCGCTGGACGGCGGGCTGGAGACCCTGACCGAGCATCTGCGTCTGCAACCCATCGAGCACGCCCAGACACTGGCTCGGCTGGGGCTGATCATGCGCCGAGCCGCACCGCGTTCGGCCTTGGCCGAGGCGTGTTTTGGCCTGTATCAGAAAATGATCGAGCCTTCTTGATCGACGTCATCTATCACGGCATCAGTACTAGCAATTAGACGTTATCCGACCAGAAGCCTAGGCTTAGGGTCTGAATACTCTGCCGGTACTTCCCGATGCATTCCAAGCACACGGAGAGCACGGCGCCCGCAAAACAACTGCCCGCGCCTGCCGCAAGCCAGTCCTACAGCTACTCGAACCTGGAACACGACACCTGCGAACCTAACGTGCTCGCCGAAGAGGTGGCGTTGGCCATTGCCTATAACGGCATCAGCCAGGCCGTGATGCTGGTGACGCCCACCGATCTGGAAGACTTCATCGTCGGGTTCAGCATCGGCAGCGGCATCATCGAATCCCCTGACGAGATTTACGACATCAAGCTCGGCGGCTGCGGCTCGGCGCAAACCGCAGAAGTCGAAATCGCCAGTCGCGCCTTCTGGAACCTCAAGACCCAGCGTCGACAACTGGCAGGCGCCAGCGGCTGCGGGCTGTGTGGCGTGGAAGCCGTGGAACAGGCCCTGCCCGAACTGAATGTCCTGCCCGGTGCGCCATTGCCGCCCGCCGAATGGCTGAAAGGTCTGCGTGAGCGCATGAGCGAATTTCAACCGCTGGGCGAACACTGCGGTGCCGTCCACGCGGCGATGTTCATGAACAGTCAGGGCGAGTTGTTGATGGGCCGCGAAGACATCGGTCGCCACAACGCCCTCGACAAGCTGATCGGCGCCTTGATTCGCCAGAACATCCCGACCACGGGAGGTCTGGCGGTCGTGACCAGCCGCTGCAGCCTGGAACTGATTCAGAAAGTCCTGCGTGCCGGTATTCAAACCCTTGTCAGCCTGTCCTCGCCCACAGGCCTGGCGCTGCAATGGGCCCGCCGTCACAACCTCAACCTCATTCATTTGCCAAAACACAGTGCGCCGCGGGTTTACAGCCCTGCCTTGGAGAAAAAAGCGTGAGCATGCACAAACAAGCCGACAAGACCCCTGTTCCGCGTTACAAGCCCTACAAGGGCCCGGCCGGTGGATGGGGCGCGCTGATCAGCGTTACACAAGCCTGGCTGACCAGTGACAACGCACTGAAAAACCTGCGCATGATGCTCAAGACCAACCAGAACGGCGGCTTCGACTGCCCCGGTTGCGCCTGGGGGGACTCGCCGGAAAGCGGCATGGTCAAGTTCTGCGAAAACGGCGCCAAGGCGGTCAACTGGGAAGCCACCAAGCGCCGCGTCGATCCGTCGTTCTTTGCCCGCTACAGTGTCAGCTCGCTGCTGGAACAAAGTGACTACTGGCTGGAATACCAGGGCCGTCTGACTGAACCGATGGTGTACGACGCCGAGTCCGATCGCTACAAGCCGATCGCGTGGGACGATGCGTTCGCGCTGATCGCCAAACACCTCAACAACCTGCCAAGCCCGAACATGGCCGAGTTCTATACCTCGGGTCGGGCAAGCAACGAAGCCGCCTACCTGTACCAGTTGTTCGTGCGCGCCTATGGCACCAACAATTTCCCCGACTGCTCGAACATGTGCCACGAAGCCAGCGGCGTTGCCCTGTCGCAAAGCGTGGGCGTCGGCAAAGGCACCGTGACCTTCGACGACTTCGAACATGCCGACGCGATTTTCGTGCTGGGTCAGAACCCGGGCACCAACCACCCGCGCATGCTAGAACCCCTGCGTGAAGCCGTTCAACGCGGCGCCCAAGTGGTGTGCGTCAACCCGCTCAAAGAGCGCGGGCTGGAACGCTTCCAGCACCCGCAGCATCCGCTGGAAATGCTCAGTAACGGTTCCGAACCGACCAACACCGCCTACTTCCGCCCTGCGTTAGGCGGCGACATGGCGCTGCTGCGCGGCATGGCCAAGTTCCTGCTGCAATGGGAGCGAGAGGCTCAAGCCAATAATGCACCCGCGGTGTTCGATCACGCTTTCCTCAACGAGCACACCGACGGCGTGCTGGACTACCTGGCTGTTGTCGATGACACCTCCTGGGAATTCATCGTCGAGCAATCCGGCTTGCCGCTGGCGGACATCGAGCGCTCTGCGCGCATGTACGCCAAAGGCAAGAACGTGATCATGTGCTGGGCGATGGGCATCACTCAACATCGTCACTCGGTGCCAACCATTCAGGAAGTCGCCAACCTGATGCTGCTGCGCGGCAATATCGGCAGGCCGGGCGCCGGTTTGTGCCCGGTGCGTGGCCACAGCAACGTGCAGGGCGACCGCACCATGGGCATCAACGAGCGCCCACCGGCGTTCTTCCTCGATGCCCTGGAAAAACGTTTCCAGTTCAAAGTGCCACGCGACAACGGCCACAACGTGGTCGAAGCGATTCACGCGATGCTCGAAGGTCGTTCGAAAGTCTTCATCGGCCTGGGCGGCAACTTTGCGCAAGCCACACCGGACAGCCCACGCACGTTCGAAGCGCTGCGCAACTGCGACCTGACCGTGCAAATCAGCACCAAGCTAAACCGCAGCCATCTGACCCACGGCAAGGAAGCGTTGATCCTGCCGTGCTTCGGTCGCACCGACATCGATATCCAGGCTGACGGCCCGCAAGCAGTGACCGTGGAAGACTCCTTCAGCATGGTTCACGCGTCCAACGGCCAGCTCAAGCCGCTGTCGCGCCACATGCGCTCGGAGCCTGCGATCCTGGCCGGTATCGCCAACGCCACACTGGGCAAGCAGCCGGTGGACTGGCTGTGGCTGGTGGAAGATTACAGCCGCATCCGCGA
The DNA here is from genome assembly GCF_039697315.1 of Pseudomonas abietaniphila. Taxonomy (NCBI): domain Bacteria; kingdom Pseudomonadati; phylum Pseudomonadota; class Gammaproteobacteria; order Pseudomonadales; family Pseudomonadaceae; genus Pseudomonas; species Pseudomonas abietaniphila. The sequence continues at coordinate 3,393,377 of NZ_CP155619.1, read as the reverse complement.
CCTGATCGCCGACACCATCCCGGCGTTCAAGGACTTCAACGAGAAGATCAAGAACCCGGGCGGTTTCTATCTGGGGAACTCCGCAGGTTCGCGCAAGTGGAACACGCCGAGTGCGCGCGCCAACTTCAAGTCGAATGTGCTGCCGAGCGATCTGGTCCACGAAAGCATCCGCGGGACGGGCATCGTGCCGGATTTGATCATGCAATCCATGCGGTCCCACGATCAGTACAACACCACCATTTATGGGCTGGACGACCGTTATCGCGGCGTAAAAGGCCAGCGCGACGTGATGTTCCTCAACGAGGCCGACATCATCCGTCTGGGCTTCGTCCCTGGCCAGAAAGCGGACATCGTTTCGATTTGGGGCGACGACATCGAGCGCCGGGTTAAAGGCTTCACGTTGCTGCCTTTCGACATTCCAGCCGGCCAGGCGGCGGCTTACTACCCGGAGGTCAACCCGTTGGTGCCACTGGAAAGCGTGGGCGACGGCAGCCACACACCGACGTCGAAATTCGTGGCGATCAAGCTGGAGCGGCATAGCGAAACGGCACGAATTGTCTAATCCCTTGTAGGAGCGCGCCTGGTCTGGGCCGCACTCGGACGAAGCTGTTTGTCAGTCGCCGCGACGGGTAAAGACAAATCGCAATCGTCCGACTGCGGCCCAGAGCAAGCTCACTCCTAAACTCACAGCGTCGTATTCCCAGCCAATTGAGTGAAACGCCCTACAAGCCGATCATTCATTCGCCCACAAAAAAGGCCCGAATCGCATGATTCGGGCCTGTGTGAAGTAGTCTATGACTCAATGTTTCAGCTTAAGTTCCCGCCTAAAAACAATCACTTAGTGATTTGTATACAAGTCGTGTTATTCGTCGGATTTCGATTGTGACATTTTCTTCATGATTGCAGGATCGCGTCGTCATCCCTACGAGCATCCATACATGAAGTATTCCTCGATTCTGTTGTTGTCCCTCTCCCTGGCCACTGGTTTCGCCTCCGCTGGCGACAACGTGACGGCCGGTGTGGGCGGCGCATTGGGTGGGGTACTGGGTTCGGTTGTTGGCCAGCAGATTGGCGGCAGCACCGGATCCGCAATTGGCGCGGGCCTTGGTGGCGCAGCCGGCGGTGCCGTCGGTGCAAACCGTCACAACCGTACCGAAGCGGCCATTGGCGGTGGCCTTGGCGCAGCAGGCGGTAACGTCATCGGCCGCAGCGTCGGTGGCAGCACCGGCAGCCTGATCGGCGCAGCAGCGGGCGGTGGAGCCGGCGGCGCACTGGGCAACTACATGGGCGAGCAAAGCCGCCATGACGACGATTACCGTCGTGGCTACCGTGGCGACCGCCGTGACTACCGCCATGGCCATGGCCCCCGTCATCACGATCACGGCCGTCATCGCGGCTGGCGTCATCGCTGACAGTCAGCGCAACGCACGTAACACCTTCACACCGGCCGCTTATCTGCGGCCGGTGTCGTTTCAGACGACCAATTGCTCCATCGCCTCACGCAACCCGGCAGGAATCGCCACCGGCTGATTCGACGCTCGATCCACGAATACATGAACGAAACGCCCTGCCGCACACGCTTCATCCTCGCCTGCCTTGAAGACAGCCAGCTCGTATTGCACCGAACTGTTGCCCAGCTTGCCCACGCGTAAACCTACCTCGATCAGGTCCGGATACGCGATCGACGCAAAGTAGTCGCAGGACGAACTGACCACAAACCCGACCACCTCCCCGTCGTGTATATCCAGCCCGCCGCGCTCGATCAGATAACCGTTCACCGCGCTGTCGAAAAAGCTGTAGTAGGTGACGTTATTCACGTGCCCGTAAATGTCGTTGTCATGCCAGCGGGTGGTGATGGGCTGGAAATGGCGATAGTCGGCACGTTGCGGGGTCGGTTGAGACATTCAGTCTTTCCTCTGCTGTCAATGAATTCGGTGGAAACGGCAAACAGTCATGAGTGACTGAGCACCCAATCCCGCACCGAGGCGTAGGGGTAGTCCTCAAGCACGGCAAACCCGGCGATGCTTCTTGCCTTGAGCTTGGTGAACAGCGGCACGCTGATGCCGCAGAGAAACCGCGTCACGCATTCAGCGCTGGGATCATGACCTCGCGCCTCGCGATGCCGCCCGACGAAATCGCTACATAGCGCTTCGAAGCTTTGCTGCTCCAGGGGCAGCAGGGCCGGAGGCTCGGGCAGGCGAGCCACCTGACCGGCACACACCGAACAATGCCCGCAGCGCTCGGGCGCCCGGGCGTCGCCGAAATATTGCGCCAGACGATGGCTCAAACACTGCTCACTGGCAAACAGATCCAGCATGGCGTGGATGCGCGCGACTTCGGTCGTTTCGTGGTGCAGGAAATAATCATGCAGCTCCTCGCTCAGCGCCTTTGCATCGAAGTCACTCACCAACAGGCTGTACACCTCCGTCATCTGCTTGCTTTCAAGCTCGATCCAGCCCTTCTCCTGAAAGAAATCCAGCGCCGTGACAACCCGTGAGCGCTCCGCTTGATACTGCTGATACATCGCGTCGAAATTAACGGTGGCCCACGTGCGTGCGCGACTGGAGGTTTCGACCAAGGCTTGCACGAACTGCTGCCGTTCACCCTGGAAACGTGCCACGAGTTCGTGCGGTTCGATCAGGTACTTGAACCGGTATTCGGCGAAGTAGGCATAACGCGGCGCAATGATCCCTCGCAGCTCCAGTTGCACCAGAAGGGTCTTGAGCGGCAACTGGCGAATGTTGCTCATCTCCGAGAGCGGCAACAGCAAAAACTCCCACTGCCCGTCGTTACGCGCATTGAGCAAGTCGTCCAGCACCCGAGCAATACCTTCGCGCTCAGGCGTGTCCCCGTACACAAAGTTCTCCAGGACATTCAGGCTGTCGCGGTTGGCCAGCACCAGGCACTCCGAGACGGCACCATCGCGCCCCGCCCGACCGATCTCCTGACTGTAGTTCTCAATGGATTTGGGCAGGTCGAAATGCACGACGTTGCGAATATCGCTCTTGTCGATGCCCATGCCGAACGCGATGGTGGCAACGATGCAATTCAGCCGCCCGTCCATGAACTGCCGTTGAATGGACTCACGCTTATCGTGGGGCAGTCCGGCGTGATAGGCATGCGCCGGAATGCCATTTTGCGCCAGATGAGCGGCGACGAATTCCGCTGTCTTTTGCAGCGTGACGTAGACGATGCTCGGCTGTCCGGCGCGTTCGCCAAGCCATTGCACCAGACGACGACGCTTGTCGCGGCCAGGCGTCGGCTCGACGCGTAAGGTCAGATTGGCTCGATAGAAGCCAGTCGTCACCACATCGTCGGGGGCAATGGCGAATTTGCTTTGCATATCGTCGATGACGTGTGGCGTGGCGGTAGCGGTCAGCAGCAACGCCTGGGGGATCTTGAACTCGCGCTGGTAGTCCGGAAGCTTGAGGTAGTCGGGCCGGAAGTTATGGCCCCACTCCGAAATGCAGTGCGCCTCATCGACCACCAGCAACGAGATCGGCACTTGCGCGATGAAGTGCCTGAAGCGCTCGTTCTTCAGGCGCTCGACCGAGATCATGAGGATTTTGAGCTCGCCTGATCGTGCACGCGACATGACGTCTGCGACCTCATCGCGACTCTGCGCCGAATCGATACTCGCGGCCGCAATGCCATGACGCTGCAAGAAAGCCAACTGATCCTGAATCAGCGCCAGCAGCGGCGACACCACGAGGGTCAGGTGCGGCAGCAGCAACGCAGGCAACTGATAACACAGCGACTTGCCCGAGCCCGTGGGGAAGATCGCAGCCGCAGAACGCCCCGCCAACACCGCACTGATCGCGGCCTCTTGTCCGGCACGAAACTGCCGATAACCGAAAACCTGCTCAAGGGTTTGATGCATAGCTGCCACTCCATGGACCGTCGCAAAGGTAAGCCACCTTAACGCGGTGGGTTTGGGCGCTGTACACCGAAACCGTTACAGAAATGCCAAACAGGATACAGACCCGATACGGCATTGATACGTTGTACTAGCAAAACAACATCGCGGCGTTTAACCTCGCCGCCACACACGTTACGTTTTATGTCGCCCGTTCGCACAGGTCCAGAGAACTGCCAGAAACGCGCGACATGCCAAGGAGAGGCAATGCAGCCCACCCCACCGCCAAAGGACGACGGGCTCACCGTCATACAGCGTCTGACACCCGACCAGTTCGATGTCGTGCTCGGATCCCACCCAGCAAAACGAAAAGTCGCACCCGCAAAGACCAGTTGGCCTCTCAGCAGCATTCTCATTTGTCTGGCATTGCTGGGAGCGATTATCTATCTCGTCATCCAGATGTTTCACACGCAGAAACCACCGAAAGTGGTCATGGCGCCAACGCCGTCTGCCGAACTCCAGGAAGCGCCGGCATCGGTCACACCGACAGCGGAGTTACGCACAACCGAGCAAGTCGTCTATGTCGCGCCCAAACTTGAACCGGCGCAACCCGCAACCACCCAACCACTGGATAACTGTCTGAAAGACGGCAATGTGATTGATCGCGACGTCATCAACTGCCGCTTTGGCGACGCACAGCCGACGGACTATAACGCTCCGCGCCCTCAAGGCATGGTGTCCGACCGCTACATGGCGCAGTACAAATCTTCCGCGGCCAAACCGAAAGCCGATACTGGCCGCCATTACGAAGTCGCGGGGGTGTTCATCCGCGAAATAGACGGCCGCAACCGCTATGAAGCGCGCTATCGCATTTACAACAACCACATCGACAACAGCAGCGTGTGCATGAACTTCAAAAGCGACAGCGTTGAATACCGCGAATGCCGCCGCGCCGCTACGCCGTTTTTAAAAGATATGTGCAGTGACTGGACCAAACGCGTTGCCAAGGACAAGGACGAGAAAAACAAGTTGGCGCAGGAACAGTATTGCGAGGCGGCGCGGACATATCAGGCAAACTAATAAAATACGGTAAGCGGACAGATCAACGCGGCTCAACATCAGGTAACACAGTACAGCCACAAACGCTCTGTTAATTAAACTAACCTCATGATTCCTAAACACACATGAGGTTAGAAACATGGCGGTATTTACTATTTTCTTTTGTGGAACAGGCTCCACAAAATATGACTCGATTCACGACAACTACTGGAACGGCGAACTGATTTCCACACTGGCCAATAACATGGGTAGTCGGGAATTCGCCGACTGGATCGTGGTGAACGGTCCCGGCAGCGGCAACTTGCAGGCTGACGAACTGTTCACCGAGCCCAAGAGCTACGGCTGGACAGGAACGGCCTTCGGTAAAGGCTGGCATGAAAATGTGCAACATGCGGTCAATATCGTGAAAGGGAAATTTGACTGGCAGCGGACCAAGCTCACTGAAGCGGAATATGTTCGGTTGAAAAACGCGGGTTTACCGATTCATAAGGTCGAAGAGACCGACTCCTGGCTGTGGCGACACTATGACTTTGGCAACCGCAAAGTCAGCCAGCAGCAATTGCAAGAACAAATCATCAAGACCCACCGCAAAGGCGGGATCATCCCGACTCAGATCAACCTGGTGGGCTGGAGCCGGGGCGGCGTCAGCTGCCATATGCTGGCCAATGCATTGCTGGCCGATCCCGTGCTCCGGAAGATTCCCGTTAACATTTTCGTGGTAGATCCTGTTCCGGGTCCTTTGAACACGCAGCTCGAAAAGATTTCGTTAAGCAGCAATGTGAAACAGTACGTCGCTTTTTATGCGCGCGATGAACGCTCCAAGGGATTTGCCTGCGTGATTCCGAAAACGGTCGCCTCCACTCAAGTGAGTATCTTCCCCATGGCGGGAAGGCACGCCACGCTGGTGGGCAATGCGTCGTTGAGCGGCGCGTCGGGCCCTGGTGCGCTGAACGAGCCTGGCAAGCTGGTCAGGCACTATGCAGAAGTTTGCCTCACTCGATGGGGCACAAAACTGACGAAGACGATGAATCTGTCAGCAGTGGATGTCAGCAATCTTCACCAGAGCATCGTCATGCACGACAGCGACTTTGTGAAAATGCGCAGTCAATCTTATACAGGGCTGACGGAACACACGGCCAATGAACGCTCTGTCATCCATAACGGTAAAAGCGTTGCATTTGGAAAAGTCACCGGCCTGCCTCTTAATCCGAAAGAGGGATTGGCCGCCGCACTTGCGAAAGGCAACGACGCCTACAACGTTATTCTGAAGTAACACGTTTCACCGTTAACGACTGTACATAAACGTTTAACGAGTCATGCGTTGAGGTCGGTCTGTTCAAGCCATCGAACATGGTCCGCCGCGCCCCCGTTTCCAGAGAAAACCGCCCAGTCATCGGGCGGTTTTTTCATTGTTTATTCCGCGACCATTGACCCACTGGCTGATTCCGCGGTCATACCTTCCGCCAAGCAGAGGCCTTCACGCCGATCACTTCAGGAAAACGTCATGACCCGCCAACATTACCTACCGCTATTGCTGACCGCATTCATTGCCGCACTCGCTGGCTGCGGCGACAAGGAAGCCCCCAAGACTAGCAGCGCCTCGGCCGACGCTCGGGGCTTGTCGAAGTCGATGACGGTGGATGTCAGCGGGGCGTTGAACCTGCATTACGAAGCCAAAGGCGATGCGGTCGGTGTGGGTTTCTTGCCCGGCAAGCTGCCTGGCGCGAACTGGCTGACCCTGAGCGCGGATCAGGAGGCCGAAGGCGATCGCAACGAAGTCAGCATAGGCCCGATCCTGGGTTTCTCGTTCGATAATCCCGATCAGGAAAAGCAGGCCATCATGTTCCAGGGCGGTCGCGTGGAAGTCGCCCACGATGAAAACAGCGCTTCTTATGATACCGGCTCGTACTACCAATACTTCGACACCGACAAAGGCGGCGCCAACAGCAACGTCAAACTCGACTTCAGCAAAATCGAAAAACTGACCTCCAGCAACAAGCTGCTGGATCGCTACCGCCTCGTTGGCACCTTCCAGTTCAACGCCGCCCTTTCCCCGGAACAGCCCACCGACGAGTGCACCAGAGAAGCCGCGGCCTACGCCGCCGAGCACGGCGAGCGCCACCCTGGCTTCGATGCAAAACTGTGCAACGCCAAGAGCGTCGTCGCCAAAGGCAGCTTCGACATCACCCAGGATTTTCCGGTGACGAACAAAGCGGGGTGACATTGCCCCACCGCATCGTCCGAAGCGCGGCCCATACGCTCGTAACTTCGGACGTTTCCCACAGGGACTTCGGCGTTCCTGGGATTTGAGGCAGCCATCAGACCTGTGGGGGCGAGCTTGCTGGCGAATGCGGGGGTCAGCGGCCTCATCGGTGAATGACACACCGCGTTCGCGGCCCTCGTAACCTCGGACTGCTCCTACAGGGATTGCGGCGTTGTGGGGGTTAGTGGCAGACCTCAATTTGTGCGAACCGGCTTGCTGGCGAATGCACTCGTTCACGCAACATCGCTCTCACTGACCCACCGCATCGCAGTTCTCATAACCTCCGAAAGCGCCCACGCCCGCTGGGCAGAAGCGCACATCCGCATCACGCCATCACATATCGAAACGCGAACATAAAAAAACCGCCCCGAGGGGCGGTTTTTTATTCAGCAGAATCCACGCTTACAGCTTGGGACCGGCTGCCTTGATCGCGTCGCTCACGTCGAACTTCTTGAAGTTCTCGATGAACAGACTGGCCAGCGCTTTGGCGGCTTCGTCGTACGCTGCTTTGTCAGCCCAGGTATTGCGCGGGTTGAGCAGTGCGGTGTCGACGCCTGGAACCGACTTCGGTACGTTCAGGTTGACGGTGTCCAGGTGCTCGGTTTCTGCACCGATCAGCGCGCCGCTCTGGATGGCTGCAATAACGCCACGCGTGGTCGGGATGTTGAAGCGCTTGCCGACGCCGTAGCCGCCGCCGGTCCAGCCGGTGTTGACCAGGTAGACCTTGGAGCCGAAGCCGCGGATACGCTTGATCAGCAGCTCGGCGTATTCGCCAGCCGGACGCGGGAAGAACGGCGCGCCGAAGCAGGTGGAGAAGGTCGACTTGATGCCAGCGCCCGAGCCCATTTCGGTCGAACCGACCAGCGCGGTGTAACCCGACAGGAAGTGGTAAGCCGCTTGTTCTTCGCTGAGGATCGACACTGGCGGCAGAACGCCGGTCAGGTCGCAGGTCAGGAAGATCACAGCGTTTGGCTCGCCGCCCAGGTTCTTCTCGGAGCGTTTTTCAACGTGCTCCAGCGGGTAGGCCGCGCGGCTGTTCTGGGTCAGGCTGCCGTCTGCGTAGTCGGCGTGGCCGTTGGCGTCCAGGACGACGTTTTCCAGCACGGCGCCGTGCTTGATGGCTTTCCAGATGACAGGCTCGTTCTTCTCGGAGAGGTCGATGCACTTGGCATAGCAACCGCCTTCGATGTTGAACACAACGCCTTCGCCCCAGCCGTGCTCGTCGTCACCGATCAGGTAACGGCTCTCGTCTGCAGACAGGGTGGTTTTACCCGTGCCGGACAGACCGAAGAACAGGGTCACATCGCCCTCTTCACCGATGTTGGCAGCGCAGTGCATTGGCAGCACATCTGCGGCAGGGAGCAGGAAGTTCTGCACCGAGAACATCGCTTTCTTCATCTCGCCGGCGTAACGCATGCCTGCGATCAGCACTTTTTTCTGTGCGAAGTTGAGGATGACGCAACCGTCGGAGTTGGTGCCGTCACGCTCTGGAACGCATTCGAAGTTGGCGACGTTCAGAACCTGCCATTCCTGGCGACCAGCAGGGTTGTACTGGGCCGGGTTAATGAACAGGCAACGACCGAACAGGTTTTGCCAGGCGGTCTGGGTGGTCATCTTGACGGCGAGGTAGTGATCCTCGGCAGCGCCTACGTGAACGTGGGAGACGAAGTGTTCCTGAGCGTTGTTGAATGCCTCGACACGCGCCCACAGGGCATCGAACTTGTCGGCAGGAAACTTGCGGTTGATCGGGCCCCAGGCGATAGCGTCCTGAGTGGATGGTTCTTCAACGATGAAGCGATCAACTGGCGAACGACCGGTGCGATGGCCAGTTTCCACGACGAGTGCGCCAGTATCGGACAGGACGCCTTCTTCGCGTTTGAGGGCTTCTTTAACCAGATCGTCGACACTGAGATCGGTGTGAACGGCGTTATTGGCTTGCGTCATGAGATTCCCCGTCGGCCCGCTGGCCGAGTGCTCCAAACGTTTTGTAGTAGAAAAACCCAAACTACTACAGCTGAAAAGTGGGCCGGATTATGCCAGAAAAGCCCAAAAAAGGTAGGGCCCTCCTGTCAGAACTACATAATGAAGAACGCGGCCCGCTGGGCGGAAACCATTCAGCCCGGTCCCGGCACTACATAAAAACTACATCAGTGACGGGTGTCCGACGGCGTATCGACTCCACCGCCTGCGAACAGCTGCGCTACATCGGTTGCGTCGAAAAGGTAGCGCTGGTTGCAGAACTGGCAATCGATCTCAACGGTGCCGTTGTGCTCGATCACCAACTGCTGTGCATCTTCCAGACCAAGACTGACCAGAGCGTTGGCCGAACGTTCGCGCGAGCAGCTGCAACGGAACACCAGCGGCTGGATATCGAACATGCGCACGGCATCTTCGTGGAACAGACGGTGCAGCACGGTTTCGTTGTTCAGGCTCAACAGCTCTTCGGCTGTCAGGGTGTCGACCAGCGTATTGGCGTGTTGCCAGCTGGCTTCGCGCTCTTCCGGGTCAGTGAGGCGAGCGGGTGGCAACTGTTGGAGCAGCAGGCCACGCGCGCGCTTGCCGTCGGCCTTAATCCAGAACCGTGTAGGCAATTGCTCGGACATCACGAAGTAGCTGGACAGGCAAGCCGACAGATCGACGCCGTCCAGGCCGACGATCCCCTGATAGCGTTTACCCTGACGCGGGTCTATGGTCATGGTCAGGTCGCCGTCAGGCATCAGCTCCTGGAGCGTGGCATCCGCAGTGATCAGGCTTTCGTTGTAACGGGCGATGCCACGAATCTCACGTTCACTGGAGCATTCCACCATCAACAGCGAAACTGGGCCCAGGGACCGTGCCTGCAAGACCAGCAGGCCGTCAAACTTCAGCGTACCGACCAGCAAGGCTGCCGCAGCGAGCATCTCGCCCAGCAATTCTGCCACCGGCTCCGGGTACGGGTGCTTGGCGAGCACTTCGGCGTAGCTGCGTTCCAGTGCCACGAGCTCACCGCGAACGTCGCTCTCGTCGAAGATGAAACGCTGGGTGTAATCGATATCCGGGAAATCATGCATAGAAAATAGGTATCTGAAGTAATGACAAGTTGATGACAAACGCCTATAAAACGCGGTTTAGCACCGCTTGGTGCATTGTCATGCCGATGGGGGCATTTTATGGACTATCCCGCGCTCTTCCAACCCAAGTGGAACGCCAAAAAATTCCTGCTGTGTAATCTCGTGGCGCTGGCGCTGCTGCTGGTGTGGATCTGGCCTACGGGTCATGCCCTTTTCACCCGATTCGACGAATGGTTTTTCCATCTGCTGAATCGGCCATTGCTGGAAAACAAAGTGTGGCTCTGGACCTGGACAGTTGCCAGTATGCGCCCCTTCGATATCGTGGTCGGCCTGATCCTGCTGATGCTGCTGATCAAAGGTGATTGGGTGTTCAAGACCGTTCAGACCCGTGCAGCCCTGATTGGCTTCGTGCTGACGCTGATCCTGCTGCTGATCATCCGTACGGTCTTTTCCAAAATCATCGATCACTCCTCGCTGCAGCATGACAGCGCGTCGGTGGTGATCCCTAACGCCATCAAACTCAGCGAAGTGTTCCCGACCCTCGAAGACAAATGGCAGCTCAAAGACCGATCCAGCCAGAGCTTCCCGGGCGACCATGCCTCGGTGTTGCTGATCTGGGCGATGTTCATGACTGTCTATAGCTGCTCAATCGGTCAACGCGTGATTATCTGGGCTCTCGCTTTGCTGTTCATGATGCCGCGCTTAGTGGCCGGCGCGCATTGGGGACAGGACGACTACATCGGCGGCGTGATGATCGCACTGCTGGCGTTGGGCTGGAGTTGCTACACGCCCTTTGCGGCGATCGCGACCCGGTTCCTGCTGCGCGTGACGGAACCGATCTTCAATCTGTTTGGCCGCCTACCGTTGATTCGTTGCCTGAGCATCATGAAACCTGGGGCTCGCGTTTAAGCTCGTAACGCTCAGCCAGCGCTTGTACTGTGGGAGTGAATTCACTCCCACAGTCCGTTCAGTCACCAGAAATGAGTTTGCCACCGGCTCAATCATCCCCGGAATGAAACTGGAACAATTGGCGGCGCTGCTTCTTGGTGGGTTTGCCATCGGTCGTGACGCCCAGGCTGCCCGCCTTGCGCATCTCGGCCGCCTGCTCGCGCTTGGCCAGGCTTTCCGGGGTTTCGCTGTAAAGCAGTTGAGCTTCCGGAGCCCCACGACGCACGATTGACAACGCCTTGACCACCACGGTGCGCTCATCGAACCCCGCCCGGATCTGAAACTCGTCGCCAACACGGGGCTCCTTGCCCGGTTTGCACCGTTCGCCCCGGCAATGCACCTTGCCGCTTTCGATTGCAGCTTTGGCCAGCGCACGCGTTTTGAAAAAACGCGCAGCCCACAGCCATTTGTCCAAGCGAACCTTGTCATCCTCATCCGACTTTTGTGTCATCTGAATTCCTCGATCTGGTGATAGTCAGAACTGTACTACGCAACGCCGAGCACGCAGTAATCTCAAGCCTTGGTTAGAATCCCCCGCTTGCAAGTGAGGGAATGCGTTCTGGTGTTCATCAGGCTATCGTTCCCGGGATTGTCACAATGTGGACCGAGTTGAGCGTTAGAGTCACCGGTCAGGCGTCGCGTACGCCTGTTAACGGGACCTTTTCGTCGACTGCGGAATTTTCTGATGCAGGACACGGGTTGTCAGCGCTGCATCCAAGGCATTGGCCCAGCTTGAATCTGGTGTCAGGCAGAACGCGCAACGTACGGAATCGCTTTGAAAACATTCGACCATCTCACTGTCATCGGCCTTCGCGAATGGGTGGCGCTGCCCAACTTGGGGGTTGCCGGTCTGCGCGCGAAGATCGACACCGGGGCCAGCACGTCCAGTCTGCACGCCACGGAAATCGAACCCTTCGAACGCGACGGCGAGAAATGGGTGCGCTTCAACGCGCATCTGGGCACGGTGGTGCAACTGCGCCATCGACGTTGCGAGGCTCAACTGGTGGCGATGAAAACCATCAAAAGCTCCAACGGTCACGCACAGGTGCGTTATGTGATTCGCACGACGCTGGCGCTGGGTGATCGCGTCTGGCCGGTGGAGTTCACGCTGGCGTGCCGCAAGGCCATGCGCTACCGATTGTTACTGGGTTCCAAAGCCCTGATTGACGGCCAGTTGGTGGTCAATCCGGGCATTACTTATGTTCAGGACAAGCCGGTGTTTCCGGCCTCTAATTCCTCTGCCACAGGTGTTGCATGAAGATCGCTGTGCTTTCGCGAAACCCGCGTCTGTATTCAACTCGTCGCCTGGTCGAAGCTGGTATTCAGCGTGGCCACGAGGTCGTGGTGATCGATACCCTGCGCGCCTATATGAACATTGCCAGTCATAAGCCGCAGATTCACTACCGAGGAAAACCCCTGGAAGGCTTTGACGCGGTCATCCCGCGGATCGGTGCTTCCGTGACCTTCTACGGTTGCGCCGTGTTGCGTCAGTTCGAAATGATGGGCGTGTTTCCGCTGAACGAATCCGTCGCCATCGCCCGCTCACGGGACAAACTGCGCTCGCTGCAGCTGCTGTCTCGGCGCGGTATCGGCTTGCCCGTGACCGGTTTCGCGCATTCTCCCGACGACATCCCGGACCTTATCCAGATGGTCAACGGTGCGCCGCTGGTGATCAAAGTGCTGGAAGGCACTCAGGGCATCGGCGTGGTGCTGTGCGAAACAGCAACCGCAGCGGAATCCGTGATCGAAGCCTTCATGGGCCTCAAGCAGGACATCATGGTTCAGGAGTACATCAAGGAAGCCGGTGGCGCAGATATTCGCTGCTTCGTGGTAGGGGACAAGGTCATCGCGTCGATGATGCGCCAGGCCAAACCCGGCGAGTTCCGCTCAAACCTGCACCGGGGCGGCACAGCCAGCCTGATCAAGATCACGCCGGAAGAACGCATGACCGCCATCCGTGCCGCCAAGGTCATGGGACTGAGCGTCGCGGGCGTGGACATCCTGCGCTCCAACCACGGCCCGCTGGTGATGGAGGTGAACTCCTCGCCAGGCCTGGAAGGCATCGAAACCACCACCGGCAAGGACGTGGCGGGGATGATCATTCAGTACATCGAGAAAAACGGTGGACCGCACATGACACGGACGAAGGGTAAGGGCTGATTCGTCAGATTGACGATATGGGCAACGCCTATTACCATGGACGCCATCGAAGCGACTGACCGGATGAGATTGAGCGCTTCCCATCGGCGAAAGCCGTAACCGCGCAAGGCGGTTCGTAAGTGGTGTCCGGATCTGCTTTACCGATTACGAAAAAGACGCCTGGAGCGTCTTTTTTCGTTTATGTCGCTAGCGTTTGGTCGTGATCGGTTGGCGTAAATAAATTTTGCTGCAAAGCAACATGAACCCCATGCGTCCAAAAACCTTTGGCGCTGCTTCAGTCTGGTGATAAGCGCTCTCCACGACAAGATTCAGGTCTTGCGGCCTATCACTCGCAGCACGCCTGACTTCAAAAAATACGTGATAGGGACCTTCCGGATTCTCGATCCGTATCGAGTAGACCCAGTTTCGCTGAGCAGCTGTTTGCCAAACCTTGACGTGCGGCTGATTGAGACTCGCAACCACTGCAGGTAACTCTAAAGACAACCTGTAGCGCGTCGCGCAGAAGAACCTGGCCCTTGCCCCGTGCCCAATCACCGCTTCACCTACAAGGTGATATTCCGGGACATAACCCCTGCTGAAGCAGTGATTGGAGTACGTGACATGGATGGTCAGGTCGCGTTTCGCCAGCTGACTGTGGAAAGAAAAACTGAACGGATCAAGGTGATCAAACGTGTAAGTCTGTGCATCTATGGTTAGCGCAGGGAAATAGGTTGCCAAAAACGGCTCCGTTTTAGCAAAGCTGTTTAAATTTCTTGCTGGCTCAATGAATTGAGAGCACTGGACAGCTCGCTGGGGACAAAGACTATTCGCGAAGGCGGCGGAATCTCTCCGTGCCTTCCCTCATGCGGCCGTTTCTCTACTACACCGCATCCCGCGGCAACATCAAACCAAGCGGCAGGCGTACGCGTGCCTCAAGTCCGCCACCCGATCGATTACGCAACTCCACATTCCCGCCGTGCATGGCGGCAATGCGTTTGACGATCGCCAGCCCAAGTCCGGTGCCCTTGCCGCTGCGGGCGCGGTCACCCCGGATGAACGGGTTGAAGATGCCTTCGAGCTCCGACGGGTCGATTCCCATGCCGCGGTCCAGTACGCTCAACACGACGTACGGCGCGCCGCTGTCTCCAGACACATAAGCGGCGACCTCGACGCCATCACCGGCATGGTGCATCGCGTTGCCGATGAGGTTATTGAGCAGGCGCTTCATGGAAACCCGGCGCAGCGGGAACGGCGGGATCGACTCCAGGCACAAGCGCACCTGCTCGACCGGGCTGTTATAAGGTGCAACGACTTCGTGAACCAAATCGACGAGGTTGACCTCCTCGACCTCTTCGTCGCGACCATCACGGATGAAGGCCAGGAACTGATCGAGGATGGCGTCCATATCCTCAATGTCGCGCACCATCCCGTCCATGAATTCATTGTCCTTGGGCATCAATTCCAGCGATAACCGCAGACGCGTCAACGGCGTCCGCAGGTCATGAGAGACGCCCGCCAGCATCAACTCCCGCTCCTGCCCTGCCTGCTCGACGTCTTCGGCCATCTGGTTGAACGCGCGATAGACCTCGGTCATTTCGCTGGGCGTATCACTGACGGGCAATCGCACGCTGCGCCCCTGCCCCAGCTGACGTGCGGCAAAGACCAGACGCTTGAGAGGCTGGTTGAGCTGACTGACAAAAATCCAGGCTGACGCAGTGGATAACAGGCCAATCGCCAGAAACCAGCCCAGCACGCTCCAGATTTTCTGACCACGCAACGGATGGGGATACAACGGGACTTTCAGCCAGCCATCGCCGAGGCTGGGCGCTCGCACCCACAACGCAGGTGGTGCATGAACGCGCAGGCGAACTTCGGTGTCGGCGCCCAGTTCGTCCTGCATCTGCCGCTGATAGATCTCCGAATAAGGCCAGTGCTGCTCACCCTCCGGAACACCGCCGCCCACGACGCGAATCAGACCGGCCGCATCGGCGATGGTCTGCCGGTCGCTTTCGTCCGCCGCCCAGTACGCCCGCAAGGTCAGGGCCACGCCGTGGCTGTACTGACGGTCAACCAGCACGTCCTCGTTCATCAAAAGATAAACCAGGGTCAACGCTTTGGAAAACAGCACGACGATGAGGACCAGCCACAAGGTGCGGGAGAAAAAGCTTTGCGGGAACCAGAGCGGTGTTTTCATAACAGCAGCTACACACTATGCAGGAGCGAGCCAGGCTCGCGAAATTTCGCGGATCACAAGAGACAGCAAAAACCAGTCACCCCCTCGCTCCTTTCGAAAGCATCGAGGTGACTGGCTCGCTATGCAGGCGTGCAGTTCGCCTGACAGGCAATCTGTCTGTTGCTGTTACTGCTTGTTGGCGCCGTCCGGAACAAACACGTAGCCCACGCCCCAGACTGTCTGGATGTAACGCGGCTTGGCAGCATCCACTTCGATCAGCCGACGCAAACGGGATATCTGGACGTCGATGGAGCGCTCCAGAGCGTCCCACTCACGACCGCGCGCCAGATTCATCAGCTTGTCGCGCGTCAGCGGCTCACGGGCGTGCATGACCAGTGCCTTCAGCACCGCGAACTCGCCTGTGGTGAGCATGTGCACTTCATCGCCGCGCTTGAGCTCACGGGTCGCCAGCGACAGTTCGTAATCACCAAAGGTGACGGTTTCGTCTTCACTGGCGGGCGCACCGGGAACCGGTACTGTCTGGCGACGCAGCACCGCTTTGACACGCGCCATCAGCTCGTCGGGGTTGAAAGGTTTGGCGAGATAATCGTCCGCACCCAGCTCCAGGCCCTTGATACGGCTCAGCTCATCGCCCTTGGCGGTCAGCATGATGATCGGAACCTGATTGTTGGCGGCGCGCAGTCTGCGGCAAGCGGACAGGCCGTCTTCGCCTGGCAGCATCAGATCCAGCACCACGAGGTGGAAGACTTCGCGAGCCAACAGCCGGTCCATTTGCTCAACGTTGGCCACAGCACGGGCACGATAGCCTTTGCTGGTGAAAAAGCGTTCTAACAGGCTGCTCAGACCCGGGTCATCGTCAACGATGAGGATTTTCTCGCCTTCAGCCGTTTGTGCAGTGCTGCTCATTGGAAGCTCCTTTGATCTCGGCGCGCATTATGGCGTAGCTGCTGTGATGCGCACCGTGTGCATTGTTAGCAGATTTTTCCTGAGCCGCCACTGGCGCTCTCCCCTGCCCGTTTGCGCCCCGCACGACGTCACGCCGGCGGCAGGATTTCCGGCAACTGACAGGGCGATCCCCTAATCGGGGCTCACTGGGTATAATGCGCCGCCCTCAAGGTCAGGCAACACGCGCTTGCGGCGGTTCGCCAGCAGCTGATTTTTTGCACACACATTTGCCAGGTGGTTTTATGGACAGTATCAACAGCCGCATCGCCGAGGAACTCGGTGTCCGCCCGCAACAGGTCGAAGCGGCCGTCGCGCTACTGGATGAAGGCTCAACGGTGCCCTTCATCGCTCGCTACCGTAAAGAAGTGACTGGCAGCCTCGATGACACGCAACTGCGTCATCTGGAAGAGCGCCTGCGCTATCTGCGCGAGCTCGACGAGCGTCGCATCAGCATCCTTGCCAGCATCGAAGAGCAAGGCAAGCTGACCCCGGAACTGGCGCGGGACATCAAGCTCGCCGACACCAAGACCCGCCTCGAAGACTTGTACCTGCCTTATAAACAGAAGCGTCGCACGAAGGGCCAGATCGCGCTGGAAGCGGGTCTGGGCGAGCTGGCGGACGGCCTGTTCAACGACCCGACCCGGAATCCCGAGACCGAAGCTGCCCGTTTCGTCGATGCCGAAAAAGGCTTCGCCGACGTCAAGGCCGTACTCGAAGGCGCGAAGTACATCCTCATGGAACGCTTCGCCGAAGACGCCACGCTGCTGGAAAAACTGCGCAGCTTCCTCAAGCAGGAAGCCGTGATCAGTGCCCGCGTCGTGGCTGGCAAGGAAGAAGAAGGCGCCAAGTTCCGCGACTATTTCGAGCATGACGAGCCGCTGAAAAGCATGCCGTCGCACCGCGCGCTGGCGATCTTCCGCGGCCGCAACGAAGGCATTCTGAGCTCGGCACTGAAAGTCGGTGAAGAACTGCCTGGCACGCTGCATCCGTGCGAAATGATGATCAGCGAGCGTTTTGGTCTGCAGAACCAGAATCGCCCGGCCGACAAATGGCTGGCGGAAGTCGTGCGCTGGACCTGGAAGGTCAAGCTTTACTCGCACTTGGAAACCGACTTGCTGGGCGAACTTCGGGACGGCGCAGAAACTGAAGCGATCAACGTGTTCGCTCACAACCTGCATGACCTGCTGCTCGCTGCACCCGCTGGCCCACGCGCCACCTTGGGCCTGGACCCCGGTCTGCGCACCGGCTGTAAGGTCGCGGTGGTCGATACGACCGGCAAGCTGCTGGATTACGCCACGGTTTACCCGCACGTACCGAAAAACCAGTGGGATCAGACCATTGCCGTGCTCGCGGCCCTGTGCGCCAAGCACTCGGTTGACCTGATCGCAATCGGCAACGGTACCGCCAGCCGCGAGACCGACAAGCTGGCCGCCGACCTGATCAAAAAATACCCGGGCCTGAAAATGACCAAGGTCATGGTGTCCGAAGCAGGTGCGTCGGTGTACTCCGCGTCGGAACTCGCAGCCAAGGAATTCCCGGACCTGGACGTGTCGATCCGTGGCGCCGTGTCTATCGCTCGCCGCCTGCAGGATCCATTGGCTGAACTGGTGAAGATCGACCCGAAATCCATCGGTGTCGGCCAATACCAGCACGACGTGTCTCAGCTCAAGCTGGCCCGTGGCCTGGACGCGGTGGTCGAAGACTGCGTGAACGCCGTGGGCGTCGACGTAAACACGGCATCGGTGGCGCTGCTCGCGCGTATTTCCGGTCTGAACACCACGCTGGCACAGAACATTGTCACGCACCGTGACGAGAACGGCGCGTTCAAGACCCGCGCTGCGCTGAAGAAAGTAGCGCGTCTGGGTGAGAAAACCTTTGAACAAGCTGCCGGCTTCCTGCGGGTCATGAACGGCGACAACCCGCTGGATTCGTCCGCCGTTCACCCTGAGGCGTATCCGCTGGTGCAGCGCATCGCCGCTGAAACCGACCGCGACATCCGTTCGCTGATCGGCGATGCCAGCTTCCTCAAGCGCCTGGACCCGAAGAAATTCACCGACGAAACCTTCGGCCTGCCAACCGTGACCGACATTCTTCAGGAACTGGAAAAGCCAGGCCGCGACCCACGCCCCGAATTCAAGACAGCTGAATTCCAGGACGGCGTCGAAGACCTGAAGGACCTGCAACTGGGGATGATCCTCGAAGGCGTGGTGACCAACGTGACCAACTTTGGCGCGTTCGTGGACATCGGTGTGCATCAGGACGGTTTGGTGCATATCTCCGCACTTTCGGAGAAATTCATCAAAGATCCGCGTGAGGCGGTGAAGGCTGGTGACGTGGTCAAGGTCAAGGTCATGGAAGTCGATATCCCGCGCAAACGCGTTGGCCTGTCGATGCGCATGAGCGATACGCCCGGCGAGAAGATCGACGGTGCACGTGGAGCGCGTCCAGGCGCGGCACCGCGTCAGCAGCAGAGCAGCGCGCCACGCAAGGAAACCGCAACAGCCGCCCCGGCCAACAACGCCATGGCGTCGCTGTTCGCCAACGCCAAGCAACTGAAGAAACGCTGATGGACATTCCGGAAGGCCTGACCGAAAGCGCTTACTTCAAGACCCTGGGCTGCAAGCTGGTAAGGCTCGGCGACGGTGTGGCCGAGGTCACACTGGCCCTGGAGCCTCATCTGCGCAATCGCGGCAATGTCATGCACGGTGGCGCGTTGTTCAGTCTCGTCGACATCGCCATGGGGCTGGCCTGTTCCAGCTCCCACGGCTTCGACAAGCAAAGCGTGACCGTGGAGTGCAAGATCAACTACGTGCGCGGCGTCCCGGATGGCGAAGTCACGTGCATCGGCACGGTGTTGCACGCGGGCCGGCGTACGCTGGTCGTGGAAGCCGAAGTGCGCCAGGACGACAAGCTCGTCGCGAAAGCGCAGGGCACGTTCGCGATCGTCTAGCTGTCGGATAGCGATATGAGTTAATTTCGACACTTTGTAGCAGTGTCGAAATTTTCTGATCGCCTTTTAGGAATGATCAGCGACGGGCATCGGCGTTCGGGCCAAAAACGAGGCGAAAACGCCAGTTCCTTTCTTCACCCTTGTAGACCGCCATATCGCCCCCATATAGGGCCGACTGACGCGTGAAGGAATCCAACTTGAGCGAACTTCTCAACCGCCGCCTGGCTTTGCTTGGCGAGCACTCTCACCTCTCCCTTCTGGAGAAGTGCCTGCACGGTATCGAGCGTGAATGCCTGCGCGTGACTGGCGAGGGCCGTCTGGCCCAGACTCCGCATCCGGAAGCCCTGGGCTCCGCGCTGACCAACGAACAGATCACCACCGACTATTCCGAGTCGCTGCTGGAGTTCATCACGCCAGCGCTGACCAACCCGGCCGATACGCTGGAAAGTCTGGAGAAGATCCATCGTTTCGCCTACAGCAAGCTGGGCGGCGAGTACATCTGGAGCCCTTCGATGCCGTGTCCACTGCCGGCTGAAGAAGATATTCCGATCGCGTATTACGGCACCTCGAACATCGGCAAGCTCAAGTATGTCTACCGCCAGGGCCTTGCCTTGCGCTATGGCAAGACAATGCAATGCATTGCCGGAATTCACTACAATTTCTCGCTTCCCGAAGCCATCTGGCCGGTGCTCAAGCAGACCGAAGCCTTCGAAGGCAGTGACCGTGATTTCCAGTCCGAAAGTTACATCGGCCTGATCCGTAATTTCCGTCGTTACAGCTGGCTGTTGATGTACCTGTTCGGCGCCTCGCCGGCACTGGACGCCAGCTTCCTGCGCGGCCGCTCGCACCAACTGGAGCAGTTCGACGCCGACACGCTGTATCTGCCGTACGCCACCAGTCTGCGCATGAGCGATCTGGGTTACCAGAGCAATGCCCAGGCCGACCTGACGCCGTGCTACAACGACTTGCTGACCTACACCGACAGCCTGCGCAAAGCCGTGGCGACGCCTTACGCGCCTTACGTCGAAATCGGCACGCACAAGGATGGCGAGTGGATTCAGCTCAACACCAACGTGCTGCAGATCGAGAACGAGTACTACTCGACGATTCGTCCGAAACGCGTCACCTATTCCGGTGAGCGTCCGATTCAGGCCCTGATGGCCCGTGGCGTGCAGTACGTTGAAGTGCGCTGCCTGGACATCAACCCGTTCCTGCCGGTCGGCATCGATCTGCAGCAGTCGCGCTTCATCGACGCCTTCATCCTGTTTTGCGCCCTGCAGGAAAGCCCCCAACTGGCCGATTGCGAATGCGGCAATGCCAGCAGCAACTTCCTGACGGTGGTGAAAGAAGGCCGTCGTCCGGGCCTGCAACTGAGCCGGAATACCACGACCGTCGACCTAAAAGACTGGGCCAACGAGCTGTTGGACAAGATCGAGCCGATCAGCAGATTGCTGGACCAGAGCCAGGGCATCGACGAGCACGCCAAGTCACTGGACGTGCAGCGCGCCAAAGTTTCGGACGCCTCCCTGACGCCGTCGGCGCAGGTGCTGGCAGCCATGACCGAGCATAAGGAAGGCTTCACTGCGTTTTCGCTGCGTCAGTCGCGCACGCACGCCGAGTATTTCCGCAGCCGGCCACTGAGCGTCGAAGATCAGGCGGACTTTGAAACCAAAGCCCGCGAGTCTCTGGCGCAGCAGTCCGAAATGGAACAAAGCGAAGAGCCTGTGGATTTCGATACTTTTGTCGGCGCGTATCAGGCGAGCATTCTGGCGATCAGTAACTGACACGACGCCGATAAGCACTGTGGGAGCGAGCTCCCACAGTGTTGCTGATGCCGAGCTTGGGCCCGGCACAAGCCGTCAGATAGCCTTCTCGAAGATCTTCGAATTACGCTGGTAGTTGTACAGCGACGCCCGGGCGCTGGGCAGGCGGTCTACGCTGCTCGGCTCGAAACCACGCTCGCGGAACCAGTGGGCGGTACGGGTGGTGAGCACGAACAGGGTCTTCAAACCCTGCGCCCGCGCCCGTTCTTCGATGCGCTCCAGCAACTCGTCCCCGCGACCACCGTGACGGTATTCAGGGTTCACCGCCAGACACGCCAGCTCACCTGCTTCGGAATCAGCAATCGGATACAGCGCAGCGCACGCGATGATCAACCCTTCGCGCTCAACCACGCTGAACTGCTCGATCTCACGCTCGAGCACCTCACGAGAACGGCGCACCAGAATGCCCTGCTCTTCCAGCGGCGTGATCAGATCGATCAAACCACCGACGTCGCCAATCGAGGCCTCGCGAACCAGTTCGAACTGTTCCTGAGCGACCAGCGTGCCGCCGCCTGAGCGGGTGAACAACTCCGACAGCAAGGCGCCGTCTTCGGCGTAACTCACGATATGACTGCGCGCCACGCCGCCACGGCAGGCCTGTGCGGCGGCATCCAGCAGTTCAGCCTGATAGTTGTTGCCCAGACGCTGAAGGTGCGCCGGAACCTGCTGCGGACGCAGTTCACGCACCAGACGGCCTTGTTCGTCGAGCAGGCCCGACTCGGCGCCGAACAGCAGCAGCTTCTCTGCGCCCAAGTCGATGGCCGCGCGGGTGGCGACGTCTTCGCACGCGAGGTTGAAGATTTCACCCGTTGGCGAATAACCGAGCGGCGACAGGAGAACGATGGAACGCTCGTCGAGCAGGCGATTGATACCTTTGCGGTCGATCCGACGGACTTCGCCGGTGTGCTGATAGTCCACGCCCTCCAGCACGCCAATCGGGCGCGCGGTCACAAAGTTGCCGCCGGTCACACGCAACCGCGAACCCTGCATCGGGGACGCCGCCATGTCCATCGACAGACGCGCTTCGATGGCGATGCGCAGCGCACCCACTGCGTCGATCACGCACTCAAGGGTCGCGAAGTCAGTCACGCGCATGTCGCGATGAAAATGCGGCGTCAGGCCGCGTGCCTCAAGGCGACTTTCGATTTGCGGACGGGAACCGTGAACCAGCACCAGGCGAACGCCCAGGCTGTGCAGCAACACCAGGTCATGAACGATGTTGCCGAAATTCGGGTGCTCAACGCCGTCGCCCGGAAGCATGACGATGAAGGTGCAATCCCGGTGGGCATTGATGTAGGGAGACGCGTGGCGGAGCCAATTGACGTAATCGGGCATATCCCAAAGAGCCTGTAAAAGATGGACGAAGGGTGAAAGCACTCACAACGGCATGAGCTTTATCGTCGGAACAGGCATCGCAACACGCGTTCTCTCCTCTGGGCTAGGGCCTGCTCACACAGGAGTCAGGCAGTAATGTTCGATCAACTGACGCAATAGACGCACTGTAGGCTGCAAACGTGACATTTCGAGATATTCGCCCGGCTGGTGCGCACAGGCGATGTCGCCGGGGCCCAACACGATCGTTTCGCAACCGAGGCGCTGAAGATAAGGCGCTTCGGTTCCAAATGCCACTGCTTCGGCCGTATGACCTGTCAGACGTTCGGCAACGCGAACCAGTTCCGCATCGGCACTTTGCTCGAATGGCGCGACTTCCGAGAACAGCGGCGCGTAATCGATCTTCACCTGGTGCAGTTCGGCGAGCGGCTGCAGCTTCTGCCGGATGGCCGCGCGGAGCATTTCCGGGTCCATGCCTGGCAGCGGACGCAGGTCGAATTCCAGCGAACACTGCCCGCAGATCCGGTTCGGGTTATCGCCGCCATGAATGCAACCGAAGTTCATGGTCGGTGCCGGGACGCTGAATTGCGGATTCCGGTATTTCTCCTGCCACTGCTGACGCAGGCCCTTGAGCGCGCCGATCGCGTCATACATCGCCTCAAGCGCGCTGTGTCCCAAGCTCGGATCCGACGAATGACCGCTTCGCCCGAGAATCTCGATGCGTTCCATCATCACGCCTTTGTGCAGACGAATCGGCTTGAGGCCGGTAGGCTCGCCGATGACCGCAGCACGCCCCAGCACACCGCCGGCAGCGGCCAACGCCTTCGCGCCGGACATCGAGCTTTCTTCATCGCACGTCGCCAGAATGATCAGCGGCTGCTTGAACGGCTTGTCCAGCAAGGGCTGCAGCGCCTCGATGGCCAGCGCGAAAAAACCCTTCATGTCGCAGCTGCCCAGCCCCACCCAACTGCCGTCGACTTCAGTCAGCTTGAGCGGATCGGTCTTCCACAAGGCGTCGTCGTAGGGAACGGTGTCGCTGTGGCCAGACAGCACCAGACCGCCGGGGCCGGTGCCATAGGTCGCCACCAGATTGAATTTGCCGGGACTGACTTGCTGGATGTCGCAGGCAAAGCCCAGATCGCCGAGCCAACCGGCGAGCAGATCGATGACCGCGCGGTTGGACTGGTCCAGCGAGGGTTGCGTACAACTCACCGAAGGCGCGGCGATCAGGGCTGCAAACTGTTCTTTCATGGACGGCAACGGCATGGACGACTCCTGAAATGCAGTGCGACGTGACGGTCATCATAGGGTGATTGGACAGCAGGAATAAACTGTCACGGGTGATGTCCTGTACACTGCACGACCCACGCAGCTGTGTCGATTCCGGCTGCGACCCCTGTTTATCAGCGATAGAGCGCCTGGATTCCCGGCCATGCAGAAAGAAACCGAAATCAAACTCCGCGTCAGCCGCGAAACCCTCATTGCCCTGCGCGAGCACCCGTTGCTGAAAAAACGCAACAAAAGCGGCTGGGAGCGTCTGGAGCTGTTCAATCAGTACTTCGACACCCCCGAGCGCGAGCTTGCCCACGCCAAGGTTGCGCTGCGTCTGCGCCGTGACGGCGACGCGATCATCCAGACCCTCAAGACCCGCGGCCAGAGCGTCGCCGGTCTGTCGGAGCGTAACGAATACAACTGGGATGTGCCCAAGGCCAAGCTGGACCTGAAGAAGCTCGATGGCGATTGCTGGCCCGAGCAACTGGCGGATCTGGACAAGAAAACCATCAAACCGCTGTTCACCACCGATTTCGTCCGTGAAAAGGCCGAGATCGCCTGGGGTCGCGGTAAATCCAGGGTCGTGATCGAAGCGGCGCTGGACTTGGGCAACGTCATCGTCGGCAAGCAGAAGGAAGAAATCTGCGAGCTGGAGCTTGAGCTGCGCGAAGGCGAACCTTCCGCGTTGCTGGAACTGGCTGCAGAACTGGCCGAAAAACTGGCGTTGATGCCGTGTGATATCAGCAAGGCCGAGCGTGGCTATCGCCTGTTCGACGCTGGCAGCTACTCGGTCAAGTTGCCGTTACCTGAGCTGCACGCCGAAACCAGCGTTGACGACGCCTACAGCGCGCTGGCCTGGTACCTGTTGGGCAGCAGCCAGCGCCTGGCCGAGCAGTACCGCTTCAATGGTCACTGGAGCCTGTTGCAGGAATGGGTCGAGGTGCTCGCCGAGTTGCGCGCACTGACCGGCAGTCTGGGTCAGGCGGCGCCGCGTGCGACCACTCATGATCTGCGTGCTGCGCTGGACGCATTGCTGGAAGACTGGCGTACGCTGGTTCAAGCCGGTCAGGACGATGCTGACGTGCGCGCGGCGGCCCATGAACAGTTCATCGAAGAGCTCGAGGACCCACGCTGGGGCCTGTTCTCGCTCACCACGTCACGCTGGTTGATGGAGCGCAGCTGGACCGCCGAGCGCAACAACCGTGGCAATCGTCAGGGTAACGCGATGCTCAGCAGCTGGGTCCCGCGCTTCCTCGGTGACGAGGCAACGGCGCTTAACCTGGCGCGCTACCAGCAACAGCCCGAAGATCTGGCGGAGCAACTGCCACGCATCGAGCGAATCCAGGTCTGGCTGCATCACGCACGTCACACGCTGGAACTGCCGGAACTGGATCGTTTGTACGGCGAAATGAACAAGCTCGAGCAGCTGGCGCATCTGGACATCAGCGACGAAATCCTCGAAGCCCGCGTGCAGCAAACCATCACCGTGCTGCAAAGCCGGGCGTGGAAGATGCTGTTGAAGCTTTAAGCTCAACGCAGCACACACTGTGGGAGCGAGCGTGCTCGCGAAAGGGCCGGCCCAGACAGCACATTCCTTTGTCTGGATCGGCCTCTTCGTGAGCAAGCTCACGCCCACAGAATCTGCCGTTATTCCGAATCGTAGACTGACATAAACCCCTATAGGAGTGAGCTTGCTTGCGATGGCGGCGGATCGGTCACATAGATGGCGACTGACATCCCTCAATCGCGGGCAAGCGCGCTCCTACAGGGATAACGCCTTGTTTCAGCCGCATGCAAAAGATCCGGGCAACGATCACTTCACAATCGGCAAACTCGTCGTCGATTTGATCTCCGACAGCGCAACGGTCGAGTTCACTTCCTGAATCCCCGGCACCAGCGACAGCTTCTCGAAGAAAAACCGCTCATACGCTTCGATATCCGGCGTCACGATGCGCAGCAGAAAGTCCACCGACCCCATCAGCACATAACACTCCAGCACCTCCGGAAACCCGCGAATGGCTTCGGTGAACTCCGTGAAGTTGGAACGTCCATGGGCGTTGAGTTTCACCTCAGCGAAGATCTGCGTGTTCAGGCCAATCTTCTTGCGATCCAGCAAGGTCACTTGCCGGCGAATCACGCCTTCGTCCTTCAACCGCTGAATCCTTCGCCAGCAGGGCGATTGGGACAGACCGACTTCTTCAGCGATCTGCGCGCTCGACAGCGAGGCGTCTTCCTGAAGAAGCGCCAGTATCTTACGATCATAGGCATCCAGCTCGATTTGCATAAGTTATCTCCGCAAGCGCCAAGCTACGCATTAACAAGTCTGAACAAGCGTAAACCAGACGATCTTGGGTCAGAAATTTCTTTTTCGGCATGTAAAACTTTCTCTCACTCACACAGCTCACCTCGGTCCCGCTGACCGATGATGAAAACAGGAGAGTTCAGCATGCCTCATCTCGAATCAGTAACGTCCGCCCCGCTTCGTCCCGACGCCTGGTCTGTCAGCAATGCGCACTGCCGGTCGCGCTTCCAGATCCTTGCCGAAGCCGAGCCTGACCTGATTTGCCGCGTGCTGAACCTGTTCGCCATGCAATACCTGATTCCTCAGCAAGTCAGAGTGTTACAGCAGGAAGGCATGTTGATGATCGAGGCCGAGGTGGATGGTATGACCTGGCATCGCGCTCAGGTCATTGGTGAAAAAATGCGCAATTTGATCAATGTTTGCTCAGTGGATCTGGAACCGATCGGCGATTTGCACGTCCTATCCGAGCCCGTCTCACTCGCTGTCGGTTGAGTGGCCGAAAATATTGGCAACGCTTCACTACCTGCAGGACGCAACAACTGGCACGCTTGGGACTACTCTTGCTTACTCACGAAGTAAGTCGTCTCGTCCGAAGGAGCCCGCATGTCCGTCCTCGCCTCATCATCCCAGGACCGCTGGCTGGATCTGAATGAAGTCCTGCGTGATCTCGTCACGCAGGAATACATCGATCAGGACAATGCCGAATACGCATTGACCCTGCGCCGAACCGCGCAAAACCTGCAGATTCACCCCCTTGAGTTCATTTCCGCCCAGCAGTTCGACAATCTCAAACGCCCCGGCAAAAAGCTCGATCTGGAAACCCTCACCGCGTGGCTCGCCGAACAGGCCGGTCAGCCGTACATGCGTATCGATCCGTTGAAGATCAACGTGGCCGCCGTCACGCCAGTGATGTCCTATGCCTTTGCCCAACGCCACAAGATTCTTGCGGTCGCCGTGGACCGGGACGCCGTGACCATCGCCAGCGCCCAGCCTTTTGTGAACGCGTGGGAAGCCGACTTGACGCACGTGCTGAAGATGCCGATCAAGCGCGTGGTTGCCAATCCGGTCGATGTGCAGAAGCTGGCGGTGGAGTTTTACCGACTGGCCAAGTCGGTCAGCGGCGCCAGCGCGACCGATCAAAAAATGAGCAACCTGGGCAACTTCGAGCAACTGCTCAAGCTCGGCGCCAGCGATCAGGAGCCCGATGCCAACGACGCGCACATCGTCAACATCGTCGACTGGTTGTTCCAGTATGCGTATCAGCAGCGCGCCAGCGACATTCACATCGAGCCTCGGCGGGAGGCCGGCACCGTGCGCTTCCGCATCGACGGGGTGCTGCACACCGTTTATCAATTTCCGCCTCAAGTGACGATGGCGGTCACCAGCCGCCTCAAGAGCCTGGGACGAATGAACGTCGCTGAGAAGCGCAAGCCGCAGGACGGGCGGGTCAAGACCAAGACCCCGGATGGCGGCGAAGTGGAGTTGCGTTTGTCGACGTTGCCGACAGCGTTCGGCGAAAAGATGGTGATGCGGATCTTCGACCCTGAAGTGCTGCTTAAAGACTTCGACCAGTTGGGCTTCTCCGGTGACGATCTGCGTCGCTGGGAAGGCATGACGCATCAACCCAACGGCATCATCCTGGTGACCGGGCCGACCGGTTCCGGCAAGACCACCACGCTGTACACCACGCTGAAGAAGCTGGCGACCTCGGAGGTCAACCTCTGCACCATCGAGGACCCGATCGAGATGGTCGAGCCGTCCTTCAACCAGATGCAGGTGCAGCACAATATCGACCTGACCTTTGCCAGCGGTGTGCGCGCCCTGATGCGGCAGGACCCGGACATCATCATGATCGGCGAGATTCGCGACCTGGAAACGGCAGAAATGGCGATCCAGGCCGCGTTGACCGGTCACTTGGTGCTGTCGACCTTGCACACCAACGACGCGCCGAGTGCGATCAGTCGTCTGCTGGAACTCGGCGTGCCGCACTACCTGCTGAAGGCGACGATTCTTGGCGTCATGGCACAGCGTCTGGTGCGGACACTGTGTCCACACTGCAAGGCGCCGGTGGAGATCGATGAGGTGGATTGGCAAACCCTGACGCGTCCATGGCAGGCCGCAGTGCCGAGCGGCGCCCATCGCGCGGTCGGGTGTGCGGAATGCCGTGACACTGGTTATCGCGGACGCGCCGGTGTGTACGAGATCATGCTGATGTCCGATGCCGTGAAATCGCTGATCACGGCGGACCTGGACCTCACGGCACTGCGTCGACAAGGCTTCAAGGACGGGATGCGCAGTTTGCGGTTGTCCGGCGCGCAGAAAGTCGCGGCCGGGTTGACGACAGTCGAGGAAGTGCTGCGCGTGACACCGCAGAGCGAGCAGCGATAGCTCACACTCGCTCGATCAGCTGTGTGTCCGGCTTGGTGCATGCCGCGTTCGGATGAATGCGGCGTGTCAGCCGACGTTGATGTCACTGACCCACCGCTTTCGCTGCCGTCGTAACCTCCGACGTCTCCCACAAGAACAGAGGGTTCCCAAACCCTCCCACACGGATAGAGGGGGCGCCGCCCCCTTTAGTCCTTCACGCCGAAATCCAGCACGACTTTCATCGCCTGCTGCTTGTCACCCGCCAGCTCGAAGGCCTGCACCGCTTCGTGGAACGGGATGGTGTGAGAGATGACAGGCGTTACGTCGATCACTTTTCGATTGAGCAAGTCCACCGCTTGTGCAAATTCGGGATGAAAGCGGAATGTGCCGCGCAGGTCGATTTCCTTGCCCACCACCAGATTCAGCGGGATCGAAACATCACCGCCCAAGCCGACTGTGACCACTACGCCGCGCGGCCTCATGCACGTCAGACCGTCACGTAGCGCCTGGGCACTGCCCGAGGCTTCGAACATCACATCGAAATGACCTTTATTGGCGGTATAACGCGCCAGGGCTTCGGGCTCGTGCTTGAGGTTGTGAGTGTCGCTGGCGCCCATCCGGCGGGCGCACGCCAGCGCACTGTCACTCAAGTCCGCCGCAACGATCTGCAACGCCCCCGCTGCTTTCAGGCTGCCAATCAACAAATTGCCAATCGGCCCGCAGCCGGTCACCAGGACACGCTTGCCGAACACACCGCCCGCGCGCTGAATCGCGTGCAGCCCCACTGACAACGGCTCGGCGAGCGCCCCTTCAGCCAAGGTTGTCGTCGGCGCCAGCACATGCGCCTGGCTGCTCTCGATCACCAGCGTTTCCCGGAACGCACCCTGAATATGGGGAAATGGCATCGCACTTCCGTAGAATCGCATGTTCAGGCAGTGATTGGGCATGCCCTCGTGGCAGTACGTGCAGCCGCCACACGGCCGGGAAGGCGAGACGGAAATGCGCTGGCCGACACTGAACCCGCTTTGCGGATCGCCCACTTCCTCGATAACGGCCGAGATTTCATGGCCGAGCACCATCGGCTCTTTCAGGCGCACCGCACCGAAACCGCCGTGCTGGTAGTAATGCAGATCCGAGCCGCAGATTCCGCCCCGGGCAACGCGCACGCGAAGCTGGCCGGACGTCAGCGCAGCAGCGTGCTCCTCGGCTTCTACACGAAGGTCTTTCGGGGCGTGGCAGACAATGGCTTGCATGAGATTCTCCGGATTACAACGACGCTGTGATGGCGCCATCGACGTAAAGGATATGGCCGTTGACGAAGCTGGCGGCGTCGGACGCGAGGAACACCGCCGCGCCTTTCAGTTCAGACACCTCGCCCCAACGACGACTCGGCGTACGCTGCACCAGCCAGTCGCTGAATTCAGGATTCGCCACCAGCGCAGCGTTCAGCTCGGTCTTGAAGTAACCCGGTCCGATACCGTTGACGTTAAGGCCATACGGGCCCCAGTCGATCGCCATGCCTTTGGTCAGCATTTTCAGCGCGCCTTTGCTGGCGGTGTACGGCGCAATGCCGGGCCGGCCCAACTCACTTTGCACCGAACAGATATTGATGATCCGCCCACGTCCACGAGGAATCATGCAACGCGCCACTGCCTGGCCAACGAAAAAAGCGCTGTCCAGATTCGTGCGCATCAACTCGTGCCAGTCGGCTTCTGCGAAATCGGCCAATGGCCCGCGTCGCTGGATACCGGCATTGTTGACCAGAATATCCAGCGGTCCGACCCTGCTTTCGATTGCCTGAACGGCAGCACTGACCGCTGCGCTGTCCGTGACATCGAAGCATTGAGTGTGGACGTGATGTCCGTCCGCAGCCAACGAGGCGGCTGCGGCGTTCAGGGTGTCGGCGTTTCGGCCATTAAGGACAACCGTCGCGCCCGCCTCGGCCAACCCTCGCGCAATCGCCAGCCCGATACCGGCACTGGAGCCTGTGACCAGCGCGACTCTTTCGTCGAGACGAAAACTTTCCAGAACAGCCATTAGTCTTTCTCCTCTTATGCGGCCGACGTCGGATCATGCATTGTGATGACGGCCTGCTGGGCTCATCATCCTTGTATGGCTGCACTTCAGCGCACACCAGGCCCCTCGTCCAATGGTGATTGGTGATGTACTGATCATGTTTTTTGATAACCAGCGGAACCGATCATGGAACTCAAACACCTGCGAGCCTTTGTCACAGTGGCCGAGGAGCTGCATTTCGGTCGTGCGGCACAGCGGCTCGCCATTGTGCAGCCCGCACTGAGCATGCAGATCAAGGCACTTGAGGAGTGGCTGGGTGTTCGTCTGCTCGATCGCAACCGACACTCAGTGACGCTCACCGACGTGGGCGGGCTGTTTCTCGAAGAAGCCCGTGCCACCTTGCGTCAGGCACAACGTTCGGCCGACGTGTCGCGGGGGCTGGGCCGCGGGGAAACCGGTCGAATCCGTCTTGGCTTCGTGTCCTCGGTGTTGCCGGAGCTGCTGCCGACGCTGATTCGACACGCCCATCAGCGTTACCCCGGCATCAGGCTGGAACTCAAGGACATGCCCGGGCCCGATCAGGTGCAGGCCCTCAAGGAGGGTCAACTCGACTTCGGCCTGATGCGCCTGCCCGCTCCGCACTCCGGCGTGCAAACGCAGGTCGTGCTGCACGAGTCGATCATCGTCGCGCTGCCGGCAGATCACCCGCTCACCGCGCATTCGACCATCGAGGTTACGGAACTGGCACAACAGCCCGTGCTGGTGCTCGCCCGGCGTTACGCTGCTGGCTTTCATGACGGGCTCCTGCGCGCGATTTCCGAACACGGTGGCAAACTGGACATTGCCGACGAGCTCGGTGAGTTCACGACGATGCTTGCGCTGGTTTCGGCGGGTCTGGGCATCGGCCTGCTGCCTCAACATGCAGGACGCGCGCTGCCGCCCAACGTCGTTTCGCGCCCGCTGAACCTGGGTGATTTTCGTGCCGTCACCGGTCTGGTCTGGACCTCGCTGGACACCGCCGTGAAGACCACAATCTTCAATCTGATGCGCGAGCTATTCTTCAATTGATACAGAAAAAGTCGCAGAGCGGATTCCGATCACCGTACTCTCTGCCGGATCTTTAATTCATCAGCAGCCAACAGGGATACGTTATGCAAATCGGTAGTGTGGTTTTACTGTTCGTCGCGCTGGCCATCGCCATCGTGTTCATGGGTTTTAAAGTCGTGCCGCAGGGTTATCAATGGACCGTCGAACGCTTCGGTCGCTACACCAACACCCTCAAGCCAGGCCTGAACATCATCGTGCCTGTGATGGATCGCATCGGGCACAAGATCAACATGATGGAAACCGTTCTGGACATTCCGCCGCAGGAAGTCATCACGTCGGATAACGCCACCGTACAGATCGACGCCGTGTGCTTCTACCAAGTCGTGAACTGCGCCCAGGCCGCGTACGAGGTCAACAACCTGCAGCACGCCATTCGCAATCTGCTGCAGACCAACATTCGTACCGTACTCGGTTCCATGGAACTGGACGCCATGCTCAGCCAGCGTGACGGCATCAACGAGCGTCTGCTGCGCATCATCGATGAAGCGACCGCGCCGTGGGGCATCAAGATCACCCGGATCGAAATCAAGGACATCAGTCCACCGGCCGACCTGATGGCGGCGATGTCAGGGCAGATGAAAGCCGAGCGGATCAAACGTGCGCAGATCCTTGAGGCGGAAGGCTCGCGCGCTTCGGCGATTCTGACCGCTGAAGGCAAAAAGCAGGCGCAGATCCTGGAAGCCGAAGGCGAGCGTCAGGCCGCCTTTCTGGAGTCCGAGGCCCGCGAACGTCAGGCCGAAGCGGAAGCGCGCGCCACACAAGTCGTGTCCGAGGCGATTGCTGCAGGTGACGTGCAGGCCATCAATTACTTCGTCGCGCAAAAGTACATCGACGCGCTGGGCAAATTGTCCTCGGCCAACAACAGCAAGGTGATCCTCATGCCGCTGGAAGCGAGCCAGATGATCGGCGCCATTGGCGGCATTGGCGAGATCGTCAAAGCCACGTTCGACAAAGGGGCTCCCGAAAAGAACCGGCCCGACACCGGCAAGCGGGTCTGAGCCATGTGGGATTACCTGCAAAACCTGTCGTTCTGGGACTGGCTGGGGCTGGGCACGGTACTGCTGATCCTGGAGGTGTTCGGGGCTGGCGGGTATCTGCTGTGGATTGGCGTGGCAGCGGCAGGGGTCGGCATCCTCACGTATGTGATTCCGGCGATGAGCTGGGAGGTGCAGTTTCTGCTGTTCGCGGTGCTGTCGGTCCTGACTGCTCTGTACTGGTGGCGACGCCAGCGCAGCGTGTTGCGCAAGTCCGATCAACCGGGTCTGAACATGCGCGGGTCAGAGCTGATAGGCAGAACCTTCCTGGTGCACGACGCGATTGTCGGAGGACGCGGCAAGATCAAGGTCGGCGATGGCGTCTGGATGGTGGTCGGCCCCGATACGCCGGTGGGCAATCAGGTAAGGGTCATTGCTCAGGAGGGCGCGATCCTGAAAGTTGAGGCGGCGTGATTCGCGCTCGTCAACATGGAACGTCTGATCTGGCGGGAGCCGCCCGTTTTCACTCCTCTCACGGAACTAGATTGGGGGCGGGCGTATCAAATCATTTCAGAACAACCAAAGTCGGAGTAACCCGCCATGCGTCTCAAACTTGCTGTAGCCACGTTAGCTCTGCTTTCCCTGCCGGTCGGTTCAGCAATGGCTGACGGCTTCTTGCGAGACATCATCTCGTCCGGCGCAACCACAGGCTCTACCTACCTGACCTTCCGTCACCACAAGCTGATTGTCGCAGCGCAGGATGATGCCGGTAGCTTCGTTGCCAGCAACGGCGCGATTCGCGGCCCTTATCTGGAAGCAGCCATGGATCAGGTCCGCAAGGAGAACCCTGGCCTGAACGCCTCGGACATGGACCTGGCCAACGCGATTCTGGCCAAGAACCTCGTCGCCGAACAGTAATCACGCTGCACAAAAAAATGCCGCTCCTCGGAGCGGCATTTTTGTGTCAGCGGTACTCGTCCACCGGCACGCACGCGCAGAACAGGTTGCGATCGCCGTAGACGTTGTCGACCCGGTTCACGGTCGGCCAATATTTGTGCTGACGCGTGTGCGCCGTCGGCGTTACGGCCTCGGCAATGCTGTAGGGACGGTCCCAGACACCCGTGATGTCAGCCAACGTATGCGGCGCGCGCTTGAGCGGGTTGTCTTCTGCCGGCCACGTGCCGTTATGAACCTGAGTGATCTCGCCTCGAATGCTCAGCATCGCTTCAATGAAGCGGTCCAGTTCCGCCTTGGGCTCGCTCTCGGTAGGCTCGATCATCAACGTTCCGGGTACCGGGAATGACATGGTCGGTGCGTGGAAACCGTAATCCATCAACCGTTTCGCAACGTCCTCCTCGCTGATCCCGGTTTCTGCCTTGAGCGGGCGCAGATCAATGATGCACTCGTGAGCGACGCGGTCGTTGCGTCCGGTGTACAGCACCGGAAACGCGCCTGTCAGTTGCTGAGCCAGGTAGTTGGCCGACAGAATCGCCACCTCGCTGGCGTCTGCCAGTTGCGGCCCCATCATCGCGATGTACATCCAGCTGATCGGCAGGATGCTCGCACTGCCCCACGGGGCCGCGCTGACAGCGGTGTTCTCGGCATTCGGACCTTCCAGCGAGATCACCGGATGATTGGCCACAAACGGCGCGAGGTGCGCCCTCACCCCAATTGGGCCCATGCCCGGTCCGCCGCCGCCATGGGGAATACAGAACGTCTTGTGCAGGTTCATGTGGGACACGTCTGCACCGATGTCGGCGGGACGCGCCAGCCCGACCTGCGCGTTGAGGTTGGCGCCATCCATGTACACCTGACCACCGTGCGCGTGGATCACTTCGCAGATGTCCCGGATACCTTCCTCGTACACGCCATGGGTCGAGGGATAGGTCGCCATCAGACATGACAGGTTCTCACCAGCGGCCTGGGCCTTGGCTTTCAAATCCTCAAGGTCGACGTTGCCCGCGTCATCGCACTCAACGATCACCACACGCATCCCGGCCATCTGCGCCGAGGCCGGGTTGGTGCCGTGGGCCGATGACGGAATCAAACAGATATCTCGCTGCCCCTGTTGGCGACTCTCGTGGTACTTGTGGATCGCCAGCAACCCTGCGTACTCGCCCTGAGCGCCGGAGTTGGGCTGCATGCAAATCGCATCGAACCCGGTAATCGCGCACAGCCAGGCCTCCAGCTCGTCAATCATTGCCTTGTAACCCCTGGCCTGCTCGACGGGCGCAAAGGGATGCAAGTTGGCGAACTCGGGCCAGGTGATCGGGATCATCTCGCTGGTGGCATTGAGTTTCATGGTGCAGGAGCCCAGCGGAATCATGGACTGGTTCAGCGCCAGATCCTTGTTTTCCAGCTGCTTGAGATAACGCAGCATCTCGGTTTCGCTGTGATGGGCGTTGAACACCGGGTGCGTGAGATAAGGCGAGCTGCGCGCCAAGCCCTCAGGAATGCCCGATGCCAGCGTTTCGGCATCAAGATCCGCGACGTTCAAGCCATGATCGGCACCGCAGAAAATATCCAGCAGCGTGTCGACGGTCTGCTCATCGCAGCTTTCATCGAGGCTCACCCCCAGCTTGCCGTCGCCCAATATCCGCAGATTGACCTTTGCAGCACTGGCGCTTTCCAGAATCGCCGTCTGCGTGCCGCCGACATCCAGCGTCAGCGTGTCGAAAAAGTGCCGATTGACGCGCTGAATGCCTTTGCGCTCCAGGCCCGTCGCCAGAATCGTGGTCAACCGGTGCACGCGCTGGGCGATACGTTTGAGGCCTTCCGGCCCGTGATACACCGCGTAGAGACTGGCGATATTGGCGAGCAGCACCTGGGCGGTGCAGATGTTGGAATTGGCCTTCTCGCGACGAATGTGTTGTTCGCGGGTTTGCAGCGCCATTCTCAACGCGACGTTGCCGCGTGCGTCTTTGGACACGCCGATGATGCGGCCCGGGATACCGCGCTTGAACTCTTCACGGCACGCAAAATAAGCCGCGTGCGGGCCGCCATAGCCCATGGGTACGCCGAAGCGTTGAGACGAGCCGAACACGACATCGGCGCCCATTTCCCCCGGCGGTGTCAGCATGAGCAGGCTCAGCAAGTCGGCCGCCACACAGGCCAGCGCCTGTTGTGCATGCAAATGCTCGATCAGCGGGCGCAGGTCGCGAATCTCGCCATGGGTGTCGGGGTATTGCAACAGCGCCCCAAACACCTGATGGCTGGCGAGGTTATCCACAGGCCCCACGATCAGCTCGAATCCAAAACCCTCGGCGCGGGTTCGCACCACCGACAATGTTTGCGGGTGACAGTTTTCGTCGACGAAGAAGACGTTACTTTTGGATTTGGCGATGCGCTTGGCCAGCGCCATGGCTTCGGCCGCCGCCGTGGCCTCATCGAGCAGCGAGGCGTTGGCCATGGCAAGGCCGGTGAGGTCGATGGTCATCTGCTGAAAGTTGAGCAGCGCTTCGAGTCGACCTTGGGCGATTTCGGGTTGATAAGGCGTGTAGGCGGTGTACCAGCCGGGATTTTCCAGCACGTTGCGCAGGACAACGTTGGGCGTGATCGTGCCGTGATAGCCCATGCCGATGACACTGGTCCACACCTGATTGCGACCGGCATACCCCTTCAGCTTGCTCAACGCGGCTTCTTCGCTCAGTGCTGGGGGCAGGTCCAGGGCTCGGTTCAGCCGGATGGCGGGAGGGACGGTTTGTTCGATCAGCTCGGCGCGGCTGGCCAGGCCGAGGGATTCGAGCATCGCCTGCTGCTCGGCAGCATCAGGGCCGAGGTGGCGACGCAGAAAGGCATTGGGGTCGTGCAACTGGCTCAGGGATGGCGACGTGGACATAACGGCCTCTCTCTTTACTGGACGACTAAGCCGCGATGGGCGGAGCTTTAGAGTCTAGAAAGGGATTGGCGGTTGTGTGGAGAAAGTCTTTAGCCGTGTGCGATGCAGTTGCTGTAGGAGCGTGGTCAGCAATGCAATCGTTGTAGGAGCGTGGCTTGTCCCGCGATCTGCTGCGCAGCAGCAGCAAAATCAGACGCAATCTCTGCGTCAGGCAGACCGCGTTTACCGAATTTGCTGCCGGTGCCCGGCAGATCGCGGGACAAGCCACGCTCCTACAGTGTTAGATCAACGCGATTACTCGCCGATCGCAGCCTTGTAAGCGGCCGCATCCAGCAGCTTGGCCAAATCGGCGTCGGCGTTGCTTGGCTTGACCTTGAAGATCCACGAGCTGTAAGGGGCTTCATTCAGCGCTTCCGGACCGTCGCCCAGGCTTTCGTTGACTTCAACCACTTCGCCAGCCACCGGCGAATAAATGTCGGAAGCGGCCTTTACAGACTCCACGACACCGGCAGCATCGCCAGCAGCGAACACCTTGCCGATTTCCGGTAGCTCGACAAACACCACATCGCCCAGCGCTTCCTGCGCATGATCGGAGATGCCGACCACGATCAGATCACCCTCTTGCTTGGCCCACTCATGGCTTTCGGCAAAACGCAGTTCGGCGGGAATAGTGCTCATTTTTTATCCTCTCTACATCATCAGGTCAGCGGAGAAACC
This sequence comes from Pseudomonas abietaniphila, assembly GCF_039697315.1. NCBI lineage: Bacteria > Pseudomonadati > Pseudomonadota > Gammaproteobacteria > Pseudomonadales > Pseudomonadaceae > Pseudomonas > Pseudomonas abietaniphila. The sequence continues at coordinate 3,356,225 of NZ_CP155619.1, read as the reverse complement.
CGCCAGGGAGTTGTTAAATCAGGGCCTTTCCGTGGCGCACGAACGTCGGCTGGACCACGCGAACCGGGTACCACTTGCCACGGATTTCCACCTCGGCACGGTCAGCAGTCGCCATCGGAACGCGTGCCAAGGCAATCGACTTGCTTAGCGTAGGAGAGAAACTACCACTGGTGATCTCTCCTTCGCCAACTTCCGCTATTCGGACGACCTGATGCGCGCGCAGAACACCCCGCTCTTCGAGCACCAGCCCGACAAGCTTGGAAGCAATCCCCTTGGTGCGTTCGGCTTCCAGGGCGGCGCGCCCGATGAAGTCGCGGTCTTCCGGTTTCCAGGCCACGGTCCAGCCCATGTTGGAGATCAGCGGTGACACCTGCTCGTCGATTTCCTGACCGTACAGGTTCATGCCGGCTTCCAGACGCAAGGTATCGCGCGCGCCCAGCCCGATTGGGGAAATGCCCGCACCGACCATGTCGTTGAAGAAACTGCAGGCTTGTTCGGCCGGCAGGATGATCTCCAGCCCGTCCTCACCGGTGTAGCCCGTACGGGCAATGAACCAGTCGCCTTCCTGCTGGCCTTCGAACGGGCGCAGGGTGTGGATAAGTTCAGCGCGGGCCTGAGTTACCAGCTCGGCAATCTTCTGCCGGGCATGCGGCCCCTGAATGGCCAGCATGGCCAGCTCGGAGCGGTGAGTCAGGTGCACGTCGAAACCGGAAAGATGGGCATTCATCCAGGCCAGATCCTTGGCGCCGGTGGCCGCGTTGACCACCAATCGGTAACCCTGTTCGGTCAGGTAGACGATCATGTCGTCGACGATTCCGCCCTGGGTGTCGAGCATAGCGCTGTAGAGCGCTCGCCCGGTGTGTTGCAGTCGGCCGACGTCATTGGCCAGCAGGTGTTGCAACCAGGGCGTGGCCTGGCTGCCTGAAACATCAAGGACGTGCATGTGCGACACATCGAAAATCCCACAGTCTCGGCGCACCTGATGGTGTTCTTCGACTTGTGAACCGTAGTGCAACGGCATATCCCAACCACCAAAATCGACCAGCTTCGCGCCAAGCGCGAGGTGCAGGTCAAAGAGGGGCGTGCGCTGTCCCATGGGTGTCTCCTTCCGGGCTTGGCGAAGACACGGTCGCTCAAAATAACGGCAAATCCCCCATGACTCGGGGTCTGGAACCTTTGGTAATTTGCGGAATTGTCTGACAGACCGTATCGATTGCGGCGCATTGTAGCCGCAAGGTTGTGACCCCGCACCTAGCCGATCGGTCTGGCCGAACGTCTGATTAGGCCAATTACCGGTAGTAAACCGACCATGACCAACGTCAGTGCGGGTAGCGCGGCACGCGCCCACTCGCCTTCACTGGTCATCTCGAAGATACGTACCGCCAGCGTGTCCCAGCCAAACGGGCGCATCAGCAGGGTAGCGGGCATTTCCTTGAGCACATCGACGAACACCAGCAAAGCAGCGCTCAACGTGCCTGGAATGAGCAGTGGCAGATAAATCTTGAAAAACAAACGCGGTCCGCCGACCCCGAGACTGCGCGCCGCCTCGGGCAACGAAGGGCGAATTCGCGACAGGCTGTTCTCCAGAGGACCGTAAGCCACGGCGATGAAGCGCACCAGGTACGCCATCACCAAGGCCGCCAGACTCCCGAGTAGCAACGGCTTGCCCGCGCCACCGAGCCAACTGGACAACGGCACGACTAGCTCTCGGTCCAGATAACTGAAGGCCAGCATGATCGATACCGCGAGCACCGAACCCGGCAATGCGTAGCCGATGTTCGCCAGACTCACGCCTGAGCGGATCGCACGGGTCGGCGCCAAACGACGCGCGAACACCAGAATCATCGCCACGCTGACCGTGACGAAGGCCGCAATACCACCGAGGTACAGGGTGTGCAGGATCAGGCCGGTGTAGCGCTCGTCCAGATCGAAACGGCCCCGCTGCCAGACCCAGACGATCAGTTGCATCAACGGGACCACGAACGCACAGGCGAAGACCAACCCACACCAAGTGGTCGCCGCAGCAGCCTTAAAGCCGTGCAAGTGGTACAGCGCTTTTACACGAGGCCGCTCGTTGCTCGCCCGGCTGGCGCCTCGTGCGCGGCGCTCGCCGTAGAGCAGCAGCATCACCACCAACAGCAGCAGGCTCGCCAGTTGTGCGGCGCTCGACAGGCTGAAGAAGCCGTACCAAGTCTTGTAGATCGCGGTGGTGAAGGTGTCGAAGTTGAACACCGACACCGCCCCAAAATCGGCCAGCGTCTCCATCAACGCCAACGCGACGCCAGCGCCGATGGCCGGCCTGGCCATCGGCAACGCCACCCGCCAGAACGCCTGCCAGGGCGACTGCCCGAGAATCCGCGCCGCCTCCATCAGGCCTTTACCCTGCGCAAGGAACGCCGTGCGGGCCAACAGGTAGACGTAGGGGTAAAACACCAGCACGAGCACGATGATCACGCCGCCCGTGGAACGTACTCGCGGGAAGCGAAGGCCCGTACCGAACCACTCACGCATCAGCGTCTGGACGGGGCCTGCAAAATCGAGCAGCCCCACGAAGACGAATGCGAGCACGTACGCCGGAATGGCGAACGGCAACATGAGTGCCCAGTCCAGCCAGCGCCGGCCCGGAAACTCACAGAGCGCAGTCAGCCAGGCAAGGCTCACGCCCAGCAGCGTCACGCCCAACCCTACGCCCATCACCAGCGTCAGCGTGTTGCCGAGCAGCCGGAGCATCTGGGTTTCCCACAGGTGGGACCAGATCTCTTGGTCGATGGTTTGCCAGGAGAACAGCAGCACGCTGAGCGGCAGCAACACCAGCGCGGCAATGGCGAAAACCAGGGGGTACCAGCGACGCTGGGCGGGATGGGCCACGGGGATTCTCGGTGTCACGTGAGTGCAAATCTGTAGGAGTGAGAGACGCTGTTAATCAGTTCCAGCCAGCGCGATCCATCATGCGAATCGCTTCGGCCTGGCGTCGTCCGGCCACCTCGACCGGGATCGTGTCCGCCTTGAACTGACCCCAGCTCGCGACTTCTGTAGAAGGTGCAACCTTCGGGTTGGCCGGGAATTCCTGATTGGTGCCGGAAAAGATGGTCTGCGCCTCAGGCCCGGTCATCCATTCGACCAGCGCTTTGGCGGCTTCGGGATGCGGCGCGTACTTGGTCAAACCGATGCCCGACAGATTGACGTGAACGCCACGGTCCGACTGGTTTGGCCAGAAAAGCCGTACGGCCAGATTCGGGTTTTGCTGGTGCAACCGGCCGTAGTAATAGGTATTGACGATGCCGACGTCGCACTGGCCGGCGTTGATCGCCTCCAGCACCGCGATATCATCGGAGAACACGTCGGTAGACAGGTTGTTGACCCAGCCCTTGAGGATCTTTTCCGACGCCTCTGCACCATGGGTTTCGATCAGCGTCGCGGTGAGCGACTGGTTGTAGACCTTCTTCGCGGTCCGCAGGCACAGACGCCCTTCCCACTGCTTATCGGCCAAGGCTTCGTAGGTGGTCAGCTCATCGGGTTTGACCCGGTCGGTCGAATAGGCAATGGTCCGGGCGCGCAGGCTCAGGCCTGTCCAGGCGTGAGCAGAGGATCGGTATTGCGGCGGGATATTCGCGTCGATCACCGGGGACGTAAACGGTTGCAGGATGCCCATCTGCTCGGCTTGCCAGAGGTTGCCCGCGTCCACCGTCAGCAGCAGGTCGGCGGTCGCGTTCTGCCCTTCGGCCTTGATGCGCTGCATCAACGGCGCTTCCTTGTCGGTGATGAACTTCACCTTTACACCGGTCTTGGCGGTGTAGGCATCGAAAACCGGTTTGATCAGCTCGTCGATACGGGAGGAATACACCACCACTTCATCAGCCGCCTGGGCAGTGCTGCCAAGCACGGCCAATGCCAGGACAGCCAGAAGACGCTTGCTCGCCTGCATGCTGAGACCTCGTTTGAAAAATGAGGCGAAATGGTAGTGAATCGCATCCACGAAGTCTGAGCGGAGCCGTTACGAGATGTTGCGGAGGCACCTTTATCGCTAGATGGTATGGCATGCGCCCCCCCCTGTGGGAGCGAGCTTGCTCGCGAAGACTTGAGTACATCCACCACACCTTTGGCAGTTGAAACTCAGCCTTCGCGAGCAAGCTCGCTCCCACAGGGTGTCACGCCAGACGCTTAGATCCGGGCCAATTCCGGCAAATCCCCGCTCAGTCCCAGCGCCTGGCGCACGAACATCGCTTTGGCTTCGGCAGACTGATCGACCATCTTCAAGCCGGTATTGCGCAGCCAGCGGACCGGCAGCGGGTCGGCCTGAAACAGCCGCTCGAATCCTTCCATCGCCGCCATCAGCGCCAGGTTATGCGGCATGCGCCGGCGCTCGTAGCGGCTCAGCACTTTCGGGTCGGCCAGACGCTCGCCTCGCTCGACGGCACTGTGCAGCACCTCGGCCAACACGGCCGCATCGAGGAACCCAAGATTCACGCCCTGCCCGGCCAGCGGGTGGATGGTGTGCGCGGCATCGCCAATGAGCGCCAGACCTTCAGCCACGTAACGTTTGGCATGACGCTGACGCAGCGGCACGCACAAGCGCGGATCAGCCGAAATGACGTGCCCGAGACAGCCCTCAAACGCCTTTTCCAGCTCGCGACAGAACGCGTCGTCTTCCAGCTTCATCAAGCGCTCGGACTCCGTCGGCGTCACGGACCAGACGATCGAACACCAATGCTCACCTTCACGCTCAAGCGGCAAAAAGGCCAATGGGCCGTCATCGGTAAAGCGTTGCCACGCCGTTTTGCGGTGGGAGTCTGCCGTGCGCACGCTGGTCACGATGGCATGGTGCATGTAGTCCCATTCCCGCGTCGCAGTGCCGGTCATGCGCCGCACGGTGGAATTAGCACCGTCGGCTGCCACCACCAGCGGCGCGCGCAGAGTGCGGCCGTCGGCCAGCGTCAGCAGCCAGTCATCGCCCGAACGACGCATTTGTTCCAGACGCGCATTGGCCAGCAGCCCGATGTCGCAATCATGCAACCGCTCGATCAGTGCGTCCTGGACCACGCGGTTTTCAACGATATGGCCCAACACCTGGGCGTGCACACTCGACGCCGAGAAATGCACCTTGCCGGTCCCGCTGCCGTCCCACACATGCATCTCGCCATAGGGGCTGACGCGACGTGAAACGATCCCGTCCCAGACATTCAGGCGTTCGAGAATGCGCTGACTGGCCGCAGACAGTGCGCTGACCCGCGGCTCAAAGGGTGCGGTCTGATCGAACGGCTTAACGCTCATTGGGCTGCCGTCCACCACCAGAATATCCAGCCCGCTGTTTTGCAGCGCCAGCGCGAGCGCGCTACCGACCATTCCGGCCCCGACAATCAGCAGATCTGCGCGCGTTTCCATGCTTTAAATCGTTCTCGCGTGTGGCAACGGCCACGAATGAAAAGAGGGGTTAAACATCGGCCCGCGTTCCCAGCCCCATGGCCTGGCGGGCGAACCAGCTCTTGGCCGAGGGCAAAAGGTCCAGACCCAGCAAGCCGATATTGCGGCCGGCCGTGATCACGGGTTGCTGGCTGCCGAACAGGCGGGTGACCTGATCGGAGAAGCCGACCGTGAGTTTCTGATCCAGACGCTGCCGATCCCGATACGCCTGCAGCGTCGCCAGATCCCCCGGCATGGCGTCGCTGGCAAGCAACGCTTCGGCCAGTGACGCTGCATCACGCAGCGACAGGTTGAAACCCTGCCCGGCAATCGGGTGCAGGCTGTGTGCCGCGTTGCCCAAGACGACCAGGTGAGCGCGCACTTGCTCCTCGGCTTCGACGAGCGACAGCGGATAGGTATGACGCACACCCACCTGCTTCAACGCGCCGAGGCGATAACCGAACACGCCTTGAAGCTCGGCCAGGAAACTGCGGTCGTCCAGCGCCATCAGGCGCGTTATCTCTTCAGGCTTGCGGGTCCACACCAACGCGCAGCGATTTTCCGGCAGCGGTAGCAGCGCCATTGGGCCTTCATCGGTGAATCGCTCGAACGCCTGTCCGCAATGGGCTTCACCCGGCGTGATATTGGCGATCAGCGCGCTCTGGTCGTAAGGCGTCGTGCGCACACCAATACCCAGCTGTTCGCGCAGACTGGAGCGACCGCCATCGGCGAGTACCGCCAGATCGCAGTCCACTTGCGTTTCATCGTTCAAGGTCAGGCGATAGCCGTCGGGCAACGCCTGCATGTGTTTGACTTCAGCCGGCACGCGCCAGCTGATCACGTCTTTATCCAGCCCCTGCCACAGGCATTGGCCGAGCCAGGCGTTCTCGACGACATAACCCAGCGCCGGCACGCCTTCCTGCATCGAGGACAGTCTCGCTGCGCCGAAGCGTCCCTTGTCGGACACCTGAATCTGCAGGATGGGTTCGGCGCGGCGGCTGATCTGCTGCCACAGCCCCAACCGCTCGTAGATCTGCCGCGCGCCGAAGGACAGCGCTGAAGAGCGCGCGTCGTAGCTCGGCTGGTACGTGTCGCCCGGTGCAAACGGCTCGATCAAGACGATCTTCCAACCGCGCGCTTTGGCGCCCGCCTGCAATGCCAGCGCCAGGCTCGCGCCCACCAGCCCGCCGCCGACGATGGCCAGATTGAACCGGCTCATGCCGCTTCGGCTCGGGCTGCGGCCATCAAGGCCTCGATTTCTGCGACGGACTTGGGCACGCCGCCAGTCAGGATTTCACAGCCTTTTTTGGTCACCACGACATCGTCCTCGATTCGTACGCCGATTCCGCGCCATTTTTTCGCGACGTTCTGATTGTCCGGCGATATATAAATACCGGGCTCGACCGTCAGCGCCATGCCAACCTCCAGCACGCGCCATTCGCCGCCCACCTTGTACTCGCCGACATCATGCACATCCATACCCAGCCAGTGACCGGCGCGGTGCATGTAAAACGGTTTGTACGCTTCAGCGGCGATCAGTTCATCGACCTCGCCCTGCAACAGGCCCAGTTCCATCAGCCCGGTCGTGATCACCCGAACCGTCGCCTCGTGCGCCTGGTTCCAGTGATTGCCTGGCTTGATGACCGCGAACGCCGCTTCCTGCGCCTTGAGCACCAGTTCGTAGATCGCTTTCTGCTCGGCGGAAAATTTGCCACTGACCGGGAATGTACGGGTGATGTCGCTGGCGTAGCAGTCAATCTCGCAACCGGCATCGATCAGCACCAGGTCGCCATCCTTGAGCGCCGCGTCGTTCTGCTGATAGTGCAGGATGCAGGCATTGCGACCCGACGCGACGATCGAGCCGTACGCTGGCATCTTCGCGCCGCCCTTGCGGAACTCGTAATCCAGTTCGGCTTCCAGACTGAACTCATACAAACCGGCACGACTGGCCCGCATCGCACGCACATGGGCCCGCGCTGAAATGTGCGCAGCCTCGCGCATGACTTTCACTTCGGCGGCCGATTTATACAGGCGCATGTCATGCAGCAGGTGATCCAGCGCAACGAACTCTTTCGGGGGCTGAGCGCCCAGGTGTGCCTTGGAGCGGATGACGTTGATCCACTCCATCACATGACGGTCGAATTCGGGGTTGCTGCCCATCGACGAATACACACGGTCACGGCCCTCAATCAGGCCGGGCAGGATGTCGTCGATGTCGGTAATGGGGAAGGCATCGTCGGCGCCGAAATCGCTGATCGCCCCGTCCTGACCGGCACGCAGCCCGTCCCACAGCTCGCGCTCAGGATTGCGCTCGCGGCAGAACAAGACGTACTCGCCGTATTCACGACCGGGGATCAGCACGATAACGGCCTCAGGCTCGGGGAAGCCGCTGAGGTACTGGAAATCACTGTCCTGACGGTACACATGCTCGACATCACGATTTCGAATGGCCACAGCCGCCGCCGGCAGGATGGCGATGCTGTTAGGCTCCATCTGCTCCATCAAGGCTTTGCGGCGACGGGCGTATTCGGCTTTCGGGATATGGATCATGGGCAACTGCGGTCCTCCGGATGAGCGCACCGGTCATCGACCCTGCGGGCGACAACGACCGGGTCGGCGACGATGAGCAATCAGTGCAAAGAAGGTTTCGCTTCAGGTTCCGCTTTTTTGTTGAACTCGGTAAACAGCAGCAGCGGCGCGACGCGCAGGTATTCCATGACTTCCATGTAGTCGCTTTCGCCGTCTTCGGACTCTTCGAGTGTGTCCTGAATCTGGGCGATGGCAGCCAGATCCTGCAACACGTCCCGGGCGTCCTCGCTCATCGGCTGACTGCCCACGCGGGCAAAGCCATTGAGGAAACCCTGGCACCACTGCCCCATTGCAGCGGTACGGGCGGTCAGGGGTTCATCGTCACCGGGCAGCAGCAGGACAACTGCCATGTCGTCACCGGTCAGTTCGTGTTTCACCATCTCCTGCAAGCCAATCAACGCCTGGCGGACTTTGTCTTCAGGATCGGTTTCCAGCAGCAACTTCGCATCGGCGATCCAGTCATCGGCGTCGAAACCGGCGCCCGCGCAACTGCGGCCGATCAAGAGTCCCTGCAGTTCTGCGGGGGGAACATGGTGACCACTGCTTTTGAGCAGGGCTGTGAAGGCGTTATACGAGGAATTCTGATTGGGCATGGGTAACTAGGCGCCAAGCGGCGCAATGTCTAGAATGAAGGCCTTGTATCCTAGCACCGGCAGACGCGCCCAAGCTATCAGGCGATATTCAAGGCGAATCCAGACGCCAGCTCCTGCACCACTCATCTGAAAGTAATCAGTGGAAAACAATGGAAGACAACGACCTGCAAGCGCTGATGGCTCGACTGGAGTTATTGATCAATCGTGTCGAGCAACTAAAAAGTCAAAACGGACTCTTATTAGCTCAGGAAAAAACCTGGCGCGAGGAACGCGCTCACCTCATCGAAAAGAACGAAATCGCCCGGCAAAAGGTCGAGTCCATGATTTCGCGCCTCAAGGCCCTGGAGCAAGACTCATGAGTAATGGCAACAGCATCACCGTGCAAATCCTCGACAAAGAGTATTCGATCATCTGCCCTCAAGAGGAGCGCACCAATCTGGTCAGCGCAGCGCGTTACCTGGACGGCAAGATGCGCGAGATTCGCAGCAGCGGCAAAGTCATCGGCGCCGACCGTATCGCGGTGATGGCCGCATTGAACATTACCCATGACCTGCTGCATAAGCAGGAGCTACCTGAAACGAATCAGGCAAGTGGCTCGACCCGCGAGCAGGTGCGCGACCTTCTGGACCGAGTGGACCTGGTCCTTGCCACGGATGAGCCAAAAGCACAAGGCTGATTGTTCCGACATGATTCGGTATACTTGCGACCGCTCCCTGGAGTGCTTGCCAGTCGGTCATGTCCCTGAGCCGATACGCACAACCACGGGGGTTGCACGTTGGGGTTGGTGTGCATGTCCGCTCGACGGAAAGCCTTAAAACCTCCTGCAATCTCCACCTTGAACTTTCGGGTTCAAGGGCTACACCGACAGCGGTTCGTCGGGGAGTCTCACATTCTCAAGCCATTGCCGGGCGCCCTGCCTGGCGGTGGAAATGGGGACGGCGATCGTCGATCAGCCTGATCTCTCGATCCCTTCTCAAAATCGCACGGACCCGCCTGCATGAATTCTTCTGGCGCCGCTTCCCTGAACGATTCTTCTGCCCTTTCCCGTCCACAACTGCGTCGTCTTTTGCGCAAGGCTCGTCGTGCGCTCAACCGCGCAGAACAGCGACAGGCGGCACAGGGTTTGTACCGCCAGTTGGCGCAAAACCCGCTTTTTCGTCGTGCCAGGCACGTTTCGCTCTACCTTCCGATGGACGGTGAAATCGATCCGCGTCTGCTGCTTCGCGAAGCGCAGCGACGGGGCAAAAAGACGTATCTGCCGGTGCTGAGTGCCTGGCCGCGAACCAAAATGGTGTTTCAGCGGGTAAAGCCGGGGGAACGGTTTCGACCGAATCGGTTCCGCATTCCCGAGCCACGGATCGACGCGAGAAAACAGCGCAAGATCTGGGCGCTGGACCTCATCCTGATGCCACTGGTGGGCTTCGATGATCAGGGCGGTCGACTGGGCATGGGCGGCGGATTCTACGACCGCAGCCTGGCGTATCAGGCGCGTCGAAAAGCCTGGCAGAAACCGGTTCTGCTCGGTCTGGCCCATGAGTGTCAGAAAGTTGGGAAGCTGGCGGTGGCCAGTTGGGATGTGCCGTTGCAGGGAACGGTGTCGGACAAGCGCTGGTATCTGGCTTGAAATGCTAGAGGCCTAAACAATACAGGCCTCAAGCATGAACCCTGTGGAAGCGAATTCATTCGCGATGAGGACGCTCAGACGACACCTGTGCATCGCCTTTCAGCTTCAATCGCGAATGAATTCGCTCCCACAGCTCTGATCAATAAAGCGCCTGGATCAGCGGCGGGTCGGTTGCTGCTGTTGCTGCTGAGTGATCTCAACCGGCGCATCGGCCTTGGCCGACCACAGACCCTGCGCGTACCCGGTGGTGACAATGCCCAAGCCGAACAAAATGACCAAAATCCATAGTAAATCCGGCTTGCGTTGCATTGACTGCCCCCCTTTGGCGAATCAAAAACTGACGTTCGCGGCGTCTTTCTGTAGGCCGCGTAACGGTGTAGCCCTTAAAATCCCGGCATTCTGCGATAACGTGATCCAACACGCAAATACTGGCGTCAGCCGACTGTCGGTTTGTCATGAAAACGTAGGACAACCTGTCCAGTTACCCTTCGGGAGACACAACAAATGGCCTATTGGCTGATGAAATCCGAGCCCGATGAGCTCTCGATTACAGGTTTGCAAAAACTTGGCCAAGCCCGATGGGACGGCGTTCGCAATTACCAGGCCCGCAATTTTCTGCGCGCGATGGCAGTGGGCGACGAATTCTTCTTCTATCACTCCAGCTGCCCGGAGCCGGGCATCGCGGGCATCGGCAAAATCATTGAAGCCGCCTACCCGGACCCTACCGCTCTGGACAACAAGAGCCACTACTTCGACGCCAAAGCGACCCGGGAAAAGAACCCTTGGAGCGCCATCGACGTCGCCTTTGTCGAAGCCTTTCCCAAGGTGCTGAGCCTGGGTTACCTGAAACAACAAACCGCACTGGAGCAACTGCCCTTGGTGCAAAAAGGTAGCCGGTTGTCAGTCATGCCGGTGACCGCCGAACAATGGGCGGCGGTGCTGGCGTTGCGCTGAAGCAGGCAGTGCAAACCCCTGTAGGAGCGCGCTTGCCCGCGATTGCTTTACATCAGCCCCCGCATTCCGGCTGACGCACTGCAATCGCGAGCAAGCTCACTCCTACAGAAACGCGCATTGAGCCGAAACTGATGCCTACTGCGCGATAAAGTTGTTGAACAGCAGGTCCTCAACCACCGGCTGGCCGGTCTCCTGGCTGAGCACTTGCTGAGTCTGTTTCAAGGCTTCCTGACGAAGCTTTTCCTTGGCGTCGACGTTACTCATGCTGTCGATCGTCTGTTGTGTGAACAGCGCGACCAGCTGGTTACGGATCAGCGGCTCGTTCTGCTTCACCAGCTTCTGCGCCTCCGCACCTTTGACCCGCAGCGCCACGTCAGCTTTGTAGACGTGCAGCTTCGGACCGCCGTCCAGCGCGTAGTTGCCCACGAACGGAGGGTTCAGCGCCACGTAAGAGACCTTGTTCGGGTCATCTTTCTCGCCACCGCCCTCTTCGGCCAGGGCCACGACAGGCATCGATAACGCCAACAGCATCAGAATCCACGCTTTCACATTCCACTCCTCAATCCGGTTCGCGGCATAGCTTACTTCAGCTTATGCACGCCTATCAGGCCGGGGCATGCTCATTGACCCCACACCCCCTCTACCTACACTTATCGGCCATCACTGGAAAAGGAATAGTCCCCGATGAAAGCCGTGCTCTGCAAAGCCTTCGGCCCCGCCGAAAATCTGGTGCTGGAAGACATTCCAGCCCCCGAACCCAAGAAAAACGAAATCCTGCTGGACGTGCACGCCGCCGGGGTCAACTTCCCGGACACCCTGATCATCGAGGGCAAATACCAGTTCAAACCACCCTTCCCGTTCTCGCCGGGTGGAGAAGCCTCTGGCGTCGTGGCTGCCGTAGGCGAAAAAGTCAGTCACCTGAAGGTCGGCGACCGCGTGATGGCCCTCACCGGCTGGGGCAGCTTCGCCGAACAAATCGCCGTCGCGGGCTACAACGTCCTGCCCATACCCGAGGCCATGGACTTCACCACTGCCGCGGCCTTCAGCATGACCTACGGCACCTCCATGCACGCCCTCAAACAACGCGCCCACCTGCAACCCGGTGAAACCCTGCTCGTGCTCGGCGCCTCGGGCGGCGTAGGCCTGGCCGCCGTTGAAATCGGCAAAGCCATGGGCGCACGGGTCATCGCCGCCGCGAGCAGCGCCGACAAACTCGAAGTCGCCAGAAACGCCGGCGCCGACGAACTCATCAATTACAGCGAAACCAGCCTCAAGGACGAACTCAAGCGCCTCACCAACGGCAACGGCGTAGACGTCATCTACGACCCTGTCGGCGGTGACCTCTTCGACCAGGCCGTTCGCGCCATCGCCTGGAACGGCCGCCTCCTCGTCGTGGGCTTCGCCAGCGGGCGCATCCCCGAACTGCCCGTCAACCTCGCACTGCTAAAAGGCGCCTCAGTCGTCGGCGTGTTCTGGGGGTCATTTGCACAGCGCCAGCCACAAGACAACGCAGCGAACTTTCAACAGCTGTTCACCTGGTACGGCGAAGGGAAGTTGAAGCCTCTGGTGTCGAAGGTTTACCCGCTGGAGCAGGCGGGGGAAGCGATTGATTCGTTGGGGCAAAGGAAGGCGGTTGGGAAGGTGGTTGTTAGGGTGAGGTAAATCGAGTAACTGCCTGCCACGTCTGAGGCGGGCCGAAGCCGCCTTTGGCCTAAAACAGTATTCACGCTACCCACTAAATGACGCACTAACGAAGTCTCGCTCAAAGCGAAACGCAGACCTGCTCTGCGTTTCGCTCGTTAACCTCATAAACGAAGCCCCTACAGCATCAAATCAACTCACGCACTTTGTCCGGCAGCGCTTCTTTGTAGCGCAGCCCAGGTTGAGCTTTACATCGCTGGATGACGTCAGGAATTGCCCGAACAAAATCATTACCCAGCTCCGCTCTCTGGTCGTCTGTCATTTTCAGCCTCGTCGCCGACCTCCCCAGCACCCTGAAGGTGTAGGTGATGTGATGCATGTCCCGTACATCATGGCCGGGCGAGTTGGCGCGAAAGGTCTTGAGTGCTTTGTTGAATGTGTTGCAGGACAACACGCGAACGTGACGGCGTATCCACCTGTGTGGCTCTTGCCTTTCACTTGAGTGCGTGAAGTAGAGCTCCTGCCTGAAGCTGATCGATTCAGGCGCTTCGGGGCCGACCTCCCACGGTTTGAGCCGCCATCCCGGGACCGCACGCTGAACGGATTTGGCGAAACTGTGATGTGAGCTGTCGATAACGTTCACATCTGTAATCGAACCATCGCTATGCCCTCGAAACTCGAAGAGCACCAACCCTGACACGCCTTGCTCATACAAGGAGCGCGGGTAGGCAGGTGCGGGCTGGTGCGCATATTTCAGCTCGACTGGCTGAGCCAGCAGCGAACCAGAACTCAGCAACGAGGCGAACACCAGCCATTTCAACATCCGTGTCACGGCACTTCCCTCCGCGCCCACGAAATCACCATCCTTAACCGACGCTCACGCCGCTCCTGATCGAAGACGAATTGCACGGACTCGCCGATGGTCGCCGGCATACCCTCGGTCACTTCCCAGGGTTTGAACCGCCAGCGCCTGACGGCCGAAAGCACGGCGTTGGCTGACTTTTGATCGGTTTGCTCGGTGACCCTGATTCCGCTGACAGACCCGTCGTTGTGGATGTCGTAATTCACCCGCACGCTTGCAAACATCCGCCCACCGCGCAGCGCAGACGGATAGGCCGGCGAGATGTACCGATCAAATAGCGGATGAATCTCTCTGCCTGCGGCAGTGCCACTTAGCGTGAACAGGCAAAGCCCGAGGACGCCCACATACTTTCGCCACCCACTCACATTCACCTCGCCCCAAAACGCCACTACGACTGAAGGGCGCGATGGTAGGTGCGCAGGGCAGCGCGGGTAAGGTTATCGAATCCTGTTCTCAAGTAGGACCGATCCTAAAGACTAAACATCGACATACACATTTACGCCATGTTCGTAATCCAACACGCCAATGCGCCTGAATTCGGGAGATTTCCCGATGAGAAGCCTTCCTATTTTCTGTAACGAAAATGTAATATTCGCTTTCGCATAAGAAAATAAAAACCCTTGGAGTGTCTCGATGTTTTCCTTTTTCCGACCTGCCGCGCATCAGGCCCCGTTGCCTGCAGAGCGCGTTGACAGCACCTACCGCCGCCTCCGCTGGCAGATTTTCGCGGGTATTTTCTTCGGTTACGCGGGCTACTACCTGCTGCGCAAGAACTTCTCGCTGGCAATGCCGTACCTGATCGATGAGGGTTACACCCGAGGTGAATTGGGCGTGGCGATCTCGGCTATCGCGATTGCTTACGGACTGTCGAAGTTCTTGATGGGGCTGGTTTCGGATCGCTCGAACCCGCGTTATTTTCTCGCGTTCGGCCTGCTGGTGTCGGCGGCGGTGATGTTTGTGTTCGGTTTCGCGCCTTGGGCAACGTCGAGCGTGACCATCATGTTCATTCTGCTGTTTATCAACGGCTGGGCGCAGGGCATGGGCTGGCCGCCGAGCGGACGCACCATGGTGCATTGGTGGTCGCAGAAAGAGCGCGGCGGCGTGGTGTCGGTGTGGAACGTGGCGCACAACGTCGGCGGCGGCCTGATTGGCCCGCTGTTCCTGCTGGGTTTGGGCTGGACCAACGACTGGCACGCGGCATTCTATGTGCCGGCCGCGGTGGCCTTGTTCGTGGCGCTGTTTGCGTTCATCACTATGCGTGACACCCCTCAATCCGTGGGCCTGCCACCCGTCGAGGAGTACAAGAACGACTACCCGGAAGGCTACGACGCGAGCCACGAAGAAGAATTCAGCGCCAAGGAAATCTTCGTCAAATACGTGCTGCGCAACAAAATGCTGTGGTACATCGCGCTGGCGAACGTGTTCGTCTATCTGCTGCGCTATGGCGTGCTGGACTGGGCACCGACCTACCTGAAAGAAGCCAAACACTTCGACGTGGACAAGACCTCGTGGGCGTATTTCTTCTATGAGTGGGCGGGCATTCCGGGGACGCTGCTGTGCGGCTGGATGTCGGACAAAATCTTCCGTGGCAATCGCGGCCTGACAGGCATCGTGTTCATGGCGCTGGTGACGGTCGCGACGCTGGTTTACTGGCTCAACCCGCCAGGCAACCCGACGGTCGACATGATCGCGCTGATCTCTATCGGCTTCCTGATCTACGGCCCGGTGATGCTGGTCGGCTTGCAGGCTCTGGAGTTGGCGCCGAAGAAAGCGGCCGGAACAGCGGCGGGTTTCACAGGCTTGTTCGGGTATCTGGGCGGCTCGGTCGCGGCCAGTGCGCTGATGGGCTACACCGTCGACCATTTCGGCTGGGATGGCGGTTTCGTGATTCTCGTGGCGTCATGCCTGCTGGCGATCGCTTTCCTGATCCCTACGTTGCGGCATACGCGGGTGGCGAGTCAGTCGCGTGAGGCGATGGCGTAAACATTTGTGGCTGCTCTGTGTGATGGCGCTTACAAGCGCCATCACGCGAATCCTGTGGGAGCGAGCTTGGTCTGGTCGGCATTCCGACGAATGCGGTGGATCAGCAGCATCAATGCTGAATGACCCACCGCGTTCGCTGCCCTCGTAACCTCGGACGTCTCCCACAGGGACCGCGTCGATGCATGGTCCGTGGAGAATCACGCGAAACCTGTGCGAGCGAGCTTGGTCTGGGCGGCATTCCGACGAATGCGGTGGATCAGCAGCATCAATGCTGAATGACCCACCGCGTTCGCTGCCCTCGTAACCTCGGACGTCTCCTACAGGGACCGCGTCGATGCATGGTCCGTGGAGAATCGCGCGGAACCTGTGGGAGCCAGACTGGTCTGGGCGGCATTCCGACGAATGCGCTGGATCGGCAGCATCAGTGCTGAATGACCCACCGCGTTCGCTGCCCTCGTAACCTCGGACGTCTCCCACAGGGACCGCGTCGATGCATCTGCCTTGGAAAATCACGCCAAACCGGTGGGAGCGAGCTAGGTCTGGGCGGCATTCCGACGAATGCGCTGGATCGGCAGCATCAGTGCTGAATGACCCACCGCGTTCGCTGCCCTCGTAACCTCGGACGTCTCCCACAGGGAACGCGTCGATGCATGGTCCGTGGAGAATCGCGCGAAACCTGTGCGAGCGAGCTTGGTCTGGGCGGCATTCCGACGAAGGCGGTGGGTCAGCAGCATCAGTGCTGAATGACCTACCGCGTTCGCTGCCCTCGTAACCTCGGACGTCTCCCACAGGGACCGTGTTGATGCATGGTCCGTGGAGAATCACGCGAAACCTGTGCGAGCCAGCCTGGTCTGGGCGGCATTCCGGCGAATGCGCTGGATCAGCAGCATCAGTGCTGAATGACCCACCGCGTTCGCTGCCCTCGTAACCTCGGACGTCTCCCACAGGGAACGCGTCGATGCATGGTCCGTGGAGAATCACGCGAAACCTGTGCGAGCGAGCTTGGTCTGGTCGGCATTCCGACGAAGGCGGTGGGTCAGCAGCATCAGTGCTGAATGACCCACCGCGTTCGCTGCCCTCGTAACCTCGGACGTCTCCCACAGGGACCGCGTCGATGCATGGTCCGTGGAGAATCACGCGAAACCTGTGAGCGCAGCCAGGATCGGAAGCAGATCCCCTTGGTTAAACCGCCAGCAAGATCGGCTTGCAGCGCTTGAACCGCTCTTCCAGGCTCAAGTCCGGCATAGCGTGGGTACGCAGGGCGTGGATAGTTTGTTCGACGTATTCCCACGTGGTGCCGTAGCGACCGCTGGCGCTGGCCAGGACTTGGGTCAGCACGCTGTCGGGCAGGTTGCCGGCATAGCTCGGCAGGTGGCGTTCAAGCACAAAACCCAAGGCCTGCACTTTGGTGCCATCTTCGAGTCGGCAGCTTAGCCAGTGCGGGCGATAGGACGGAAAAGGCATTTCCCGCTGCCACAGCGCCAGCAATGACTCTTCGATGTTTTCTTCCGGCAGACGATAAGCGAAACCGCTGCAGGAGCCGCCACGGTCCAGACCAAAGACCAGTCCCGGCTGCTCGGGGGTGCCGCGATGCTCGTGGGACCAAAGATAGAGGCCGCGATGGTAGCCGTGAACCCGACCGCGCTGACGCTCCACGGCGGAGCACTCGGGGCGCCATATCAGTGACCCGTAGGCGAACAACCAGACGGGACCGCCTTCGTGTCGCGACAGGGTGGCATGCATGGAAGCGAGGAGTTGGTCGCGGGTCAGCTTCGGCCCAAGGTCGATAACGGGTGGGTAAGACAGCCCGAGGCCATCGTGTACGGCTTCCACCAAGCTATTGATTTGATTCCCCATCTGGCTCCCCCATTGGCCAACGTGACGCCAATGTAGTGCTGAATACTTCTAAAGCGGCTCAGGCAACAGCGAATCAACAGTCAGACACCGTTGCGAGCAATGTGCAGGCCGTGACGCCTTAAAACCGACCCTGCACCTATTCTGATGCAATTAGCTCTCCACGGCTCCTGCCATCGGGCGGACGGTCATGAGCGCGGCGCGTAGGCGAACACGTCGGCGCGCATCTGATGCGCATCCATCCCGGCGACCACGAGGGCATCCAGCGTGGAATAAACCATGTTGGGCGAGCCGCTGGCGTACACCTGAATCGATTTCAGGTCAGCGAAGTCTTCGCAGACCGCCTCGTGCAACATGCCACACCGCCCTTCCCAACCACACAGATCACTGACGACCTTGTGCAGATGCAGATTCGGCAGCGTCTTCCACTCGTCCCAATGCTTGAGCTCATAAAAATCTTCAGGCCGCCGCACGCCCCAGTACAGATGAACCGGGTACGGGAACCCCTTGGAACGGCAGTGCTCGATCAGGCTGTGCATCTGCCCCATGCCGGTCCCTGCCGCGATCAACACCAACGGACCATCGGGCAGTTCGCCCAGGTGGGTATCGCCAAAGGGCAATTCAATGCGCGCCATGCCCTCACGTTGCAGCTGCTTGATCAGGTTCTGCGCGCTGGATTCGCGCGCCAGCACATGAAACTCCAGATCGCGGCCGCTTTCAGGCGCTGAAGCCATAGAGAACGCGGACTTCTCACCGTCGTCCCGGTCGATCATCAGATACTGGCCGGCGTGATAACGCGGTAGCTTGCCTGCAGGGGCGCGCAACATCACGCGCCATACATCCCCGCCGACTTCGACGCACTCAGTCACCTGACAGGCGAACGTGCGCACCGGCAATTCCCCCAGTGGCAGCACGCTGTCCCAGAGCACCACGCAGTCTTCCTGCGGCACGGCCAGGCAGGTGTAGATTTCGCCGTGGCCCTGCAACTCACCGTTTTGCAAGACGCTGCCTTCTACCAGCAGCGCCGAGCAGATATGGCAGTTGCCATTGCGACAGCTCTGCGGGCATTCGTAGCCCAGGCGCTGGGCGGCATCGAGGATCCGCTCGCCGGGCAATGTCTCAAGTACGGCGCCCGATGGCTGCAAGGTTACGCGCATCAATCTATTCCCAGCTGATTCCAGATGTCGTCGATCCGGCGAGTGACGGCTTCGTCCTTGACGATGGCGCGACCCCATTCACGGGTCGTCTCGCCCGGCCATTTGTGCGTCGCATCGAGCCCCATTTTCGACCCCAGCCCGGAGACAGGCGAGGCGAAGTCGAGGTAATCGATCGGCGTGTTGTCGATCATCACCGTATCGCGCTTGGGGTCCATGCGCGTGGTGATTGCCCAGATGACGTCATTCCAGTCACGGGCATTGATGTCGTCATCAGTGACGATAACGAACTTGGTGTACATGAACTGTCGCAAAAACGACCACACACCCAACATCACGCGCTTGGCGTGGCCGGGATACTGCTTCTTCATGGTCACGACCGCCATGCGGTACGAGCAACCTTCAGGGGGCAGATAGAAGTCCGTGATTTCCGGGAACTGCTTTTGGAGGATCGGCACGAACACTTCGTTCAACGCCACACCGAGAATGGCCGGCTCATCCGGCGGACGGCCGGTGTAAGTGCTGTGGTAGATCGGTTTGATGCGGTGGGTAATGCGCTCGACGGTGAACACCGGGAAGCTGTCGACTTCGTTGTAATAACCGGTGTGGTCCCCGTAAGGACCTTCATCGGCCATTTCACCCGGATGAATAACGCCTTCAAGCACGATTTCCGCGCTCGCTGGCACTTGCAGGTCGTTGCCACGGCATTTGATCAGCTCGGTCCGGTTGCCACGCAACAGGCCGGCGAATGCATATTCGGAGAGGCTGTCTGGCACGGGAGTCACGGCACCGAGGATGGTCGCCGGGTCTGCACCCAAGGCCACGGACACCGGAAATGGCTGACCGGGATGCTTGTTGCACCATTCCTTGAAGTCCAGCGCGCCGCCACGATGGCTGAGCCAGCGCATGATGACCTTGTTGCGACCGATCACCTGCTGGCGATAGATGCCCAGGTTCTGGCGCTCTTTATTCGGGCCTTTGGTGATCGTCAGTCCCCACGTAATCAACGGGCCGACGTCGCCCGGCCAGCAGGTCTGCACGGGCAGCATGCCGAGGTCGACATCGTCGCCCTCGATCACGATTTCCTGACAAGGCGCGTCCTTGACGACTTTCGGCGCCATGGCGATGACTTTTCTGAAGATAGGCAGCTTGGACCAGGCGTCTTTCAGCCCCTTGGGTGGCTCGGGCTCTTTGAGAAACGCCAGCAGCTTGCCGATTTCACGCAGCTCTTCGGTCGATTCGGCGCCCATGCCCATCGCCACGCGCTCAGGCGTGCCAAACAGGTTGCCAAGCACCGGAATATCGAAGCCGGTCGGGTTCTCGAACAGCAAGGCCGGTCCCTTGTTGCGCAGGGTCCGGTCGCAGACTTCGGTCATCTCCAACACGGGAGAAATGGGTACCTGAATGCGTTTCAACTCTCCGCGCTGCTCAAGCTGCTGCACGAAATCCCGTAGATCCTTGAATTTCATTAACCCGGCCACTTAACAAATAGATGCACATCCTACCTGCTCTGACGGCCGACGGCAGCAGCCTGAAGCGTAATCACCCGCCTTGAACAGCGTTTTCGCTGAGGAAGATCGGTGCAAGCAATGGCTTCATGCGCTCGCCACCTTTATCCGACAGGTGATTTTCATCCATGTATTGCGAATAGCCGTCGAACTCCGCCCGGCAAATACCACCGGGGCACATCAATGCTGTCGGGTCGAGGACTCGCACTTGCGGGTCTTCATTGCTCAACTGATTGAACAGCGAACTCAAGAACTGCTGACGGGCAAGATGCTCGGCAATCGGTCGCCCCAGCCGCTCGGCCGACCGCCCGATCATGGCCAGGCTCGCCAGACGCGCCACGGTGCCCTGCCGTTGCAGCGGCACTTCCTTGAAAATCCAGACCCGCGCCCCTGTTGCCCGCAGGCTGTGAACCATGGCTGTCAGATCCTTCGCCACTTGTTGCTCGGCGACAGGGCGGCTGTCGTCGCGATACAGAACGTGCTGCATGTCACCGTCCTCCTCGCCATACAGATACAGGCTCCAGCGCGCGGCCAAGACGACGTCGCGGATCTTGTGTTCGCGAATGGATTGCAGCGTAGCCTGATTGAAATCCTGGCATTGCTGGCGGGTTTCGTGACCCAGGATCGGCAGGCAACCGGAGAGACTGGCGAGCCAGACGGGAATCCCGTAACGCTCGGCGTCGGCCTCGATCGCAGGCTTCAACGCTGCGGCATGACTGTCGCCCCACACCAGTTGCACGGGCGGCGTGTGCTCGTCGCCGCCGAAACGACACACCTTCGTCAGATCCTCACTTTTACGCTGCAGCAGGCACTCCATCTGCCCTTGCTGCCAATCGCGGGCCTTTGCATATTGCATCGCCTGGCCAGAAAGGCGTGCCGGCACACCATCGCCTTCACGCACGAGTTGCCCGGCGACGCCGATGACGAGTAAGGCAGCCAATCCGGCAACCAGTACAGGCTTGCGCCCGGCCAGCAAACGCTTTTCACGGAAGGGCAGCTCGACGAAACGCCAGCTCATCCACGCGAGAACCAGCGTGAACACGACCCAGCCAGCGGCCTCGAATGCCTGCATGCCGTCCACGGAAACGGCATTGGCGTAGACAAAAACCGGCCAGTGCCAGAGGTACCACGAGTACGAAATCAGGCCAATGCCGACCATCGCTCGCACGCTCAACACGCGTCCAACAAACGTCGGAGCCTGACCGTTGGCCCAAATCATCGCCGTGGCGCCCAGCACAGGAAGCAGTGCCGCCCAGCCTGGGAATCGTGTGTATTTATCAAAACCGAAAATGGAGTACAGCACCGCACAAAGGCCCAGCGTGCTGACCAGCTGATACACCCACGCAGGCCACTTGCGTCCGGCTGCCGGAATTACTGCCAGCATCGCGCCGCACAGCAGCTCCCACGCCCGCATGGGCAGCAGAAAGAACGCTGCGTCGGGTTCACGTTTGATGGCCCACACGTTCACCGCAAACGACACCACCAGCAGCCCGAACAACATCCAGCGCCAGTGCCGCAGGAAGCGGGTCAACAACACCATCAGCAGCGGAAACAGAATGTAGTACTGCTCTTCGACCGACAGCGACCAGGTGTGCAGCAGCGGCTTGAAGTCCGAAGCCGGGTTGAAGTAGCCGTCCTGGCGCATGAACAGGATGTTGGAAGCGAACATCGCCTGATAGCGCACGGCTCGGCCAAGCTGCGAGTAATCATTGGCGGGCATGATGATCCAGCCCACTACCAGTGCGGCGAGCATCATGACGCTCAGGGCAGGAATGATTCGCCGCGCACGCCGCGCCCAGAAATCGACAAAGCTGAAGCGTCCGGCGCTGATCTCCCGAAAAATGATCGAGGTGATCAGAAAGCCTGAGATGACGAAAAACACGTCGACACCGACGAATCCGCCGCTGAAGGCGCCGAAGCCGAAGTGGTAGAGCACCACGGGGATGACGGCCAGCGCCCGCAGCCCGTCGATGTCGCGACGATTGCCAAAGGTGTGCATGACGCTCCTTGTCTCCGGTTCACCGCTAAAAAAAGTCAAAAAAAAATGGTGCCCCAAAGGGACACCATTTTTCTACAGCCGTTCAGCGCGTTATTTGCGCTTCATCGACAGGAAGAACTCATCGTTGGTCTTGGTCTGTTTCAGCTTGTCGATCAAGAACTCGATGGCAGCGACTTCATCCATAGGATGCAGCAGCTTGCGCAGAATCCACATGCGCTGCAGCTCGTCGTCGGCGGTCAGCAACTCTTCGCGGCGTGTGCCGGAACGGTTGATGTTGATGGCCGGGAAAACGCGCTTCTCGGCGATCTTGCGATCCAGAGGCAGCTCCATGTTGCCGGTGCCTTTGAATTCTTCGTAGATCACTTCGTCCATCTTCGAGCCGGTTTCAACCAGCGCGGTGGCGATGATGGTCAGCGAGCCGCCTTCTTCGATGTTACGAGCCGCACCGAAGAAACGCTTTGGTTTTTCCAGAGCGTGAGCATCGACACCACCGGTCAGTACCTTGCCGGAGCTCGGGATGACGGTGTTGTAGGCGCGAGCCAGACGGGTGATGGAGTCGAGCAGAATGACCACGTCCTTCTTGTGCTCGACCAGGCGTTTAGCCTTCTCGATCACCATTTCGGCGACCTGCACGTGACGGGTAGGTGGCTCGTCGAAGGTGGAAGCAACCACTTCGCCGCGCACGGTGCGCTGCATTTCGGTCACTTCTTCCGGACGCTCATCGATCAGCAGAACGATCAGGTGAACTTCAGGGTTGTTGCGGGTGATGTTCGACGCGATGTTCTGCAGCATGATGGTCTTGCCCGCCTTCGGCGGCGCAACGATCAGACCACGTTGACCTTTGCCGATCGGGGCACACAGGTCGATGACGCGACCGGTGAGGTCTTCGGTGGAACCGTTACCGGCTTCCATCTTCATGCGCACGGTCGGGAACAACGGCGTCAGGTTTTCGAACAGAATCTTGTTCTTCGCGTTTTCTGGACGGTCGAAGTTGATCGTGTCGACCTTGAGCAGTGCGAAGTAACGCTCGCCTTCCTTCGGTGGACGGATCTTGCCAACAATGGTGTCGCCCGTGCGAAGGTTGAAACGGCGGATCTGGCTCGGCGAGACGTAGATGTCGTCTGGGCCGGCAAGGTAGGAGGCGTCTGCAGAGCGAAGGAAGCCGAAGCCATCCTGGAGGATCTCCAGCACGCCATCACCCGAGATTTCCTCGCCGCTTTTAGCGTGCTTTTTCAGCAGGGAGAAGATCACATCCTGCTTGCGCGAACGGGCCATATTTTCTATGCCCATCTGTTCGGCCATTTCGAGCAGATCGGTAATAGGCTTTTGCTTGAGTTCAGTCAGGTTCATATAGGAATGACGTAATCATGTATGGAGGGGAAATTAAGCTTTTGGCTTAATGAGGCCGCGCCGCAGAGAAGGCGACAGGATCGCGTGTAAATCGAAAGGAGAGCGTCGGCGACGGCTAGCAGGGGGCAACGGAGAAGCCGTTGCGGGGCCGAATGTACCACCTGATTTTCCGAGCGTCTAGTGGAACGCCAGAAAAAAGCCCCGCTATTTGCGGGGCTTTACCGCCATCAGATGTTGGCGTCGAGGAACGCTTGCAGCTGGGACTTGGAAAGTGCGCCGACCTTGGTCGCTGCCACTTCACCGTCCTTGAACAGCATCAGGGTCGGGATACCACGAACGCCGTGCTTGGCTGGCGTTTCCTGGTTTTCGTCGATGTTCAGCTTGGCAATGGTCAGCTTGCCTTCGTAAGTGCCGGCGATGTCGTCCAGAACCGGAGCGATCATTTTGCAAGGGCCACACCACTCAGCCCAGTAATCAACCAGCACAGGACCGCTAGCCTTCAGGACATCGGCTTCGAAGCTCGCGTCGCTGACGTGTTTGATAAGGTCGCTACTCATGAGATGTCTCCGAGGTCATAGGCAAAAAAACGTGGCCCATCATAACTGTGTCACGCCGTGACAGGAAGGCGCGGGCGATTGTCTCTTGCTATGAACATTGATGACTAGCTTTATTGAAGTGACTGACGCTGCCCAAGCGCATGACAGGCTTGCCGTCGCGCACATTCCCTGTGGGAGCGAATTCATTCGCGATTCGATGGTGAATCCAGTGAAGA
This sequence comes from Pseudomonas abietaniphila, assembly GCF_039697315.1. Lineage (NCBI taxonomy): Bacteria > Pseudomonadati > Pseudomonadota > Gammaproteobacteria > Pseudomonadales > Pseudomonadaceae > Pseudomonas > Pseudomonas abietaniphila. The sequence continues at coordinate 3,331,942 of NZ_CP155619.1, read as the reverse complement.
TCCGCCAGATGTAACGGCCAATCGCGAATGAATTCGCTCCCATAGGGTCATGCGCTTCGCATAACAAGACGGGTTTGGCTGATGGGTGCACTAGGCCGAAGGCGCGACGAATACGATGCCGGTGCGCAGCGCAGCGCCTCTGATGTGCTCCTGCATGGCTTTTTGCGCCGGGCCCGAGGCGTTGCGGGCTAACGCGCGCAGGATCTTGCGGTGTTCCTGCCACGTTTCCATTGCCCTGCCCGCCCGAATGAAAGGCAGTTTCTGGCTCTCCAGAAAAATGTCGGCACTGGCAGTGATGATCCCGAGAATGGCCTGATTGCCACTGGCGACCAGAATGCGCCGGTGGAAATCGAAATCCAGTTTTGCCGCACAGTCGAAATCCCCGGCCTTCAACTCCAGGCGCATGGCTTCGACGTTGTCTTCCAGCACATCACGCTCATCGGCGGTCAGCGTCACTGCCGCCAGCCCCGCCGCAAAGCCTTCCAGCGCGTAGCGCAGTTGAAAAGTCTCAGAAGGCGACGCATGGGCCGCATAAGGCCAGGAAAAACCGCTCGTGCTCTGTTGTGGTTCAGAAACCGCCTGAACGAATACGCCTTTTCCCGGCTGCACGCTGACCACACCCAGCGCGCTTAACGAAGAAAGCGCCTCACGCAACGACGCGCGACTGACACCCAGGCGAACCGCCAGATCCCGCTGCGAAGGCAAGCTGTCGCCGGGGCCATAGCCCTGCTCGGCGATCAGTTTGCGGATCGCTTGAAAGGCGGCTTCAGGTACTGCAATAGGGCTCGGGTGCATGACGACTCAAACGCAATAACCGTGGAAAAACCATCTTGTATCGCCAACGAGAACATTCAGCAAGTGACGCCCAAGCAAGGGGCGCTGTGGCTTTGAGGCGCGCCAAAGCAGGGCGAGCGACTCGTCAACTGTTCAGACCAGTTAGACCGCAACAGGCTTGCAGCCCGCATTCCATGGTCGCGAATTCGTGGCTGGCATGGGCTGTGCACTGGAGATTCGTCATCACCCACGACTCGCCCTGATTTCGGAGATGTCACATGACCAAGCGTTACAGCGCTCTGCTTGCCGCCCTGTTTGCCAGCCTCATGCTCGGCCAGGCCCCAGCCCATGCCAACGGCCTGGATGATGTGACCGCCCGCGGCGTCCTGAAAGTCGCCGTACCGCAAGACTTCCCGCCCTTCGGCTCGGTCGGTCCGGACATGAAACCTCGGGGCCTGGACATCGACACTGCGCAGCTGATCGCCGATCAGTTGAAAGTCAAACTCGAGCTGACGCCGGTCAACAGCACCAACCGCATCCCGTTTCTGACTACCGGCAAGGTCGACCTGGTGATTTCCAGCCTCGGCAAGAACCCGGACCGTGAGAAGGTCATCGACTTCTCCCGCGCCTACGCGCCCTTTTACCTCGCTGTGTTCGGCCCACCTGACGCTGCCATCGCCGGTGTGGACGACCTCAAAGGCAAGACCATCAGCGTCACCCGTGGCGCGATCGAAGACATCGAGCTGACCGCCGTGGCGCCTAAAGAAGCCACCATCAAGCGCTTCGAAGACAACAATTCCACCATCGCTGCCTATCTGGCCAACCAGACCGACCTGATCGCCAGCGGCAACGTGGTGATGGTCGCAATCAGCGAGAAGAACCCCAAGCGCATCCCTGCGCTGAAAGTGAAGCTCAAGGACTCCCCAGTGTATGTCGGCGTCAACAAGGGTCAGCCTGAGCTGCTGGCCAAGGTCAACGAAATCCTCGAAGCGGCGAAGAAAGACGGCGCGCTGGAAAAGAACTCGCAGACCTGGCTGAAGCAGCCTCTGCCGGCCGATCTCTGATCTTCGATTGCTGACCCGAGGCTTTTAGATGGCTTATCAGTTCGACTTCATTCCGGTCCTGCAAAACGCTGACTTGCTGCTGCGCGGAGCCTTGTTCACGCTGGAGCTGACGGCCATCGGCACCTTGCTCGGCATCAGCGTGGGCATCGTGGGCGCGATTGTCAGAGCCTGGAAGATCCAGCCCTTCTCGGCGATCTTCGGGGTCTACGTCGAGCTGATACGCAACACGCCGTTTCTCGTGCAGCTTTTCTTCATCTTTTTCGGGTTGCCTTCATTGGGCGTGCAGATTTCCGAGTGGCAGGCCGCAGTGCTGGCGATGGTGATCAACCTGGGCGCTTACTCCACGGAGATCATCCGGGCCGGCGTCCAGGCGATACCTCGCGGACAACTGGAGGCATCGGCCGCACTGGCGATGACGCGTTTCGAGACCTTTCGCTACGTGGTGCTAGTGCCCGCGCTGGGCAAAGTGTGGCCGGCACTGAGCAGCCAGATCATCATCGTCATGCTCGGTTCTGCCGTCTGTTCGCAGATCGCCACCGAGGAGCTGAGCTTCGCCGCGAACTTCATTCAGTCGCGCAACTTCCGCGCATTCGAGACGTACATCATCACCACGCTGATTTACCTGTGCATGGCCCTGCTGATTCGTCAGTTGCTGGCATGGATCGGTCGTCGCTACATCGCGAGGAACAGCTGATGGATTTCACACTCTGGGACATCGTGCGCAACCTGCTCACGGGCCTGCAATGGACGCTGGCCCTGTCGCTGGTGGCCTTCATCGGCGGCGGAGTGATCGGCTTGCTGGTCATGACGATGCGCATCTCGGACACCCCGGCGCTTCGCACCCTCGCCCGCTGTTACATCGAGCTGTTTCAGGGCACGCCGCTGCTGATGCAGCTGTTTATGGTGTTCTTCGGTGTGGCGTTGATGGGCGTGGACATTTCGCCGTGGCTCGCAGCAGCACTGGCATTGACGCTGTTCACCAGCGCGTATCTGGCCGAAATCTGGCGGGGCTGCGTCGAGTCGATTTCCAATGGTCAATGGGAAGCATCGGCCAGCCTGGCGCTCACGCCATTCGAGCAACTGCGCTATGTGATCCTGCCGCAAGCGTTGCGCATCGCAGTGGCGCCAACGGTGGGTTTCTCGGTGCAAGTGGTCAAAGGCACCGCCGTGACCTCGATCATCGGCTTTACCGAGCTGACCAAAACCGGCGGCATGCTCGCCAACGCTACGTTCCAGCCTTTCATGGTCTACGGCTTCGTCGCCCTGGGCTACTTCCTGCTTTGCTATCCGTTGTCGCTCAGCGCGCGCTACCTGGAAAGGAGACTTCATGCCTCTGCTTAGAATTTCCGCCCTGCACAAATATTACGGCGACCACCACGTGCTCAAAGGCATCGACCTCACCGTCGAGGAAGGTCAGGTCGTGGCGATCATCGGTCGCAGCGGTTCGGGCAAAAGCACGTTGCTGCGCACGCTTAACGGCCTCGAGTCGATAAACGACGGTGTGATCGAAGTCGATGGCGAATACCTGGACGCCGCACGCGCGGATCTGCGCAGCCTTCGGCAGAAGGTCGGCATGGTCTTCCAGCAGTTCAACCTGTTTCCGCACCTGACGGTCGGCGAGAACGTCATGCTCGCGCCGCAGGTGGTCAAAAAGGCCTCCAAGGCAGAAGCGACCAAGCTGGCCAAGGAGATGCTCAACCGTGTGGGGCTGGGTGAGAAATTCGATGCGTTTCCGGATCGCCTGTCGGGCGGCCAGCAGCAACGCGTCGCCATCGCTCGTGCCCTGGCGATGTCGCCAAAGGTGCTGCTGTGCGACGAAATCACCTCGGCGCTAGACCCTGAGCTGGTCAACGAAGTGCTGAGCGTGGTGCGCGAGTTGGCCAAAGACGGCATGACGCTGATCATGGTGACCCACGAAATGCGCTTTGCCCGGGAAGTGGGCGACAAGCTGGTGTTCATGCATCAGGGCAAAGTGCACGAGGTGGGCGATCCGCGGGAATTGATGGCCAACCCGAAAACGCCTGAGCTGGCGAACTTCATCGGGTCCGTCGAACAGGCATAAAGACACCACAACGTGTAGGAGCAGGCTTGCTGGCGAACTCGGTCGCATGGCGGCATCTGCGGTGCATGACAATCCGCGTTCGCCACCGTCGTAACCTCCTGCAGCTCCCACAGGAAATCTGCGCCAGGCATGGATATCAGTTTCCCCGTTTGGCGGCAGTGATGGATCGTGGCACGATGTCGGGGTTATCGACCGAGACTTTTCACCATGCCGCCATCCACCGCCAAAAATCTCTCGCTGATCGCCGCGATCGACTTGGGCTCCAACAGCTTTCATATGGTTGTTGCCAAAGCTAATCAGGGCGAAATCCGCATCCTTGAGCGGCTCGGCGAGAAAGTGCAGCTGGCCGCCGGAATCGACGATGAGCGCCAGCTCAGCGAAGAATCCATGCAGCGCGGGCTCGATTGTCTGAAGCGTTTTGCCCAACTGATCAACGGTATGCCCAGCGGCGCCGTACGAATCGTAGGCACCAACGCCCTGCGCGAAGCGCGCAACCGCAACGAATTCATTCACCGCGCCGAAGAAATCCTTGGCCATCCGGTTGAAGTGATTTCCGGTCGTGAAGAAGCGCGTCTGATCTATCTGGGTGTGTCCCATACGCTGGCGGACACTCCGGGCAAGCGCCTGGTCGCCGACATTGGCGGCGGCAGCACCGAGTTCATCATCGGCCAGCGTTTCGAGCCGCTGCTGCGTGAAAGCCTGCAGATGGGCTGCGTCAGCTTCACTCAGCGCTATTTCAAAGACGGCAAGATCACCCCGGCCCGCTACGCCCAGGCGTACACGGCAGCGCGGCTGGAGATCATGAGCATCGAGCACGCCCTGCATCGCTTGAAGTGGGATGAAGCCATCGGCTCGTCCGGTACGATCCGCGCTATCGGCCTGGCGTTGAAAGCAGGCGGCCACGGCAACGGTGAAGTCAACGCGGAGGGCCTTGCCTGGCTCAAACGCAAACTGATGAAGCTCGGCGATGTGGACAAGATCGACTTCGAAGGCCTGAAACCCGACCGTCGCGCGATTTTTCCAGCGGGTCTTGCCATTCTCGAAGCGATCTTCGACGCCCTTGAACTGCAGCGGATGGACCACTGCGAAGGCGCGTTGCGTGAAGGCGTGCTGTATGACCTGCTCGGTCGCCATCACCACGAAGACGTGCGTGAACGCACCCTGAGCTCACTGATGGACCGTTATCACGTCGATCTGGAACAGGCTGCGCGCGTTGAGCGCAAAGCGCTGTCTGCGCTGGAGCAGGTGGCAAAGGCATGGGATCTGGAAGACGACCTGTACCGCGAGTTGCTGAGCTGGGCGGCCAAGGTGCATGAAGTGGGTCTGGACATCGCCCACTATCACTACCACAAGCACGGTGCGTATCTGATCGAGCACTCCGATCTGGCCGGTTTCTCACGCGAAGACCAACAAATGCTCGCGCTGCTGGTGCGCGGCCATCGTCGCAACATTCCCAAGGACAAGTTCGCCGAGTTTGGCGATGAAGGCGTCAAGCTGATTCGTCTGTGCGTGCTGCTGCGCTTTGCGATCCTGTTTCACCACATTCGCGGCACCCAAGAGATGCCGCAGCCGGTGTTGACCGCCGACGGAAATAACCTCGACATCCTGTTCCCGGATGGCTGGCTGGAAAACAACCAGCTGACTCAGGCCGACTTCGGCCTGGAAGCCGAGTGGCTGACCCGAGTCGGCATCGTCCTCAGCGTACGCTGAGGACCGGGTTGCTCAGCTTTTCCAGAAGCGACGCCTGCACGTTGCGGGCGTTCTGGTTGCCGGTCGGCGTGCTGCGGATGTAGCGCCCGTCCGGCTGCAACAGCCAGCTGTGGGTGTTGTCCGTCAGATACCCTTCCAATTCCTTCTTCACGCGCAGAATCAGCTTCTTGCCCTCCACCGGGAAGCAGGTCTCGACACGCTTGTCGAGGTTGCGCTCCATCCAGTCGGCACTGGACAGGAACATCTGCTCGTCGCCGCCATTGAGGAAGTAGAAGACGCGCGTGTGCTCCAGGAACCGCCCGATGATCGAACGCACCTGAATATTGTGCGACACACCCGGCACGCCCGGACGCAGGCAGCACATGCCGCGCACTACCAGGTCAATCTTCACGCCCGTCTGACTGGCCTTGTACAACGCGCGGATGATCTTCGGATCGGTCAAGGAGTTGAACTTGGCGATGATGTGCGCAGGCTTGCCCTCGGCCGCGAACTGGGTTTCGCGGGCAATCATGTCGAGCATGCCTTTCTTGAGGGTGAATGGCGCGTGCAGCAGCTTTTTCATGCGCAGCGTCTTGCCCATGCCGATCAGTTGACTGAACAGTTTGCCGACGTCTTCGCACAAGGCATCGTCGGAGGTCAGCAGGCTGTAGTCGGTGTACAGGCGCGCGTTACCGGCATGGTAGTTGCCCGTGCCCAGATGCGCATAACGAACGATCTCGCCCGCCTCGCGGCGCAGGATCAGCATCATCTTGGCGTGCGTCTTGAAGCCGACAACGCCGTAGATCACCACCGCGCCCGCCGCTTGCAGCCGGCTGGCGAGTTGAAGGTTGGACTCTTCATCGAACCGTGCACGCAGTTCGATGACGGCGGTCACTTCCTTGCCATTACGCGCGGCGTCCACCAACGCATCGACGATTTCCGAGTTGGCACCGCTGCGATACAGCGTCTGACGCACGGCCAGCACGTGAGGGTCTTTCGCTGCCTGACGCAGCAAATCCACGACCGGCGTGAACGACTCGAAAGGGTGCAGCAGCAGAATGTCCTGCTTGCTGATCACGTTGAAGATGTTTTCGCTGTTCTGCAGCAGCTTCGGAATGGCCGGCGTGAACGGCGCATATTGCAGCTCTGGATGACTGTCCAGGCCAGTGATGCTGAATAGGCGCGTCAGGTTCACCGGACCGTTGACCTGGTAGAGCTCGGTCTCGCTCAGGTTGAACTGCTTGAGCAGGTAGTCAGACAGCTGTTTCGGGCACGTGTCGGCGACCTCAAGGCGCACCGCGTCACCATAGCGACGGGAGAATAATTCGCCACGTAGCGCGCGCGCCAGGTCTTCGACGTCTTCGGAATCCAGCGCCAGGTCAGCGTTACGGGTCAGACGGAACTGATAGCAGCCCTTGACCTTCATGCCCTGGAACAGGTCATCGGCGTGGGCGTGAATCATCGACGACAGGAACACGTAGTTGTCGCCCGGTCCGCCGACGTCTTCCGGCACCCTGATGATGCGCGGCAGCAGACGCGGCGCAGGAATGATCGCCAGACCCGAGTCACGACCGAAGGCATCGACACCTTCCAGCTCGACAATGAAGTTCAGCGACTTGTTCACCAAGAGCGGGAACGGGTGCGTAGGATCCAGGCCGATCGGTGTGATGATCGGTGCGATTTCATCGCGGAAATAGCGACGAACCCAGGTTTTCAGCTTAGCGGTCCAGTTACGACGACGGATGAAGCGCACCTGATGCTTCTCAAGCTCGGGCAACAGGATGTCGTTGAGGATGGCGTACTGCCGGTCAACGTGGCCGTGCACCAGCTCGCTGATGCGCGCCAGCGCCTGGTGCGGCTGGAGGCCGTCGGCACCCGCCTGTTCGCGGGCAAAGGTGATTTGCTTCTTCAGGCCTGCGACACGAATTTCGAAGAATTCATCCAGGTTGCTGGAGAAAATCAGCAGGAACTTGAGCCGCTCAAGCAGTGGATAGGACTCGTCCAGTGCCTGTTCCAGTACGCGAATGTTGAACTGCAACTGCGACAACTCGCGGTGGATGTAGAGACTGCTGTCATCCAGGTTGGGAATCACCAGGGCGGGCATGACCGGCGGCGCGGGCTCCAGCGCTGGCACCACCTCGATGGTCGGCTCGACCATCGAGGTGACTTCCTGAGTCAGGACCTGGGGTTCAATTTCAACGGCGGCTTCGGTAGTTCCTTCGGTGCTCATGAATAATCCTGTAAGGCAAACGCCCTTGTAACAGTTGGGCCGCGCGAACGGCGAGTGAGGTCGACATGCCGTCTGCGCCACAACAGTGGTGACGTCCAGCGTCCTGAGCCAGTCACGCCCTCGACGGGTTTGCGGTGACGATGGCCCTGTCCCGGGCAAGAGAATGATCTGACAGACCCGCAGGGCGACGCTTGACGCGCGTTAACTCCCCACGCTACGCATTTCTCGGCGTCCTGCAAGCCCAAATCGCAGCGTCCGGTGATGACGTCAGTCGGCATCCGCGTGATTGCAGACATAGAAGGCGGCGAAAGAAAGTGTGAAACGTCTGCCGACGGCAGGTCATTCCCGACCGCTGGGCAGGACGCATCAGCGCGAACAGATAAGAGGAATGGTCGAGATCGAGGAGTGAGGGCAACGCGCACGAAATGCTCCCGAGCCCATGCAATCGGGCAAGCGTGACATTTATAAGCCTCCATTATGACGCTTACGTGACAGTATCAATTTCGACAAATACCGCAGGACGCAAACCCGCTTTCTAGACGACGAATCCGCATGACCTGTAAGAAAGTTTAACGCCGTGACACATTTGCACACTTTCCTGAATGCCTTCGGCGAGTTAGGCTGCGCGTTCATTTCGCCAGCACCCAAATGATGCTCCAGCATTTTTTACAAGAATTTGGCTACTTCGCCCTTTTCCTCGGCACCTTTTTCGAAGGCGAGACCATTCTTGTTCTTGCCGGATTTCTTGCGTTTCGTGGGTACATGGACATCAATCTGGTCGTGGTGGTTGCCTTCTTCGGCAGCTACGCAGGCGATCAGCTCTGGTATTTCATGGGGCGCAAGCACGGTCGCAAACTTCTGGCCCGGAAACCGCGCTGGCAGATGCTTGGCGACCGCGCGCTGGAGCATATCCGCAAACACCCGGACATCTGGGTGCTGAGCTTCCGTTTTGTGTATGGCCTGCGCACGGTCATGCCGGTGGCGATTGGCTTGTCCGGCTATCCGCCAGGTCGCTATTTGTTGCTTAACGGTATCGGGGCGGCAGTATGGGCGGCAGCGCTGGGCGCGGCTGCCTATAAATTTGGTGCCGTGCTGGAAGGCCTACTGGGTAACGTCAAGAAATACGAGCTGTGGGTTCTCGGCGCTCTGCTGCTGATCGGCGGTCTGTTGTGGATACGCCGTCGCATCAAGAGCGCGCGCATTGCCCGTGAAGCCAAACTGGCCGCCGTACCGGCCACGGTCGACGTCAAGAACCGGCCAGACGAGTGAAACGCCCCCGAGCGCAATACACTGCGATTGCGCTCAACGCGGTGTAAGTCAGCAAGACTGACCATCCCAATGAAGTGACCGGCCACAGACCCACCAAGGGTGCCAACGCCATCAACGGCAGGTTCGCCGCCAGCCTCAACCCCTCAAGCTTCAACGTCGCCGGCCTGTTCTCCAGCGCCGCGCCAAACACGAACAATCCCCATGCGACCCACGCCCAACCCACGATCAGTGCCGGCCACGGCAACACGTCGCCGTTGGACAGCAGATAGCTGCCGAGCAGGGTGTACAGCGCGAACTGAATGCCGACGTACAGCTGCTGCGCCAGGCTCAGTGGCACATCGAATTTGCGGAACTGACTCAAATCCGGCTTGGTCATGGGGTATCGGGCCGCGACATCGGCGGGTCGCCATCCGGTGGGCATGAACCAGATCCTCAGCTTGTCGCGCCAGGACGTCGTACGCCGTGCATCCGCCGCCAGCTGGGCATAGAACTGCACGTTGGCCCACAGCGGGCTCCAGCTTCTCAACGGCGTCGTCACACCGAAAATCGGCGGCTCTTCGTCCAGCTCCTCCTGAAATGTGCCAAACAGTCGGTCCCAAACAATGAACACCCCGCCGTAGTTGCGATCCATGTAGATAAGGTTCTGTGCATGATGGGCACGGTGATTGGACGGCGTGACGAAGATCCATTCGAACCAACCGAGCTTGGGAATGTGCCGCGTGTGGACCCAGAACTGATACAGCAGATTGAGCGAAGCAACCGCGACGAACACCACCAGCGGCACGCCGATGACGGCCAGCGGAAGGTAGAAGATCCAGCTCAGAAGAAACCCGGTGCTGGTCTGGCGCAAGGCGGTCGAAAGGTTGTAGTCCTCGCTCTGGTGATGCACCGAATGCGCCGCCCAGAGGATGTTGCGCTCATGGCCCAGACGGTGCAGCCAGTAGTAGCAGAGGTCGTAGAGAATGAAGGCGAACACCCAGACCCAGACGCTTTCGGCAGACAGCCGCCACAGCGTGAGATGATCCAGCGCGAAGGCATACGTCACCAGCCCCACGCCCTTGGTCAACAAGCCTGTGGTGGTCGACAACACGCCGGTGCTCAGGCTGTTGATCGCGTCCGCGACCCGGTAGTTATTGACCTTGCGCCAGTGATCGGCGAGAAGTTCGACAGCGATCAGCACAAAGAAAAACGGCACTGCGTACAGAATGAAATTCATCAACGCCACCCAGCGACGAAACCTCGAAGATTAGGCGCGGCCACGGGAAAACCCTATGGCAACGAATGACAAATTAGTAGACATTTGACGACATCGCTGGCCCGGCGAGCGAGTTGCCGGACGCCATGGAAAACGACAGCACCGGCGGCCCGCAACGTTCTGGATCGCCCACGAGAGGGAGCACATGCATGAGCAAGAAAGTGGCCGTCATTCTTTCAGGTTGCGGCGTCCAGGACGGCGCAGAAATCCATGAGAGCGTGCTCACCCTGCTGCGCCTGAACCAGCGTGGCGCCGAGGTAAAGTGCTTTGCGCCGAACATTGCGCAACATCACGTCATCAACCACCTGACCGGCGAAGAAATGCCCGAAACCCGCAACGTGCTGGTGGAATCGGCACGCATCGCTCGTGGGGACATCGAAGACATCCGCGAAGCCGACATCAGCGAATTCGACGCACTGATCATCCCCGGCGGCTTCGGCGCCGCGAAGAACCTCTCCAACTTCGCCGCCGAAGGCTCCAGCTGCAAGGTTCAGGCTGAGGTGCTCGCCATGGCTGAAGCGTTTGCCGAAGCGGGCAAACCCATTGGCCTGATCTGCGTCTCGCCGGCGCTTGCCGCGAAGATCTACGGCCCGGGCGTCACCTGTACCATCGGCAACGATCCTGACACCGCCGCCAAGATCACCAAAATGGGCGGTAACCATGAACAATGCGACGTCGCCGACATCGTCGAAGACAAGGACCGCAAACTGGTCAGCACGCCGGGTTACATGGTCGCCAAATCGATCGGCGAAGCAGCGGCGGGCATCAACAAGCTCGTGGATCGGGTGCTGGAGTTGGTGCAGGAGAACGAGGAACGGGCTTCGACCTGACGGTCAGTCAGCCTCGCACCAACCGGGTCAAGATCCGGTCCAGCGAGTTGGCGAAGGCCTGCTTTTCACGATCGCCATAGGTGCCCTGCCCGCCTCCCGCCTGTCCTTGTTCGCGCAGGTCGGTGAACAGGTTGCGAACCGCCAGCCGCTCACCCATGTTCTGGGCATCGAACTCCTTGCCTCGCGGGTCCAGCGCGGCAACGCCCTTCTTCACCAGACGATCCGCGAGCGGAACGTCGCTGCAGATCACCAACTCCCCCGGAACGGCGTGCTCCACCAGGTAGTCGTCGGCAGCGTCGGGACCGCTGGGCACCACGATCAGCTTGACCAGCGCATACGAAGGCCGGGGTACGGCTTGACCCGCCACCAGCACGACCTCGAACTGACGCTTGAGGGCGAACTTGACCACCTGATCTCTTGCCGCTTTGGGGCAAGCATCGGCGTCGATCCAGACACGCATAGGTTTTATCTCAGATTGAACACAGACCCTGCAGGAGTGAGCGTGCTCGCGATCGCGGTGCATCAGGCGACATCGATGTGAACGGCCCATCGTGATCGCGAGCACGCTCACTCCTACAGATTATTCAGGCGGTTTCGGTCCGACGCCTCTCCGCCCATCGGCTTCTGCCATACAGCACCGCAATCGCGACCAACGCCACAGTCTGTGCCGCCAATGAGTAGGCATCGGCATGGATGCCCAGCCAATCGAACTCGAAGAACGGCACCGGACGGGTCCCGAAAATTCCGGCCTCTTGCAGCGCCTTGACGCCATGACCGGCGAACACCACCGACAAGGCACACAACAGCGCCGCATTGATACCGAAGAACATGGCCAGCGGCAACTTGGCCGAGCCACGAAGAATCACCCACGCCAACCCGATCAGCAGCACGAGCGCCGTCGCGCCGCCAGCCAATACAGCGTTATGCCCGGCGGGACCTGCTTGCAACCACAAGGTTTCGTAGAACAGGATCACTTCGAACAGCTCGCGGTAGACCGAGAAAAACGCCAGCACCGCGAAGCCGAAGCGCCCGCCACCGCCAACCAGGCTGGTCTTGATGTAATCCTGCCAAGCGGCGGCGTGACGGCGGTCATGCATCCACACGCCGAGCCACAACACCATGACGCTGGCGAACAATGCGGTCGCCCCCTCCAGCAATTCGCGCTGGGAGCCGCTGACATCGATCACATACGCAGCCAACGCCCAAGTCCCCAGCCCTGCCAGCAACGCCAGGCCCCAACCCACGTTGACGCTGCGCACAGCCGATTGCTGCCCGGTATTGCGCAGGAACGCCAGGATCGCCGCCAGCACCAGAATCGCTTCCAGACCTTCTCGCAACAGGATCAACAGGCCGGAAATGAAGCTCAACGAAGTGCTCAGGCCATCGTTGCCCAAGAGACTCGCCGAGGCCTTGAGCTTGAGCTTCGCCGCCTCAAGCTTTTGTGCAGCCTGGGCAACGGGCAAGCCGTCCTGCAACGATTGCCGATAGGCCATCAACGCCTTCTCGGTGTCCTTGCGCACATTGGCGTCGACGTTATCCAGTGAACTTTCCACCAGCTCGAAGCCTTCCAGGTAGGCCGCCACGGACAAGTCGTAAGCCTGTTCGCGGTCGCCGGACTGATAAGCCGCCAGGCTCTTGTCCAGCGTCATGCTGGTGTAATCGAGCAACTGCGCAGGACCCCGCTGAACCTGCGGCGGCTGAGCGCGTTGAGCCCGGAATGCCGCTGCAGCTTGCGGGCCTTCAGCGGCACTGATTTCAGCCGGCGTTTGCCGAGCCAGATCGGCGAGATTGAATGTCTGGCCCTGAACGGCAGCGGCGGCATCGGCGCTGAAGCTTGCGATGTAAGTCGCCACGTCCCAACGCTGGCGATCATCGAGCTGATCGGCGAACGAAGGCATATCCGTGCCTTCGATACCCAATCCGAGCGTGTTGTAGATGTCATAGAGGCTCAGCCGGTCCAGCCGCGCCGCATCACGCAGGTTGGCAGGAGGCGGCGTCAGGCCGATTCCCGCGGGGCCGTCGCCCGCCCCCGCGTCGCCATGACAGACCGAGCAATGCTGCGCGTACAGCGGCGCGCCTCGTGCGGCATCCGGCGTAATCACCGGCGCCTGACTCACCTCATAAGCAACGGCCAGCTTCGCGCCCAGTTGCCGGGCCTGACGCGCAACCTGCGCACCGTCCTGCTTTTGCTCGACTGCGATTTGCAACGCTTTGACGCCCTGCTCCAGCGCTGCGCGTTCGGCCCGCGCCGGCAGCGCAATGATCAGCCCTTCCAGCGCGCCGAGAAACTCGACCTGCTCCTTGTACTCGGCATCATCCACGACCTTGCCGTCGGAGACGGTGGGCGGATAGTCCGCACTGACGTAGTCCAGCAGGTGCAATGCCTGGGCAGCACCGTCCACAGTGTCTGCCCAGGCGTGAGTGCCGAGCAGGCTCAGCACGGTCAGAACCAGCCGGGCCATGAAGCGGGAGGGGGAAAACATGAGTACATCTCAGATTCAAATGCGAAGGGTTGTCATTGTTCATGTACAACGTCGCGCACTCAAGTCTCGTCTCACTGAAAGGCAACTTTATCGTCGCTTATCTCACGAACGGCGATCAGGGGCTGGAGGGGCATTCGGTACCGCGCAAAAGTGAGACGCACGTGTCAGAAGCTTCTGAAACTGTTGTGAGATATCAAAAAGCCATTGTTTTGAGCGTTGCTCTCTTTATAATCCCCGCCGCCATCCCGCAAGCCTCACGTTCTTGCTGATCGCATCACGCCGAGGCACCGCGCCTCACACTCACGGATTCGCATGACCGGGCGCTCTCAAGCCAGCCTGGTTCATTCAAGGATTGATCTGGATGTCTTCCCGCGCATTGATTGCACTCGCACTGATCGCGACCGTGCAACTGACTGGTTGTGCCGCTTTCCGTAATTACGACACCGAACTGCAGCAGACCAACCAGCAGCTGAGCGCCGGCAACGTGGACGGGGCGCTGATGATCCTGGAGAAGAACAACTCTGGCGACGACAAAGACCTGCTCTATTACTTTGAGAAAGGTGAACTGTTGCGCTCCCGGGGCGACATTCCCGGCAGCCAGACCGCCTGGCGCCACGCCGACCAGACCGTCCTGGCCTGGGAAGACTCGGTAAAACTCGACAGCGGCAAATACCTCGCCCAGTTTGGAAGCTTCCTCGTCAACGACAAAGTGCGTCGCTACGAAGGCTATGACTACGAGAAAGTCATGCTGACCACGCAGATGGCGCTGAACCTGCTGGCGCAGAACGATTTCGACGGTGCTCGCACCGAGATCAAGAAGACCCATGAGCGCGAAGCCGTCATTGCCGAGCTGCGCGACAAGCAATACCTCAAGAGTGAAGACGAGGCCAAAAGCCAGGGCGTGACGACTCAGTACAAGGACCTGAGGGGTTATCCCGTCGAGTCCCTTGATGCACCCGAAGTGGTAGGCCTGAAGAACAGCTATCAAAGCGCATTCAGCCACTACCTGTCCGGCTTCGTCTATGAAGCGCTGGGCGAAAAAGACCTCGCGGCTCCAGGCTACCGTCAGGCTGCCGAACTGCGCCCGAACACGCCCTTTCTGGATCAGGCACTGCTGAACCTGGATGCCGCTGGCAGCAAGAACACCGCGACCGAGGGCAGTGAGGTCCTGATCGTCGTGCAGACCGGCTTCGCGCCGGCACGTGACTCGGTTCGCATCCCGCTGCCATTACCGATCAGCAACAATCTGGTGATCACCCCTCTGTCGTTCCCGGTCGTCAAAGCCGACACATCGACACCGTTTTTCAATCAGATCGGTGTCGATGGGCAACCGGTCAATCTCACCGCTCTTAACAGCACCACCGCAATGTCCCGTCGCGCACTGCGTGATGACATGCCCGGCATCATCGTGCGCACCACGGTGCGGGCGATCACCCGGGGCGTGACGCAGAAGAAACTCAACGAAACGAACCCGCTGGCGGGCCTGGCTGTCGGCCTTGCGTCGGCGGTCACCGAAGGCGCAGACACGCGCACCTGGCGCACGCTGCCGGACAACACCCTCGTCGCCCGTATGCGTCTCAAGCCAGGCGAGCATCAGGTGGTTCTGCCGTCCTCGGTCGGCGGCACGCGTGTGCAGCTCAAGATCGACCGCCCTTACCAAGTGATCACGCTGCGCGCCATCGGCAATCAGGTGTACACCAGCGGCCTCGCGGCTCACGTGATGACTTCGAGCCTGCCCCAGGCCGTGGCCGTCAACAAACCCTGAACGGAGACAGTTCATGCGTCACACGATTTTTGGCTTGATCGCACTGGTGTTGCTCGCCGGCTGTGCAACACCACCCCCTCCAGCGCCCGGCAGTGCCGCCAGCAAGGTGGTTGCCATGGGTGATCTGAAAAACATTGATATCGGGCCGATGCGCGTCGCCCGCGAAAACGGCTTCATGACCGTCAACGTTTCGCTGCGCAACACCAGCAGTTACAACAAGACATTGTATTACCGCTTCGCCTGGCTCGGCAGCGACGGGTTCCCCGTCGCCGAGCCGGAAACCTGGAAAAGCCTGACGCTGTATGGCTCGCAGAGCAGCTTCCTGCCCGCCATCGCCCCGGTGCCGAAGGCCTCTGACTTCCGCTTCGAAGTCAAAACCCCTTAATCACCCAAGATTCGCTCAGCCAACGAGATCCCAGACATGCTGTCCACCTTTCGTCTTTCGCTCATCGCTGCCGTCGCCCTGCTGGTCACCGGCTGCGCCAACAACTCGCCCACGCTGGGCAGCAAGAACATCAGTTACGGCGACACCAAGGCCGTTGAAACCGTGACCAACGAGTTCGGCTCTACCGACCTGCAGATGATCGCCGAAAGCATGACCCGCTCGCTTGCCCAGTCCGGCACGCTGCAAGGCCGTCCTGTGGTTCAGGTCTACGACGTCAAGAACAAGACCAGCGAGTACATCGACACACGCGAGATCACCACCTCGATCAAGACCCAGCTGATGAAGTCCGGCACGGCCCGTTTCGCCAGCGACAACACCGACATGCAGAGCCAGGTCGACCAGCTCAAGCTGCAAAATCAGAGCGGCCTGTACAAGCCATCCACCGTCAGTAAAACCGGCAACATGGTTGCCGCCAAATACCGCCTTGAAGGCTCGATCAGCTCGATCGTCAAGCGCAGCAGCGACTATAAGGACGTTTTCTACAAGTTCAGCCTGCAGCTGATCGACGTGGAAAGCGGCATCGCCGAATGGATGGACGAAAAAGAAATCCGCAAGACCACGGAGCGCTAACCAATGCGTGCATGGATCGGCATTCTTGGCCTGCTCACTGCTTTCGGCGTCCAGGCCGCCCCCAAGGTCGCGGTATCGGACATGGCGTACGAACAGCGAGTGGAGGAGTACATCCACACGGTGTCGGCGCAGACCAGCTTTCAGGCCAACGCCTACAGCGCCAGCGGATCGGCCAGTTACAACGAATACGAAGCGCGCACGAGCTACATCGAGCAGAGCGAGCTGCGTAAATTCAGCGGCGACATCAAGGGCGAGATTCTCAAGTCCGGGATGTTTCAACTGGTGCAAGGCACGCCTTACACGGCCAACGCCAAAGAGGACGTGTACGACGTCATCAAGCGGATCAAGAACGGCCACTTCAAGGGTGCCGATTACGTGCTGTTCGGCACGGTGTCAGATATCGACTTCCGCCAGGACGTCAACGAGATCGCCAACACCAACAGTCACTCCGCCGTATTGGGCCTGACGCTGGTGGGGGATTTCAGTTTGATTAATACGCGGACCTACGAAATCACCTCGGCCTTCACCGCCATAGGGGAAGGTCAGGACACCAGGCTGGTCAACGGCAACGATGTCCGCGTCTCGCCCAATCGCGGCCGCGTGGTGCGTGAAGTGTCGAAATCGATCGGGATGGACGTCGCGCGTCAGTTGAGGGAGCAGTTGCGCGGTGAGGTGGAGTATTCGCAGGAACAGCCTGCACCACGCAACAGCCTGCCACGTGACGAGGCGCCGAAGATTTTGCGTTGAACCCCTATGTAAAAGGACCACTGTGAGAGCGAATTCATTCGCGAAGCTATTTATCAGTCGGCACACATGCGTCGGATCTAATGGCCTCTCGCGAATCAATTCGCTCCCACAGGTTTCTGCGCCACGCCTTGATCACGCGCGATGCAAAGTCGCCAGAAACGCCGCCGCACTGACGAATAGCCCGGCAAACGTGCGATTCATGCGTCGCTGCTGCTTCGGCGTCTTGAGCAAACGCAGCACTTTGGACGCCAGTCCGGTATACCCCGCCATCACGATCAGGTCGACGCTGACCATGGTCGCAGCAATGGTCAGATACTGCGGCACCAGTGGCAGATGGGTATCGATGAACTGCGGCAGGATCGCCAGCATGAACACCAGCGCCTTGGGGTTGCTGATGTTGACCAGAAAACCCCGCGCGACCAGCGCCATTGGTTTGCCGATCGGGCGAATGCTCGCGTCGTCAGAGAGATCGCTTGGCAAAGCCCGCCATTGCTTCACACCCAGATACACCAGGTAGGCAACGCCGAACCATTTGATCAGCGTGAACGCCAGCGCCGACGTGGCGAGCACGGCACCCAGGCCTGCGGCGATGATCGCGATCTGAACGATCAGCGCCAATTGCAGACCGAGGGCGTTCCAGTAACCGCGCCAGAACCCATACTGCAGACCACTGGACATCGACGCAATGGCGCCTGCGCCCGGAGAAAGACTGATAACCCAACAAGCGGCGAAAAACGCCAGCCACGTTTCGAGCGACATCACGCACCTCAAGCAAGAGCAAAAACTCGTTCTAACCTAGTGTTTCTGCGACCCAAAGACCAATGATTTCTAACTGTTGTGGCGAGTTGGCAGATAGCTGTGCGGGTCCAGAGCAAACGCTGGTCCGGCCCGCAGAGGTTAGAAAGCGCGCCCATCGTCAGCAAACGCCAACGTCAGGTCAGGAAAGCGCTTCCAGCTCGGCCTGCATCGACTCCAGAAGTTCGAGCGCCTCCATCCACGCCTCTTCAAGCTCGGACTCGCGGGTTTTCAGCTTGGCCTGATCCGCCAGCAGGTCACGAAGCTTGTCCTTGTTGGCCGCCTCGTAAATCGCGCTGTCGCCCAGCGCTGATTCGATCTTCGCCAGTTTCTCGTGCAAGGTGCCGAGTTCTTTTTCCAGCTTCTCGGCTTCGCGCTTGTGCGGGGCCAATTGCTGGCGCAACGCAGCGGCCTGCTGACGCTGGGCTTTTTTGTCGGTCTTGTCGGCATTCACCGGCGTGTTGCTGACCGGCGCATTACGCAGGCGGTAATCCACCAGCCAGCGCGCGTAGTCATCCAGGTCGCCATCGAACTCCTGCACGACGCCATCGGCGACCAGCATGAAGTTGTCGGTGGTGCTCTTGAGCAGATGACGATCGTGAGAGACCACCAATACCGCGCCGCTGAACTCTTGCAGCGCCATGGTCAACGCCAGACGCATTTCCAGGTCCAGGTGGTTGGTCGGTTCGTCGAGCAGCAACAGGTTTGGCCTTTCCCATGCAATCAACGCCAGCGCCAGACGGGCTTTCTCGCCGCCCGAGAAATTCAGCACCGGCTCGTCCAGTCGAGCGCCGCGGAAGTCAAAGCCGCCGAGGAAGTCGCGCAGGGTCTGCTCACGCTCCGTGGGGGCGATCCGCTGCAAATGCAGCAGCGGGCTGGCCTTGGCATCGAGCGAATCCAGCTGGTGCTGAGCAAAGTAACCGACGACGGTGTTTTCGCCACGCACCATGCGCCCGCTCAACGGCTCGAGTTCGCCCGCCAGGTTTTTGATCAGCGTGGACTTACCGGCGCCGTTGGGGCCGAGCAAGCCGATCCGCGCACCGGGGGTGAGCTGAAGTTTGACCTTCTGCAAAACCGTCTTGTCGCCGTAGCCCAGGCTGGCTTCAGACAGATCCAGCAAAGGGCTGGAGATCTTGCTGGATTCGCGGAAGGTGAAATCAAACGGCGAATCGACGTGCGCCGCCGACAGTTCTTCCATGCGCTCAAGGGCCTTGATCCGGCTCTGCGCCTGCTTGGCCTTGGTGGCCTGAGCCTTGAAGCGCGTGATGAATTTCTCCATGTGCGCGCGCTGTGCCTGCTGCTTCTCGTACGCCTGCTGTTGCTGGGCGAGGCGTTCGGCACGAGCGCGCTCGAAGGCGCTGTAGCCGCCGCGATAAAGCGTGATCTTTTTCTGCTCGACGTGGGCGACATGATCGACCACCGCGTCGAGAAAATCCCGGTCGTGGGAGATCAGCAGCAACGTGCCCGGATAGCTCTTCAAATGGTCTTCAAGCCAAAGAATGGCGTCGAGGTCCAGGTGGTTGGTCGGTTCGTCGAGCAGCAACAGGTCCGATGGGCACATCAGGGCCTGCGCCAGGTTCAGACGCATACGCCAGCCACCGGAGAAGTCGCCGACCTGCCGGTCCATTTGCTCATTGGTGAACCCCAGACCCGCCAGTAGCTTGCGTGCCCGAGCATCCGCCGTGTAGCCATCGGCGCTGTCGAGCTCCGAGTGCAGACGCGCCTGAGCGGCCCCGTCGTGAGCGGCTTCGGCAGCGCCCAGATCACGCTGCACCTGGCGCAGACGCAGGTCGCCGTCAAGGACGTAATCCACGGCCAGGCGATCGAGCGTGTCGACCTCCTGACGCATGTGCGCGATACGCCAGTCGGCAGGCAGCGAGCAATCGCCGTTGTCGGGGGACAGTTCACCCCGCAGCAACGCGAACAGGCTGGATTTGCCGGCGCCATTCGCGCCGATGAGGCCGGCTTTCTGGCCGGCGTGCAGAGTCAGCTCGGCGTCTTCTAGCAGACGTTGCGGACCACGCTGTAAGGTAAGGCTTTGAAGTCTGATCATAATGGCGGCGGAGTCTACCAGCTTCGCCCAAAACAGGTAGATGACGATGCCTTCGGACCTATGGAGTTTCACGCTAGATTTTTACGCGCGCCCGGGGGTTGAGCAGGCGTGCCTCACCCTGCAAGCCCACGGCGGCAATGTCTGCGCGCTGCTGTGCGGGGTCTGGCTGGATCAGTTGGGCGTTCCATTAAACCCGCAAAGGGCGGAGGAAATCAGACAATTGGCGACCCCGTGGCACGATCAGGTGGTCGGGCCGTTGAGAGCGTTGCGCACACAATGGAAAGCTGCAACGACGACCGACGTCGAACTTGGTGCCTTGCGTGACCGGCTGAAGGGGCTGGAACTGGATGCAGAGCGTGAGCTGCTGGTGAGGTTGCAACGCTTGACTCAGGACTGGCCTGAGCAAGCTGCGCACACGCCTGGCGCGTGGCTGGAAGCGCTCGCAGGCGATGCCGCCAACAAAGCCCCCGACGCGCTGCACATCGTGCGGCGCGCCGGGGAAGACCTTGCTTAGGTAGCGCTGTTCGAGGTCGAGCCGGTCACTGGAGCGGCGGCTGGCGTAACCGGCGCAACGGGAGTGGTGGTCGAAGTCGAGGCTGCCGGAGCAGGCGTCGCTGGCTTGGCAGCAGTAGCAGCTGCCGGAGTGGCCGGCTTGGCTGCAGGTTTTGTCGCAGGCTTGGCGGCTGGCTTTGCAGCGGCAGGCTTGGCAGTCGCAGGCTTCGCTGCAGCGGGCTTGGCCGCAGGTTTCGCTGCAGCGGTTGCTGCTTTGGCAGCCGGTTTGGCGGCAGCAGGTTTCGCCGGGGCCTTGGCAGGAGCAGATTTGGCAGCAGCGCTTGCCGCGGGTTTGGCCGCGGGTGCTTTAGCGGCTGGTTTGGCGGCAGGCTTGGCAGCTGCGGGTTTTGCAGCGGCAGTTTTCGCTGGAGCCTTGGCAGCAACCGGTGCCTTGGCGGCAGGCTTGGCGGCAGGTTTGCTCGCAGCTTTGGCAGCAGGTTTAGCGGCTGTTTTAGCAGCGACAGGTGCCTTGGCGGCAGCGGGTTTGGCGGCTGCGGTCTTGGCAGCTGTGGCTTTAACCGGTGCTTTGGCCGCTGGCTTGGCTGCAGGTTTTGCTGCTGCGGTTTTAGCAGGTGCTTTAGCCGCTGGCTTGGCAGCGGCTTTGACAGGTGCTTTCGCAGGGGTCTTGGCAGCAACCGCTTTGGCAACAGGTTTTGTCGTCGCCTTGGCTTTGGCTGCGCGATCGCTCAGCGCCTTACCCACGGCTTCTTTCACACGACCCACACCTTGCGCCAGCTTCAGGCTTTCCTGAGCATCGCGCTTAAGGTTGAGGATGTAAGTGCGGGTTTCGGTCTGACGATCTTTCAGCGCATCGAGCAGCGTTTCGAGTTCGCCCACGCTGCTTTTGGCTTTGGCTTGTGCCTTGGCTTTACCGGCAGTGGCGGCGTCCTGGAGCTTGGTGCGGGACTTGTGCAGTTTTTCCTGAGCTCTACCGCGTTGTTTTTCAAGCTTGGCGAGCAGCTTTTCGGCATCGGCCAGCGCTTGAGAGCAGGCATCTTCAAGATGTTCGAGCAAGCTGCTCGAGAGTTGTTGGAGCAAATGCAACGGAGTGTTTACTGGCTTCTTGGTGGCCGACATGACTTACCTCCTGGCTGATTTGAATGCGGCTCATACTAGACCTCTGCCCGCACCGCCGCTAGCGCATCTTGACACTGCAAATTACGCTCTGTTGCAACGGGGGAAAAATCCCTTCACATCATCATCACATTAAGCACTCGGCGCTGGCATAATCGCTCACTTCCCAGGCCGGAGAGCATTCATGTCGCGCTACTTGTTAATGTCGTTGTTCCTCTTGGTACCCCTTGCTCACGCGGCCGACGCTCCACCTTCCGACAACGCACATGACCTGTCGTACAGCCTGGGGGCAAGCCTGGGCGAGCGCTTGCGCCAGGAGGCTCCGGACCTGCAATTGCCGGCATTGATCGAAGGCTTGCAGCAGGCTTATCAAAACAAGCCGCTGGCGATAAAGCAGGAGCGCATGGAGCAGATCCTCAGTGATCATGACGCCGCCCTGGCCCAGGCCGAAAACTCCGGTCAGTCCGAACCGCAGACCGAAGCCGCGCTGAAGGAAGAGCGCCGCTTCATGGACGCTGAAAAAGCCAAACCCGGTGTGCGCCAACTCGCCGACGGCATCCTGATGACCGAGCTGACCCCAGGCACCGGCCCCAAGCCAGACATCAACGGTCGCGTCCAGGTGAAATACGTCGGACGTCTGCCTGACGGCACGATCTTCGATCAGAGCCAGCAGCCTCAGTGGTTTCGTCTGGACAGCGTGATCGCAGGCTGGACCACCGCGCTGGTCGACATGCCCGTCGGCGCGAAATGGAGACTGGTCATTCCGTCGGCCCAGGCGTATGGCGCCGAAGGCGCGGGCGACCTGATCGACCCGTACACGCCACTGGTGTTCGAGATCGAGCTGATTGCCGTATCGCAGTAGCAAACTCGTTTTACAGGCAATAAAAAAGGGTGCCCAAGGCACCCTTTTTTGCATCGCCCAACAGGTCAGGCCTGAACTGCATCCTGTTCCTTGTGCGCGTTGTGCAGCACTTCGATCAGGCAGTCTTCGAGTTCGAAGCGCTCGTGCAGCAATCCGCCCAGCTCCTTGAATTTCTCGGCGACACATTTTCCTTCATCGCAGAGATCGTTGAACGCCAACAGCTTTTCAGTGATGACATCGATACGCGGATAGATCGTGTCGGCAAGTTCAAGACCGCGCTGGTCGTTGAAGGCTTTCGCCTCGCCGGTAAGCTGCTCGTAGATTTCGAAATGACCTGCCGACACGTAGTCGACCAAGGTGCCGCAGAATTCCTGCAACGGCTTGCGGGTTGCGGACAAGGCGTCCGGCGCCGCGCCCAGATCATCGTAAGCCTTGATCAGCTCGTTGCGCTCCAGCAGCCAACGATCAATCAGCTTGTGAACCCCACCCCAGCGTTCCTGAGCGTTCTGACAACTTTCCAGCATGATGTTCTCTCTTCCCTTCAGGGGCATGCTGCCTTGAAACGCTTCACGATCCGGCCCGATGCTTATGAAAACCGGCTCTGAAAAACGTCGACAGCAGCATTATTCCGATGATGCGTGCGGCCCAGATTATGCCCGCTCGACCAGGCCTTCAAGGTACGCAGGAGATAAAGTTCATACAAGCGTTTAATCCAGCGCCCCGATATCCATTGATCCGGATCGACGAAATTCGATGATCAGGTAGTACAACGCGAACAGGCTCAGGCCAGTGAACGCCAGCAGACTCCACTCTGGAATGCTGATGCCGAAGAGTGACCAGGTGATTTCGGAGCAGTCAGCGTGGCCAGCCAGAATCTCACCAATGACGGTCAGGAAGGGCATGGTGTCGAGCATGGTCTGCAGATTCCCCAGACACGAGGCGATGTCTTCAGGCGGCGACGCCTGTAACCATACCTGCCGCGCCGCTGTTGCCACGCCAGCCAGCGAGACCACCACCAGCGCGGCGGAATAGAGACGCCAGCCCCTGCGCTGTGGAGAGTGCGTCGCAGCCACCAGGGAGACAGCGGCAAACAACCCGAAAAGAACGCGCTGCACCAGGCATAACGGGCATGGCGCAAAGACGACCACGCGCTCTAGATACATGGCAGCTCCCACAATCGATACGCAGGCGAAAAACGCCAGAAAAAACAAGGAGCGCGTGCGGGCCAGATGCATGGAAAATCCGTAACAAAAGACGAAGGCGGTACGGTAGAGGAAAGCGAGACCCGCTTTCAAGGCAACCGGGGGAGGATATTTCTTAGTTTGTGTAGGGATTTACCGACCACAGCCATAGGAAAATATACCTATAGGCGCAGGACAGGAATAAAACCCTCAGAGAGTGCGAGAAGGATCCCACAGGTCATGGGGAAACGTTAACAAAAAGGCCCTGTAAGGGCCTTTTGTGTGTCGCGCACGCCAGAGGTCATGCACGCGCCAACGCCGGAAGCGGGCGAGCCAATAAACGCTCATCGAGCAAGCCCAATCCTTCCTGAAAAAGCTGGTTGCTGCGGTCGGTTTCACCCAGCTGCCCCAGCAAACGCGCCAGCTCGGCGCACGCTTCCGGGTTGCGCTGCAAACGCAGACTCGCTTCCAGATAATCACGGGCCTTGCCCCACAAACTGCTCTGCAGGCAGAGACGGCCGAGGGTCAACAGCAAGCCCGGATCGTCAGGGTGATTTTTCAGCCAGCCTTCAGCGGTCTGCAGCTGTTTACCGGAATCGCTGCCCCGCACCAGACCGTACAGACGCGCCAGATGCGCGTTGTACTCACGCTTCATTGCCGTGCGAAGGACCTCTTCCGCCTGGACATCGGCGCCGTGCCGACGCAACTGCTCGGCATACGCCAGGATCAACGCGGGTTCTTGACGCTGCGCCGATGTCAGCTGCTGCCAGGCTTTTTCAAGCGCAGGCAAGCCCGCCGGGGCGCTCTCGCCCTCCACGCCTCGATAGGCCGCGAGTGACAGGTTCTCCCCCCACGCCCGCTTTTCGAGTTCCGCCAGTTCCTGGGCGGGCAGGACCTTGTCCTTGCGCAGCTCGGGCATCAGGCGAATCAGCTCGGACCATTCGCCACGCTGACGGTAGAGGCGCTGCAACTGACGCAGCACCTGAGGGTTGTGCGGATGACGCTCCTGCATGGCCTGCAAGGTCGTCAACGCACCCTCGCTGTCGCCACGGTCAAGTTGCAACTGCGCGTGGTTCAGCGCGATGGCCAGCTCTGCATGAGGCTGTCGTTCAAGCGCGCGCTCCAGCAAATTATCGCTTTCTTCGTAACGACCCTGCTCATTGGCCGCACGTGCGGCGCCGAGGTAATAGAGCAGCGGTTGAGGCTCCGCTTCGGCAGCGCGATGCAGATGACGTTGAGCACTCGCCCAGCGGCCTTCTGCAAGGTCCATCTGACCCTGTTCGATCGCCACCTGAACGCGACGACTGCGGTTGCGACGCGACCACGGATTCACCACACCGCCTGACGTCGTCAGCAGCCTCACCAGACCGCGAACGAGCCAGACCAACACTACGAGCGCGACCAGCAGCGCTAACGCGGCCCAGAGACTGGATTCGTAACGGAAGCCGTCATAGGCGATCAGCACGTATCCGGCATGCCGTGAAATGGCGAGGCCCACGAGCGCCGCGACGACGATCACGAAGAAGACAATCACATAGGCGCGCTTCATGGCTGACTCCCGGGCTGCGCCCCGTCAGCCTGTTTGTCCAGCGCCCCGCCCACCGGCGTGTGTCGTTGCTCGAGATAAGCCTGCACCGCGCTCAGACTTGGCGCCAGGTCCGGGGTCACCACCGACACGGGCTTCTTCGCCAGTTCGTCCAGACGCTCACCCAGCATTTTGCTCTGCGGATTGTCCTTGTTGAAATTGGCATCCAGCACGCTTCGCGCCTCGGTCACCGCCTTGGCATAAACCTCGGACTCGCCGTTGAGCGCAGCCCATTGTGCCTGTTCAAGCGCCAGGCTCAGCGCCAGCCGCACCTGAGTCAGACTCTGCCCGGCCAACAGCGGCCGAATGTTCTTGTCAGCATGGAAATCGATACGGATGTATTGGGAAATCTTGTCCCACCAGGTCGCCCAGTAACTGTCCCCAGTGCCGTCGGTCAGGCCGAACAGGGATTCACCCTTGTCCTTGTATTCCGGCGCCAGCGCATTCAGCTGAGCGGCCTGATCGCGCAGGGCGGCCAGCTGCAGGAACAGCCCGGTCCGGTCAGGTTGGTCAACGCTTTGCAGCGCCGCCAGACTCTTGGCCAACTGCTCGCGTGCGGCGAATGCACCCGGATCGTCCTGCTCGCGGAGGATCTCGTCGGCGCCCTGAACCAGCGCCTGCGCGCTGTTAATGTCTTGCAGCGCGGACAATCGCAGGCTCGCCAGACGCAGCAGGTGCTCAGCCTCGGCCAGGCGCCAGTCCTTACGGCTGGCACCCAGAACGGTTTCCACACGCTGACTCAAACGCTGCTGATCACCTTGCAGCTGAGTGACCAGTCGACGGCGATCTTCCAGCTCTTGAGCGGGGGGCAGTTGCGCCAGCCGAGCCGCCAGTTGCTGCTCGCTCTGTTGCAGGCTCCGGGTCTGGGAAGCGACGTCTTCCAGCTGGCCGGACTGTTGCTGATGGCCAGACTGGATCGCCCGCAACTGCCACACGCTCCAGCCACCGACCGCTACGCCGGCAGCGCCCAGCAACAGTGCCAGGATGGCCAGACCATTACCGCCGCGACGGCTGGAAGGTTCTTTTTGCGCTGGATCCGGCAGGGGCTGAGGTTTCGCCAGTACCGGTTCAACGTCATCTTTTGGCAAGACTGTTTCGCTCACGTATCCATCCTTTGCATTTGGGCGTAATCGCGTAATCCGACCCGACGATCATTACGCCTGGGAAGCAGGCTCGGGGTGTTCCCGCAACGCTGCCAGCAAGGCCGAAGCACTGGCGCCACGGCAGTCCACTACAGTCAAAGCCCCGGCGTTGCGCGCCAGTTCAGCGACCCGAGGGCTCGGTACGAATAAAGGCAACCGCGCAAGATCAGGCCAGGCATCGCCCGCCAGTTCGCGCAGATGTTGAAAACCCTGTCCACTGCTGACCACCAGCCCGTTCAAGCGTTCCGCCTCGACCCGCTGCGGCAGGGCGAAAGCGGGATAAATCGGCCGATGACGGCGGTACAACGGCAGATAATCGACAGTAACACCCCGTTCGCGCAAGCGCTCAGCCAACAATTCGCGACCGTCTTCGCCGCGCATGATCAGCACTTTAGGGTCGTAACCGGAAATGGCTTTCTGAAGCTGCGCAAGGTCGAGCAATGCTTCACTGTCGTCGCCCTGCTCGGGGAAAAATACACGCAGGCCATAGTCATCGAGAATCTGCGCAGTGGCTGCCCCGACGGTAAACCAGTCCTGCATCGGCGGTTGCGGCCAGACCTCGTCGACCATTTCCAGGCCCAACCGTGCAGCGGGCTTGCTGACGACAATAACGGCGCAATAGGCCGCGAGGTTGTAAATGATCGACCGATTTTCTTCAGAGACCGGCAGCGGCTCGATCTCCAGCAGCGGCAGGCTGGTGCTGAACACACCTTCATCTGCCAGCACCTGCGCGAGCGCTTGCGACTCTTCAGCCGGGCGCGTCAGCAGCAAACGCCAACCCCTCACTCCTCGCCCGCCTCGCCGTACACCGCCTTGAGAATCTTCGCGGCGCCCTGTTCGAGCAGCGCCTCGGCAACCTGAACGCCCAACGCCTGTGCGTCGGCCTGCGGTGCCCGAGCCTCGGCACGAAGGAGCAGACTGCCCGCAGGATCGCCCACCAGGCCACGCAACCACAGCTCATCGTTTTCCAACACCGCATAACAGGCAATCGGCACCTGGCAGCCACCGTTAAGGTGTTTGTTGAGCGCGCGTTCGGCCGTCACACGCATGGCGGTATCGGAATGATGAAGCGGGGCCAGCAGCGCATGCAGGTCGGTGTCGACACTGCGGCACTCGATGCCGACAGCACCTTGCCCACCCGCAGGCAAGCTGTGTTCGATGCTGATGGCGGACGTGATGCGGTCCTCGAATCCCAGACGGATCAGGCCAGCAGCGGCCAGGATGATGGCGTCATATTCACCCGCGTCCAGCTTGGCCAGACGCGTGTTGACGTTGCCCCGGAGAAAGTTGATTTTCAGATCCGGCCGGCGCGCCAGCAGCTGAGTCTGACGACGCAGACTCGATGTGCCGACGATGCTACCGGCAGGCAGTTCGTCGAGGCTGGCGAATGTGTTGGAGACGAACGCGTCGCGCGGGTCTTCCCGCTCGCAGATACAGAAGAGCCCGAGGCCCTGGGGGAAATCCATCGGCACGTCTTTCATCGAATGCACGGCGATGTCCGCCTCGTCTTCCAGCAGCGCGGTTTCCAGCTCTTTGACGAACAGGCCCTTGCCGCCGATTTTCGACAACGGCGAGTCCAGCAGCTTGTCACCGCGACTGACCATTGGAACCAGGGTCACGAGCAGGCCTGGATGAGCGTCTTGCAGACGAGCCTTGACGTACTCGGCCTGCCAGAGGGCCAGTGCGCTTTTGCGCGTAGCGATGCGGATTTCGCGAGAGGACATGGATCAATCCGTACTGAGTGAATGCGGCGGATAATAACAGCTCGGCCCAATCCGGCCGAACGACTGTCTTCAATCTGCGCGCATCATCGCTTCAATCGACCCACGGATACCATGCGACGGCGTGTCGCCTCCGGACTGCTCGTTGCCTGACACACCTGTGAGAGCCAATTTATTCGCGAAAGATAGGGCGGTCGATAGAGATATTTGGGCTGTACCGCCGCATCGCGAATGAATTCGCTCCCACAGATCATGTTTACAGCCAGCACATTCGCGCGCCGCGCTTACAGCTGCTGCATCATCTTGCGCACGCCGGCCACGTGCCTGCGGCTGACGATCAGCGCATCGCCGTTTAGCCCTTTGAGGAACAACTGAAAGTGCCCCAAAGGCGTACGCTGCAAGCGCTCGATGCGATCACGCGCCACCAGCGCGTTCCGGTGGATACGCACGAAGCGATCGCCGAACTCGTCTTCCAGCGCCTTGAGTGGCTCATCGAGCAGCACTTCGCCGTCCTCGTGGCGCAGGGTCACGTACTTGTGGTCGGCGATGAAATAGATCACATGATCCAGCGGAATCAGCTCGATACCTTTGCGCGTACGCGCACTGATATGGCTGCGTGGACCATTGCCACTTTCGGCAGCGGGCCGTGTCATGGCCGCCAACTGCACGCGGTTCGGCCGTTCAGCCTTGCGTAAGGCTTCAAGCAGGTTCTCCGGACGCACCGGTTTGACCAGGTAGCCCACGGCACTGACCTGAAAAGCCTCCAGGGCAAACTCATCGTGAGCGGTGCAGAACACCACCGCAGGTGGCGTATCGCGTTCGCATAATTTGGCTGCAACCTGCAGCCCATCAAGACCCGGCATGCGGATGTCGAGTAACACCACATCGGGTTTCAGACTATCGATCAGCGTCAAGGCTTCTTCGCCATTGGTGGCGCTGGGTTCAAGGACCCGATAACCCTCAAGATCACCGACCAGACGGCTCAGGCGATCGCGGGCTAGGGGTTCGTCATCAACGATCAGGACATTCATATTGCTCTGGCTTCCTGCGTGAGTCTCGCACAAGGATAGCGTAGACAGGTGAAGTGACGACCGTCACGGCGCTCCACGCTCAGACTCGCGAGAGGGCCAAAAAGTGCCGTAATGCGGGCGCCGATATTTGCCAAGGCCTGTTGAGTGCCGCTTGAAGCCTGCCGATGGGCGACTTCTTCATAGGGATTACTGACACGCAATATGAATACTCCCCGTTCATAGTCCGCCTCGACCCTGACCACCCCGCCTTCCACGCGGGGCGCAATCCCATAGATCAACGCGTTCTCAAGTAATGGCTGCAAGGTTAGCTGGGGAATCGGCAAGTCGTCGGGAATTGCACTGACGTCCCAGTCCAACTGTAGACGCTCGCCAAGTCGATATTGCTCAATCGATAGATAACGTTTGGCCAACGCCAGCTCTTCGCGCCACGTCGTCAGGCTTCCGGGCTTGCCCAGACTGGCGCGAAACAGGTCCGACAGGTCCAGCACCGCCTGCTCGGCCTTGCCCGGATCGCTGGTGACCAGGCTGGCAATGCTGTTGAGCGTGTTGAACAGAAAGTGCGGACGGATCCTTGCCTGCAAGGATTCGATTCTGGCCCGCAGCTCTGCCTGCTGCTGTTTGCGCCACTGACTCTGCAAATAAAAGTAGCGCAACATCAGCGCCGACATGATCAGCGCAATCATCGAATAGCGCAGATAACGTTCAACGTCCCCGTCGGATGTCGTGCCCACCAACTGGCAATAATCCGTGACCGCCGTGCACGCCAACGTCACGGCGACCACCAGCAGACAACCCAGGGTGCCTGCCAACCCTGCATTCAGGCGTGCCAGCCAGGGGCGCAAACCGCACAGCAGCGCGGCCGAAAGCAACACAATCCACTGAACGAACAGCGAGATCAGCGCGAGCCTGACCCAATCAAAACCAGGGTGCATGGGCTCTACGAGCACAAGCACTAAAACCAGCAGCTCCGCGAGCACGACCAGAACCAGCAGCGCCTGTGGGAGGCACAGTTCCGGAAGGAAGAACTCTTTGCCGGGCGAAGCGCTCTGGCCCGGATTATTGCGCTCGTTTTGCATGGTTCCAGTCTCTGCGCTCATACCCCGTCCGGCAAGCTGTCGGGAATAAAAAACCGGCAATACTGTTATCATCGCCCGCGCCATTTTAAAATGGGCCGCACCACTTCTTCATTCAAACCGTCATCAGTACAGTCATCAGCAGAGCAGCGAGCGAATCCATGAGCACCGACAAGACCAATCAGTCCTGGGGCGGCCGCTTCAGTGAACCCGTCGACGCCTTCGTCGCACGCTTCACCGCCTCCGTCACCTTCGATCAGCGCCTTTATCGCCACGACATCATGGGCTCCGTCGCCCACGCCACGATGCTGGCCAAGGTCGGCGTGCTGACCGATGCCGAGCGCGACACCATCATCGATGGCCTGAAGACCATTCAGGGCGAAATCGAGGCCGGCACCTTCGACTGGCGCGTGGATCTGGAAGACGTGCACATGAACATCGAAGCGCGTCTGACCGACCGCATCGGTATCACCGGCAAGAAGCTGCACACCGGTCGCAGCCGCAACGACCAGGTCGCGACCGACATTCGGTTGTGGCTGCGTGACGAGATCGATCTGATCCTGGCCGAGATCACCCGTTTGCAAGAAGGCCTGCTGGGCCTGGCAGAGCGCGAAGCCGACACGATCATGCCGGGCTTCACCCATCTGCAGACCGCGCAACCGGTGACCTTCGGGCATCACATGCTGGCCTGGTTCGAAATGCTCAGCCGCGATTTCGAGCGTCTGGTCGACTGCCGCAAACGCACCAATCGCATGCCATTGGGCAGCGCGGCGCTGGCGGGCACGACCTACCCGATCGACCGCGAGCTGACCTGCCAGTTGCTGGGCTTCGAAGCCGTCGGCGGCAACTCGCTGGACAGCGTGTCGGATCGCGACTTCGCCATCGAATTCTGCGCAGCCGCGAGCGTTGCGATGATGCACTTGTCGCGTTTCTCCGAAGAGCTGGTGCTGTGGACCAGCGCGCAATTCCAGTTCATTGATCTGCCGGACCGCTTCTGCACCGGCAGCTCGATCATGCCGCAAAAGAAAAACCCGGACGTGCCCGAGCTGGTGCGTGGCAAGAGTGGCCGCGTGTTCGGCGCCCTGATGGGCCTGCTGACCTTGATGAAGGGCCAGCCGCTGGCCTACAACAAGGACAATCAGGAAGACAAAGAGCCGCTGTTCGACGCCGCCGACACGCTGCGTGACTCGTTGCGCGCCTTTGCCGACATGATTCCGGCCATCAAGCCCAAGCACGCGATCATGCGTGAAGCTGCGCTGCGCGGCTTCTCGACCGCGACCGATCTGGCCGACTACCTGGTTCGCCGTGGCCTGCCGTTCCGTGATTGCCACGAGATCGTGGGGCATGCCGTGAAATACGGCGTGCAAACCGGTAAAGATCTGGCGGAAATGACACTGGATGAGCTGCGCCAGTTCAGTGACCAGATCGACCAGGACGTGTTTGCAGTGCTGACACTGGAAGGCTCGGTCAACGCCCGCGATCACATCGGCGGTACCGCGCCGGCTCAGGTCAAGGCTGCGGTGGCACGCGGCAAGCAATTGCTGGCTAGCCGTTAGGTCGACAGAAAGGGCGATGGCTGCGGTCATCGCCCCTTTTACCCTCAAGGCACAGCGACGGGGCGCACACGCTCCAGAAAAATCGGGAAATCAGCGTCTCGATCTGCCGCGACACGTTGTGCACAACGCCGGTCATTAAGCCTTTCCAGCAAACCCCTCGCCCCCGCGACTTCGTCCAGCAGATTCAAGCCGAACAACTGCTCCGCCACCTGCTGCGCCAGGTCCACGCTGTACATGAAGTAAATGTCCGCCAACGTAAACTCGGTGCCCGCCACATAGGGCGCAAACTGACCGCGACGCCCCAATGCGGCAAATCCCTTGATCAGATCCCGCCGGGCTTTGGCTTTCAGCGCCTCGGGCGTCGCTCGACCGCCAAACAACACTTCGACGTAACACAAGCGCGCTGGCAGCTCGATATACAGCTCGATCTCCTTGGCCATGGTCCACACCTGCGCCCGGGCGAATGGGTGGGCGGGTAAAAGCGGCGTCTGCGGATGGGTGTCTTCGAGATAACGCAGAATCACGTCGGTTTCGCTGATGAACCCGTCTGCGGTCTCCAGCACCGGGACTTTGCCTCGCGCGCTGACAGCGAGGGTTTCCGGGTTCTGGCAGCCATGCATCGAAACGACTTCAAACGGGATCTGCTTCTCCAGCAAAGCCAGTTTGACCATATTGAAATAGTTACTCGCGGCGAATCCGTAAAGCTTGAACATTCACAGGCCTCCTTGGCCCCTTAAGCGATCATTGCCACTCACATCGGCCTGTAAGGGCCGATCCAGAGCGGGACACACCCTATCAACCACGCTGCGCACGTGCGTTGACGTGCGTCATGCAGGCACCGGATCACACGGGGCCCGATTGCAGTTAAACTGCGGGCCTTTCCTGAGGAGTCCGCCATGAGCGACCGCATCGACAACGACGAAGAAGAGTTCGCTGAATCGACCCTGATCCAGGCCATCGAGAACCAGATCGAAAGTGACAACCCGCCTGCTGCCAAAGCCACATTCAACAAGCTGACCCTGGTCGGTTACGAGCGTGAAGACATTCTGGAAATGATGGCGCACGTACTGGCGGTGGAGATCGACGGTATTCTCGAAGACGACCGCCCGTTCAACACCGAGTGGTACGAGAAAGCCCTGCGCGCGCTGCCGGAACTGCCGCCGGGAGTGAAGCTGGAAGACGAGTAAAGCGCTTCTTAACTGGAGCTATGCGGCACCGCTGTGGGAGCGAATTCATTGGCGAAAAATCGTCCAGGCGACCGAGACACGTCGACTGTACCCACTAATCGCGAACAAGTTCGCTCCCACAGGTCCAGAGCCAGGCCTGAAGCCGACGGATGCCTGCCAGGTCGCAGAAGCGGGATCGTCACGCACCACCTGACGACCGGCCAGATACTTTCTGCAAAATCTCCAGACGCTAACTACACTCCAGGTGCCTCGCTGCCGCTTGACCTACGGGGCTGTCACGTCTGCGATTCGTTCGCCGTGTTTTCAATTAGAAAAGTCTGGAGCACCTATGTCGTTTACCCCTGAATTGGTTGCCGAACTGGAAATCCTGTCACTGTTCAATCTGCGCAATACCCAGGAGGGCCTTAAAGTCCACCATGTGGCTGCTCCCACCGCTGTTGCCGCTGCCAAACGACTCTTCGAAAAAGGCCTGACGACTCAGGTCGACGGAGGCTACCTGACCAGTCTGGGACTGGATGCCGCCGAGCATGCTCAATCGCTGCTGATCATTCTGAACACCGCCCAGGAAGCGGCCTGAAATCGTCGCGTCGCGAAACCTTTGCCAGGACGCATGAAATAAAGGTTTCGCGAGCCCTTCATTTATAAGATGCTGCGCCGATAAAATTCTGGCGCCAGAAAAAACGAGCTATCGCGTTATAAGCAGCCATCTGATGCTGACCTTTCTTTCCTGTCGTCTTGTTCGCCACCCCAGCAGTGCCGCTCGCCGGCTTTGAGTCGCGATGACGCGTAGTTTCGAAATTCGCCCCGATCTGGATGAGGGCATCGACCGCAAGGTCCTCAGCCAGTTGCGCAACCGCTTCCTGACCCTCAATGAAGGGCGGCTCGCGCGCGCCAACGAAGGTTTGTCCACTCGCCAACAGTCCGTGCTGGCCCTGTTGCCGCTGTTTTTTCACGTCAACCATCCCCTGCTGCCCGGCTATGTCTCGGGGGCGACGCCTGCTGGCGTATCCCACTACGAGCCCGACGCGCAGGCGCTGGCCGAAGCGCAGCGCCTGACGCGCTCGTTCTCGTACAAACCACGTCGCGGCAATCCTCCACAACCCATCCACGGCATCTTCCTGATGGGCAGCCTGGGAACGCTGGCGCAGGCCGATCAGAGCGACATGGACGTCTGGGTCTGCCACGACACCAACCTGTCGCCCGAAGAAGTCACCGAACTGCGCAAAAAATGCCAGGCGCTGGAAACCTGGGCGGCGACGATGGGCGCCGAGGCGCACTTTTTCCTGATCGACCCTGAGCGGTTTGTACTGGGCGAGCGCGATGCACAGTTGAGCGGCGAAGATTGCGGGACGACGCAGCACTACCTGCTACTCGACGAGTTCTATCGCACGGCGATCTGGCTGGCGGGCCGCACCCCCATCTGGTGGCTGGTGCCCGTCTACGAAGAGACGCGTTACGCCGAGTACACCCATACGCTTCTGTCCAAGCGCTTCATTCGAGAAGACGAAGTGCTCGATCTGGGCAACATGTCGCGCATTCCGCCCGGCGAGTTCATCGGGGCTGGGCTCTGGCAGCTGTTCAAGGGCATAGAGTCACCCTACAAGTCCGTGCTCAAGCTGTTGCTGACCGAGGTCTACGCCAGCGAACACCCTCAGGTACAGTGCTTGAGCATGCGCTTCAAACAGCAGGTGTTCGCCAACAACGTCGACCTGGACGAACTCGATCCTTACATGATGGTGTACCGCCGGATCGAGGAATACCTACGCGACCGGGGCGAGCCGGAACGACTGGAACTGGTCAGACGCAGCCTTTACCTCAAGGTCAACAAGAAGCTCACCGGCTTGCCGCGCCAGCGAACCACGAGCTGGCAGCGCCTGTTGCTGGAGCGTCTGGCTAAAGAATGGAAATGGGACGAGCGTCAGCTTGCCCTGCTCGACAGTCGCAGCCAGTGGAAGGTGCGGCAGGTGTCCAGCGAGCGCCGTGCATTGGTCAGCGAGCTCAATTACAGCTATCGCTTCCTGACGCAATTCGCTCGCACGCAAAACGCGATCAGTTCCATCAACAAGCGCGACCTGAATGTGCTCGGCCGTCGACTGTATGCCGCGTTCGAGCGCAAGGCGGGCAAAGTCGAATTCGTCAATCCGGGCATTTCTCCGGACTTGGCCGAGGACACACTGACGCTGGTGCAATCGCCGAACAAGCGTGAGCCAGGCAAATACCAGTGGGGTTTGTACAACGGCAACCTTGGCGCCCATGAGTGGGAAACCTTCGCGCCGATCAAGCGCAGCCGCGAACTGCTGGAGCTTCTGGCCTGGTGCCATCGCAATAACGTGATCGACAGCAGCACCCGACTCGCACTGCACCCAGGCGCGAGCGATCTGACCGAGTTCGAGCTGTTCAATCTTCAGGGTGCCTTGCAACACAGCATTCCGACGCCGCTGGGCATGGTTCACGAAGACGTGCTGCTCAAGCCGAGCGTGCCCAGCGAAATCCTGCTGCTGGTCAACGTAGGCGTTGACCCGCTCAAGCACCACAAAGACCTGAACATCCTGATGACCACCGAGCGCACTGACTCGTTGAGCTATGCCGGGGTTCGGGAAAACCTGGTGCTGACCTTCGACCAGATCACGCTCAACAGCTGGAACGAGGTGCTGGTCAGTCGCTTTGACGGCCCGCATGCGCTGCTCGACTGTCTCACCGAGTTGCTCAACAACTTGCCTGAAAGATCACCTCAGCCGGTCATCCGCGTGCGCTGCTTCTGCCACAACCGGGCGCCTGCGATTGCGCAAAGGGTCGAGGAGCTGGTCAATACGGCGCAATTGCTGCTGGCTCGAAACCTGAATCATCGTTATCTGATTCAGGTCCAGCACCACTATCACGTGCTGGAAATGAAGCCGGGGCAAGTCAGCCACGTTGCGATCGACACCCTGACGGCGCTTTACGAATACCTGGGCGAAGAATTACCGACCTACAGCCCGATCCACCTCGACCCGCAAGCGCTCGATGACAACGACCTGTCGCTGATCATTCCTCACGGCCAGCCTGAATGCATTCAGGTGTTCTACCGGATCAACGAGCCGCAGGCCGATCTGTACGTACTCGATGAACATAACGCGCTCTGGCATCAGCGTTTGCCGTATCACGACGAATCCAGCCTGATGATGCCGTTGCAGCGCTTCCTGCAGTCATTGATGTATCGACGTGGCGCGCTCTTGCCGCTGGATAACCCGCTGGAGCCTTCGTCGCTGGAGACGTTGTACTACCGAATCACCCCGGACGGCGCCGGGCGGGCCCGGCGCATCGAGCAACGACTGGCGCCGGTCATGCCCACCAACAAACCGTTTTACGACGTTCAGGCCATCGTCGAGGAAGCCTCTCCGGGCCAGGTCAGCGTGACGCTGTACTGCGACGGGATGGAGTTTTCCGAGCTGGAATTCGGCGAACAACTGTACAGCGTCGTCGCCCGCCAGATTCTCGATCAGCGCAGCGAGCCTCAACGCTACCGCTGCTACATCACTGATCTGGATCTCTCGGGAATACTGGGGGATACGCGAGGACAGACCATCTTGTTCCTGCGTTACAAGGCCGAGCTTGAGAAGTCGCTGAATGAAGCGATGGATGGGGCTTGAGGAACGCCCAAATCGTGCCGAGTGGACGAAGTCCTGTGGGAGCGAATTCATTCGCGAAAGAGCGTGCAGGCGAAAGATTTTTATCGGCTGTAACGCCGCATCGCGAATGAATTCGCTCCCACAGAAGCCAGGAGCGATCCATTAGTCAAAGCTGCGCACGCCGCTCTGATGCCTGTCGCACAATCTCTCGTCTGCGCTCATCCGTCGCCGCGCGCCATTCGCGGATGTCTTCGACATGCCGGAAACACCCTGTACACACTTTGCCTTCATCCAGCCGGCATACGCTGATGCAAGGCGATGGAACAGCCGGGCTGACGTTACTGAACAGCGGCTTCGGCGGTCTGACGGGGGCGGCACTTGCAGTCATTAGCGATTGCCGTCGCTGTGACCGTCAATAGCGTCGAACTCGATCTCGACATTGGCCTGCTTCAGCGCCAGACGCTGGAGCATTTCGCCCAGCAGCTCTTCGCTTTTGTCGCACACCCAGCGTTTCTCTTCTTCGTCGTAGTCGAAGTGGAAACCACCGTCGACCGCCGCCAGCCACAACTGACGCAGCGGCTCCTGGCGACTGAAGATGAATTGAGTGCCGTTTTCAAATTTCACCGTGAGCACACCGGCCGAACTCTCAAGGTCCAGATCCAGACCGCTCTCGTCGAAAATGTCCTCGAGCTTTTCTTGGGTGGCATCCACCAGGTCGTGAAAGCGGGCTTCGGTCAAACTCATTGCAGGAACCTCGAAAGTGTCTACGGATGGCGCAGCGACGCAAGATACGGTCGCTCTTCGGCAATTGCAAAGCATACCCGCCCAATTGCCATTCGCTGCGCCAAAAAACCGCACGGCGTTTACGTTGTTATCAGCAAATGCGTCAAAGCCCCGCCGGACGGGAACTCCAGCGCATAGGCAATCTGTAGGCTGGTCGGTATACTCGGGCGCAATTAATGCTTATACAAAGGATTTCGCCATGAAGCGCCTGATTTCCTCCCTGGCCGCGCTCCTCGCTGTAGCGTGCCTGGTCTCTGCCTGCGGTCAAAAAGGTCCGCTGTACCTGCCTGATGATGAACAGTCCAACGCACCGGGCGCTCAGAACCAATCGCACTCGCACAAGCACTCGACCTACTAGGGACTGACCATGGACGCCTTCAACTACCGCGACGGTGAGCTGTTCGCGGAGGGAGTTGCATTGTCTGCCATCGCCGAGCGCTTCGGCACGCCGACGTATGTCTACTCCCGCGCGCACATCGAAGCGCAATACCGCGCCTATGCCGACGCTCTGAGTGGCACGCCGCACCTGGTCTGCTTCGCGGTCAAAGCCAACTCCAACCTGGGCGTCCTCAATGTCCTGGCGCGTCTGGGCGCCGGTTTCGACATCGTTTCCCGTGGCGAACTGGAGCGTGTGCTGGCCGCAGGCGGTCAGGCCGACAAGATCGTGTTCTCCGGCGTCGGCAAGACCCGTGACGACATGCGTCGTGCGCTTGAAGTGGGCGTTCATTGCTTCAACGTCGAATCCACCGATGAACTGGAACGCCTGCAGGTCGTGGCCGCCGAAATGGGCGTACGCGCCCCGGTTTCCCTGCGCGTAAACCCGGACGTTGACGCGGGCACTCACCCGTACATTTCCACCGGCCTAAAAGAAAACAAGTTCGGCATCGCCATCGCTGACGCCGAAGACGTGTACATCCGCGCCGCGCAGCTGCCGAACCTTGAAGTCATCGGCGTCGATTGCCATATCGGCTCGCAGCTGACCACGCTGTCGCCTTTCGTCGATGCGCTGGATCGCCTGCTGGACCTGGTCGACCGTCTTGGCGACTGCGGCATTCAGCTGCGTCACCTGGATCTGGGTGGCGGTCTGGGCGTGCGTTATCGCGATGAAGAGCCGCCTTTGGCCGGCGACTACATCAAAGCCGTGCGCGAACGCCTTGAGGGTCGCGACCTGGCATTGATGTTCGAACCAGGCCGTTTCATCGTGGCAAACGCCGGCGTGCTGCTGACCCGTATCGAATACCTCAAGCACACCGAGCACAAAGACTTCGCCATCGTTGACGCGGCCATGAACGACCTTATCCGCCCGGCGCTGTACCAGGCCTGGATGGACGTCACGGCGGTTCAGCCACGTGACGGCGCGGCGCGCGTGTATGACATCGTGGGTCCCATCTGCGAAACCGGCGACTTCTTGGCCAAGGAACGCGAACTGGCGCTGGCCGAAGGCGATCTGCTGGCGGTTCACTCCGCTGGCGCCTACGGCTTCGTAATGAGCTCCAACTACAACACCCGCGGCCGTACGGCCGAGGTGTTGGTCGATGGGGATCAGGCGTTCGAAGTGCGTCGTCGTGAAACCGTGACTGAGCTGTTTGCCGGCGAAAGCCTGCTGCCGGAGTAATCCCATGCTGCTGCGTTTTACCAAGATGCATGGCCTGGGCAACGATTTCATGGTGCTGGACCTCGTGAGCCAGCACGCGCACATCCTGCCCAAGCACGCCAAGCAATGGGGCGATCGACACACCGGTATCGGTTTCGATCAGTTGCTGCTGGTTGAAGCGCCGAGCAATCCGGATGTGGATTTTCGTTACCGGATTTTCAATTCTGACGGTTCTGAAGTCGAACAGTGCGGCAA
Organism: Pseudomonas abietaniphila; assembly: GCF_039697315.1. Classification (NCBI taxonomy): domain Bacteria; kingdom Pseudomonadati; phylum Pseudomonadota; class Gammaproteobacteria; order Pseudomonadales; family Pseudomonadaceae; genus Pseudomonas; species Pseudomonas abietaniphila. The sequence continues at coordinate 3,292,707 of NZ_CP155619.1, read as the reverse complement.
CGGCGCGCGCTGCTTCGCCCGCTTCGTGCTGGACAAGCGCCTGACGGCCAAAAAGCAGATCCGCGTCGAAACCAAGGGCGGCATCATCGAACTGGACGTCCGTAACGACGGCCAGATCAGCGTCAACATGGGCGCGCCGCGTCTGGTGCCTGCTGATATTCCTTTCGATGCGCCGCAACAGGCGATCAGCTACACGCTTGAAGTGGACACTGAAACGGTCGAACTGGCAGCCGTCTCCATGGGCAATCCCCATGCGGTGCTGCGCGTCTACGACATCAACAACGCGCCGGTTCATACGCTGGGCCCGAAAATCGAGAATCACCCACGCTTTCCGGCCCGTGTGAACGTCGGTTTCCTCCACGTCGTCGACCGTCAGCGCGCACAATTGCGGGTGTGGGAACGCGGAGCGGGCGAAACCCAGGCGTGTGGGACCGGCGCCTGTGCAGCGGCCGTGGCCGCCATCAGCCAAGGCTGGATGGAGTCGCCGCTGTTGATCGATCTGCCCGGTGGACGCCTGTCCATCGAGTGGGCCGGCCCGGGACATCCTGTGCTGATGACCGGCCCGGCCGTCAGGGTCTACGAAGGCCAAGTACGTCTATGAGTGAGAGTATCCAATGACCGACCAGCCTCAGACTTCAACCGACACGCCCAGCGAATCGCCTGCCGATAACGCAGTGCCCGCCCTTGAAGCCGAGGCAGTCGCCGCCTGGCTACAGCAACACCCGGACTTCTTCGCCGAGCATGACGACCTGCTCACCGCGATGCGCATTCCTCATCAGCGAGGCGACACCGTCTCGCTGGTTGAGCGCCAGCTGAAGATACTGCGCGAACGCAATATCGAAATGCGCCATCGGCTTTCCCAACTGATGGACGTCGCACGCGACAACGACCGTCTCTTCGAAAAAACCCGTCGCCTGATCCTCGCGCTGATGGATGCCGTCAGCCTTGAAGACATCGTCATTGCGGTGGAAGACAGCCTGCGTCAGGAGTTTCAGGTGCCGTTTGTGAGCCTGATCCTGTTCAGCGACAACCCGATGACCGTGGGTCGCTGGGTCACCAGTGCCGAGGCGCAGAAAGCCATCGGTGGATTGATTTCCGGCGGCAAGACAGTGTGCGGCGCCCTGCGTGAGCACGAGCTGGAGTTCCTGTTCGGTGCTGACCAGAGTAAAGAAGTCGGCTCTACCGCCATCGTCGCGCTCAATCATCAAGGCCTGCACGGCGTCCTTGCCATCGGCAGCCGCGACCCGCAGCACTACAAAAGTTCGGTGGGCACGCTGTTTCTCACCTACATCGCCGATGTATTGAGCCGCCTGCTGCCGCGCTTCACCAACGCCCTGCGTTCGGTGCGCTAGTCATGGAACGGCAACTGGACGCTTACTGCTCACACCTGCGCAGTGAGCGTCAGGTGTCGCCCCACACGCTGGATGCGTATCGCCGAGATTTGAGCAGAGTGCTGGGATTCTGCGAGAAGCAGAACATCGGCAGCTGGAACGCCCTGGACATCCAGTCCATGCGTGGCCTCGTCGCCCGCTTGCACCAGCAAGGTCAGTCATCGCGCAGCATCGCCCGGCTGCTCTCGGCAGTGCGAGGCTTTTATCATTACCTGAACCGCGAAGGTATCTGCGATCACGACCCGGCCAACGGTCTGGCGCCGCCCAAAGGCGAACGCCGTCTGCCCAAGACGCTGGATGCCGACCGCACGCTGCAATTACTGGAAGGCGGCGTGGAAGACGAATTCCTCGCCCGCCGCGATCACGCGATTCTCGAACTGTTTTACTCGTCCGGCCTGCGCTTGTCGGAGCTGACAGGCCTGAATTGCGAGCAGCTGGACCTGGCGGACGGCCTTGTTCAGGTGCTGGGTAAAGGCAGCAAGACCCGCGTCCTTCCTGTCGGCCGAAAAGCCCGTGAGGCACTGGAGGAATGGCTGAAACAGCGCGCGCTGGCCAACCCTCAGGACGACGCGGTGTTCATCAGCCAGCAAGGTAGGCGTCTGGGCCCGAGGTCGATCCAGCTACGGGTCAAAGCTGCGGGTGAGCGCGAGCTGGGACAGAACCTGCACCCGCACATGCTCCGGCACTCCTTCGCCAGCCACTTGCTCGAATCCTCCCAGGACCTGCGCGCCGTGCAGGAATTGCTGGGGCACGCCGACATCACTACAACTCAGATCTACACCCACCTGGATTTCCAACACCTGGCAACGGTGTATGACAGCGCCCACCCACGGGCCAAACGCAAGGATTCTTCAGAATCATGAGCATCAAGCTGATCACCTTCGATCTGGACGATACGTTGTGGGACACCGCACCGGCCATCGTCAGCGCAGAAGCCATGTTGCGCGAATGGCTGGCAGAACACGCACCGAAACTGGGCCCCGTGCCAGTGGAACATTTGTGGGAGATTCGCTCGCGGCTGGTCGAAGCCGACCCGAGCTTCAAGCACCGCATCAGCGCGTTGCGCCGTCGCGTGCTGTTTCTGGCACTTGAGGATGCGGGTTATGGTCATCCTGAGGCACAGGATCTGGCGGACCGCAGCTTTGAGGTCTTCCTGCAAGGACGGCACCAGCTGGACATCTTTCCGGAGGTCGTACCGACGCTGGAACTGCTCACCAAGCAGTACACCCTGGGCGTGGTCACCAACGGCAATGCCGACGTGCGCCGCCTGGGGCTGGCCGACTATTTTTCGTTTGCGCTGTGTGCAGAAGACCTGGGCATCGGCAAGCCCGACCCGGCGCCTTTCCTGGAAGCGCTCAAGCGCGGCAACGCCGATGCACGTCACGCCGTGCACGTGGGCGATCATCCCGGCGATGACATCGCAGGGGCTCAGCAGGCCGGCTTGCGGGCGATCTGGTACAACCCGACGGGCAAGCCGTGGGAGGCGGATAGACTGCCGGATGCGGAGATCAGGCGTTTGACGGAGTTGCCGGGGGTGTTGGCGGGGTGGGGTTGAGGGTTGCTTGGCATCAGAGTAAGAATTCCAGGCCAAGCACCAAAAAAGCAAAAGCCAAACCCCAAAAACCAAACCCAAAAAAAAGCCCGCAGCGACAGCGGGCTTTTCCAGCAGGTATCAGACACCCTTAAATAGGGCGGCTACCGTACTTGTTGTCAGGCTTCTTGGGCGGATCGGCGACCACATTGGCCTCCACTTCCTGCACTTTGCCGCCACGTGCGAGGAACTCTTCCATCGCGCGAGCCAGAGCGTCACGCTCTTTGTTCTTGGCCTCTACGCTCGGCAGCTCATCGATCGAGACCGCAGCCTTGGCCTTGCCTTTGGTGGGGGTGACCAATGCTTCAGGGCTGTCCTCGACGTCCGAAACCTCGTCATCGGGAGCAGCCGCAAGCTCCTCACCGTCGTCCTCACCTTCCAGATCGTCTTCCAGACCTTCGTTATCGATGTCGTCGTCGCTCATGTTCTACCTCATGACTTGCGAAAGCAGATTAGTTATAGCCCAGCTGCGCCTAATTTCTAAGACAGCCGGAAAAAATTCAACTACCGCCGACAATCAGCGGTCGTGCCCCTCACCCTGCAGGGTGGCGAGGACTTTACGTGCACCGCCTGCATCACGGTGCTCGCCTAAATAAACACCTTGCCAGATTCCCATCGCCAACCTCCCGTCAGTGACCGGAAGAACAAGCTGGCAGCCTAGCAAACTGGCTTTGAAGTGCGCAGGCAGGTCGTCGGGACCCTCGTCGTCATGTTCATAACCGTCACGCCCTTGCGGCACCAATCGGTTGAAAAAACGCTCGAAGTCACGACGCACAGCCGGGTCGGCATTCTCGTTGATGGTCAACGAGGCCGAGGTATGCTGCAGCCACAAATGCAACAGACCGACTCGGCAATCACGCAGTTCGGGAAGCCCTGCGACGATCTCGTCGGTCACCAGATGAAATCCGCGAGGTCTTGCACGCAGCGTGATTCTGGTCTGTTGCCACATACAGTTCTCCGCCCTTCGGCGCGCATTCTAACGCGGTAAAAAAAAAAACAAAGCGCGCAATGAGTGACGTTTTCTGTAAGCCGAAAACCCAAGCGGGTATCCCGTTGCAATAACGCCCGGAGATGCCCTGAGACAGGGCCTGCATGCCGTTCGAACGTCAATCGCTGGCGGTCTTGCCTATCGACAAACGCCAGACAAAAAAATGCCCGGTAACCCGGGCATTTTTTTAAGCCGTGATTACAAGTTGTAGCCACGCTCGTTGTGTTGCGCAAGGTCCAGGCCCACCGCTTCTTCTTCCTCGGTGACACGCAGGCCCATGACCGCGTCCAGCACCTTGAGGATGATGAAGGTCACGATCGCGGTGTAGATGATCGTGAAGCCTACGCCTTTGCACTGAATCCAGACTTGAGCTGCGATGTCGGTCACAGTGCCGAAGCCGCCCAGCGACGGTGCCGCGAAGACACCGGTCAGGATCGCGCCGAGGATACCGCCGATACCGTGAACGCCGAAGGCATCCAGGGAGTCGTCGTAGCCCAGTTTGCGTTTCAGGCTGGTGGCGCAGAAGAAGCAGACCACGCCCGCTGCCAGACCGATGATCAGGCCGCCCATTGGGCCGACAGTACCGGCCGCTGGGGTGATGGCAACCAGACCGGCAACCACGCCCGAAGCGATACCCAGCGCGCTTGGCTTACCGTGAGTCAGCCACTCGGCGAACATCCAGCCCAGCGCAGCAGCAGCGGTTGCAATCTGAGTGACCAGCATCGCCATACCGGCAGTGCCGTTCGCCGCAGCAGCGGAACCGGCGTTGAAGCCGAACCAGCCTACCCACAGCATCGCTGCGCCGACCAGGGTGTAACCCAGGTTGTGCGGAGCCATCGGGGTGGTCGGGAAACCTTTACGCTTGCCCAGTACCAGGCACGCTACCAGGCCAGCCACACCGGCGTTGATGTGAACGACGGTGCCGCCTGCGAAGTCGAGAACGCCCCAGTCCCACAGCAGACCACCGACACCACTCCAGACCATGTGCGCGATCGGCGCGTAGACCAGGGTGAACCAGATGGCCATGAAGATCAGCATCGCGGAGAACTTCATGCGTTCTGCGAAGGCACCGACGATCAGGGCTGGAGTAATGATGGCAAACGTCATCTGGAAGGTGACGAACACAGCTTCCGGGAACAGCGCTGTGGCACCTGTAATGCTGGAAGGCGTGATGCCTGCCAGGAACGCCTTCGACAGGCCGCCGACGAAGGAGTTGAAGTTAACGACGTTGGCTTCCATACCCGTGGTGTCGAACGCCATGCTGTAGCCGTAGATGCACCACAGAATGCTGATCAGACCGGTGATGGCGAAGCACTGCATCATGACGGAAAGAACGTTTTTTGAGCGGACCATGCCGCCGTAGAACAGCGCAAGACCGGGAACGGTCATGAACAGCACCAGGGCTGTCGAAGTCAGCATCCAGGCGGTATCGCCTGAGTTCAGTACGGGGGCTGCCACTTCGTCTGCCGCCATGGCCAAGCCAGGGGTTACGAGGGACAACAGGGCTCCTAGCCCTGCGAATTGACGCAGAGTCATATTGTTTTCTCCTGGGGCGTTGGGTTTGGCGGCTTAGATTGCGTCGGTATCGGTTTCGCCGGTACGGATGCGAATAGCCTGTTCCAGATTGACCACGAAGATCTTTCCGTCACCGATCTTGCCGGTGTTGGCCGCTTTGGTTATCGCTTCGATAACGCGGTCCAGATCCTTGTCGTCGATCGCAACATCGATCTTCACCTTGGGAAGGAAGTCGACTACGTATTCCGCACCGCGATACAGCTCGGTGTGGCCTTTCTGACGTCCGAAGCCTTTGACTTCAGTTACCGTGATGCCCTGCACGCCGATTTCGGACAACGACTCGCGTACGTCGTCCAGCTTGAACGGCTTGATGATGGCAGTGACTAGCTTCATGAAACTTTCTCCCGAATTGGTGGACTTGCCCCAGGAAAACAAACCCGACTCAAGTCTAAGCGCAGTGTCTGGCTTTGTAACGCGTCGATGGCCCGAAACAGACCAGACCAACGCCAGAAAACCGCTTCTGACGAAACACTTCCCCGCTCCGCCTGCCGCACTGCATTCGTCACAGCGACTGCATCAGTGCATGGGTCATATGCCACTAAGCAGAAAGCTTGCCATCTCGTTCAATCCCAAGAATTACAGCACCTTGATGCCTGTTCCGAGTACCCAGATCGCCATCATCCAACCCGGCCGCACAACAACAGTGCGCGAGTGCACGCCGTCATGCGCGAAAACCGTGCAACCCTGCGCCCGTGAAAAGACTATAGACGCTGCGTGCTACACTGCCGCCCATCTGATTCCGGAAGTTGATCATGCTTGCGCCCAAAGCTTTTCTAGACGCCCTGAGTGGCCATGCCTCGCGGTTGTTCAACGGCGAGACCCCGCTGCCACGCAACGAATTCGAAACCCAGTTCAAAGCGCTGCTGCAAAGCGGCTTCAGCAAACTGGATCTGGTCAGTCGGGAAGAGTTCGACAGCCAGATGCTCGTCCTGGCCCGCACCCGTGCCCGTCTTGAGGCACTGGAAGCGAAAATGGCCGAGATGGAAGCGCGACTGGCGGCGCAGCCAAAAGAGTGAGACGACGACATGCCTGGCGCAGGCCGGGCATGTGGAATGTGCTCAAGCGCAGTGCGAGAGACGCTGGACTTGCGCCTTTATGGCCGACCCACTTTCGATTTCCGTTTTGCGCAGGTCGTAGGTCAGTTGCAGGTTTAGCCAGAACTCGGACTGAAATGCTGCCTAGACACACCCGGTAGAACTTGCGAAACCCTCTCCACCTCTTCGCTGACTATCCTTGAGCACGCCGCAGGACGCGGTGCCTCATCAAGGAAAGATCATGTCCCTCGCCATTGTCCTCAGCCGCGCACAAGTCGGCGTCGAAGCCCCTGCCGTCACCGTGGAAACCCATCTGGCCAACGGCTTGCCCTCATTGACGCTGGTGGGATTACCCGAAGGCGCTGTGAAAGAAAGCAAGGACCGGGTGCGCAGTGCGATTCTGAACTGTCGGCTGGAGTTTCCTGCGCGGCGTATCACTTTGAATCTCGCGCCTGCTGACTTGCCCAAGGACGGTGGCCGTTTCGATTTGGCCATCGCGCTGGGTTTGCTGGCTGCCAGCGCGCAAGTCCCGACGCTGGCGCTCGATGGCGTGGAGTGCCTGGGCGAACTTGCGCTGTCCGGTGCGATACGGCCTGTGCAGGGCGTGCTGCCCGCAGCGCTGGCCGCGCGCGCCGCTGGGCACACGTTGATCGTACCGGCGGTGAACGCCGAGGAAGCGTGTCTGGCCTCCGGGCTGAAGGTGATCGCAGTGAGTCATCTGCTCGAACTGGTGGCTCATTTGAACGGCCACACCGTCATCGCGCCGTATAAGTCCAACGGACTGATTCTGCAAACGCAGCCTTACCCCGATCTCAGCGAGGTCCAAGGCCAGACTGCCGCCAAGCGCGCGCTGTTGGTCGCTGCGGCCGGTGCTCACAACCTTCTGTTCAGCGGGCCGCCCGGCACTGGCAAAACCCTGCTCGCCAGCCGTCTTCCCGGTCTACTGCCACCGCTGGATGAGTTCGAGGCGCTGGAAGTCGCGGCGATTCAGTCGGTCGCCAGCCATGCGCCCTTGACCAGTTGGCCGCAAAGGCCCTTCCGTCAACCGCATCACTCGGCGTCGGGGCCTGCGCTGGTGGGCGGGGGCAGCCGCCCGCAACCCGGAGAAATCACCCTCGCCCATCACGGCGTGCTGTTTCTGGACGAACTGCCCGAATTCGACCGACGTGTGCTGGAGGTTTTACGAGAGCCGCTGGAATCGGGCCACATCGTCATTTCACGGGCCCGGGATCGCGTTCGTTTCCCGGCCCGGTTCCAACTGGTGGCGGCGATGAATCCGTGCCCGTGCGGTTATCACGGAGAACCCACCGGGCGTTGTCGCTGCTCGACCGATCAGATTCAGCGCTACCGCAACAAACTCTCCGGCCCGCTGCTGGACCGAATCGACCTGCACCTGACCGTCGCCCGCGAAACCACTTCTCTGGCCGCGACCGCGCAAGGCGGCGAAAGCAGCGCCAGTGCCGCCCAGCGGGTGTCCGAAGCCCGTGAACGCCAGCACAAGCGTCAGGCTTGCGCCAATGCGTTTCTCGACTTGCCCGCTTTGCGAGAACACTGCGCGCTGCTCGCCGAAGACGAGGCCTGGCTTGAAACCGCCTGTGAGCGCTTGAATTTGTCTTTGCGTGCCGCACACCGTTTGCTGAAAGTCGCACGAACGCTTGCGGACCTGGAGAACGTCGATGCGATCGCCAAGAGCCATATCGCCGAAGCGTTGCAGTATCGGCCGTCGACCGGGTGAGTGGCACACCCTTCACACAGCTCATACAGATGAAGCGTGAAGGACGAAGCGAGCGTCTGTTCTATGGGAGTGAGCTTGCTCACGAAGACGCCGGTACATTCGCAACACCTTCAGCGAACCAAACTCAGCATTCGCGAGCAAGCTCGCTCCCACAGTTCTGAAGTCTGAGCACACGTTAGTGCTTCGACGCGAAACCTGTGGGAGACGTCCGAGGTTACGAGGGCAGCGAATGCAGTGTCTCATTCCCCCAGATGCTGCAGGCCACCACATTCGCGAGCAAGCTCGCTCCCACAGATGCTTGGCCGACCCCGAGTCAGCGGTCTAGCGAACGGTCAATAGCTCACCGAAACCGATCCACTTCCTTACGCAGATCCGCGGCCAGCGCGTTCAGTTCTTGCGCGGTGACTGCCAGATTCGACACCACTTCACGCTGTTCGCTGTTCGCCAGTGCAATGCTTTGCAGGTTGGCACTGAGCATGGTCGCAGTGCTGCTTTGCTCTTGGGTCGCGGTGGTGATGGACGCGAACTGCTCGCCCGCCGAGCGACTTTGTTCGTCGATCTGCGCCAGCGCTGCCGCCACCTTGGCGTTACGCGTCAGGCCTTCCTGCATCAGCGCATTGCCCTGTTCCATCGTGTTGATTGCGTTACTGGTTTCCTGCTGGATGCTGGCGATCATGCCGGAGATTTCGTCGGTGGCCTGGCGGGTGCGCGAGGCGAGATTGCGAACCTCATCGGCGACCACGGCAAAACCGCGACCTTGCTCGCCCGCGCGCGCAGCCTCGATGGCGGCATTGAGGGCCAATAGATTGGTTTGTTCGGCGATGGAGGTGATCACGCTGACGATGCCGCCAATCTCCTGCGAGCGCTGGCCAAGGGTGTCGATCACGGCAGCCGTACTGCCCAGCGAACCTGCAATTTGCTCCAGCGAGGCCGACGCTTCTTCCATGGACGCGCGACCGATCCGCGTTTGCTGGGCATTGCCTTGGGCCATCCGTTCGGTGCTGCCCATGTTGTCGGCGATGGTCAGTGCTGTTGCGCTGAATTCTTCGACGGCACCGGCCATGCTGGTGATTTCGCCCGACTGTAGCTCCATGCCCTCGTAAGCGCCACCGGACAGACCGGACAACGCATGCGCCCGGCCGCTGACCTCCTGCGCTGCGGTACGAATATGCGAGACCATGGTTTCCAGCGCTTGCCCCATCTTGTTGAAGCTGGCCGCCAACTGGCCGATCTCGTCGTGACGGGTGACATTCAGGCGAGCGCTCAGGTCGCCAGCTCCCAAGGCCTCAGCCTGAGTCACCAGATCCGACAGCGGTTGAAGCTTGCTGCGCAGCAGCCAGATCGCGGCGCCCACAGCAATCAACATCGCCAGCAGGCTGCCGATCGCCAACTGCGTGCCGACACTCCAGGTCACAGCGCTGATTTCGTCCTTGGGCATGATCGCCAGAATCGACCACGGGCCGCCCGAGAACGGCTCCGCAACGGTGTAGAAATCGTTGCCTGCGTCCTGCCAGAACAGGCCTTTGCCGGGCGTTTTAACGAAGTCGGTCAAGGTCTTGCTTGCCTGATCCAGATCCTTCACGCCAGCAGGCGGGACCAGCCATTTGTTCTGCTCGTCGAGAAGCGCCAGCGAACCGGTTTTACCGATCCGGAAACTCTTGAGGTTGTCAAACTGAGCCTTTTGCGCATCGGTGTAATCAAAACCTACGAACAGCACCGCGATGACCTTACCACTGCTGTCACGGACCGGACTGTATTGGGTCATGTACAAACGATCGAACAGCAAGGCGCGACCGACATACTCCTGCCCGGCCAGCAGTCGCTCGTAGGCCGGATGCTTGTGGTCCAGCGACGTGCCGATGGCGCGCGAACCGTCCTGCTTGCTCAGTGATGTACTGATCCGGATGAAGTCGTCGCCGCTGCGCACGAACACGGTCGCCACGCCTGCGGTCATCTTCTTGAAATCGTCCACTTCGGCGAAGTCATTGTTCAGGGGATTGCCATTGAGGAGCAACGCAGGGGTCTGCAGGCCTGCGACAGCGATCTGCTGATCCGCCTGGAGCGTGAGGCCACTGAAGCGCTTCTCGAACAGTCCGCTCAACCGTTGAGTGCTGTCGCGCAAGGTGCTGTGGAAGGTGTTCAACTGGTCAGCCAGCAACCGCGCTTCACTGCCCATGTGCTCCTCACGGATGGCCAGGTTCGCCGAATCCAGTGAGCGCAGGGCGAACAGGGTACTGCCGCTGATGACAACGGCTAGGATGACGGCCAGGGCAATGCCGAGTTGCGAGGCAATACGGGCACGAGGCTGAGACATGAAAACTCCTTGCCGAACGACTGGATCGTCCTGATCTCAGGAAAACCATTCGGACTTAATCCAATAGAGGGTATCGATGAACCGATTGGAACAAACCGGTTTGCAATTACACATTCGGCTGACATGAGAAATACTTGAGTCCTACACCCGGTCTTAGGACGAAAGACTTGGTTACGATCTGTTTCACTTTATCGGGTGGGCTGCCGTTCCAGACGGTAGCCCAGCAGCGAAAACGAGCGAGCGCAGCGAAACCGTCACTCCAGAATGGTCACTTCCGGCAACGCCATCGCCTGCACCTCGGCCTGCAGAAAGTCGCTGAGCCGGCGCAAGCGCTCGCCGCCCGGCCGGGTTTTCGGCCAGACCAGGTAATAGTTTTCGCCGCTGACCACCGCCGTACGCCAGGGCAGGCTCAGGCGCCCTTGAATCACGTCTTCGGCCACCATCAGCAGATCGCCCATGGACACCCCGTAGCCGCGCGCCGCCGCAATCATCCCCAGCTCCAGAGTGTCGAACACTTGCCCGCCCTTGAGCGAGATTTGATCCGACAACCCCATGCGCTCCAGCCAGTTGCGCCAGTCGCGCCGGTCCGGCGTGGGATGCAGCAGCTCTGCGCTGGCCAGTCGCTCGACATCCCAGGGCGAATCATCGAGCAGGCTGGGCGATCCCACGGGAATCAGCAGCTCCGGGAACAGGTAAGTCGCCTCCCAGTCCGGCGGAAAATGCCCGCGACTCAGCAGCACCGCGCAGTCGAACGGTTCTTGGGTGAAGTCGACGTTATCGATGTCCATCCAGGCGCTGGTCAGTTGCACCTCGTTGCCGACCTGCAAATGACGAAACCGGCTGAGCCGCGCCAACAGCCAGCGCATGGTCAGCGTCGACGGCGCCTTCATGCGCAGGATTCCCTCCTCGGCCATCAATGCGCTGCAGGCCCGCTCCAGCGCCGAGAAGCCTTCACGTACGCCGGGCAACAACTCACGGGCGGCCTCGGTCAGCTGCAGATTGCGACCGTTTCGGCGAAACAGGCGACAGGCGAAATGTTCTTCCAGCGTTCGGATGTGCCGACTGACCGCGCTCTGGGTGATCGAAAGCTCCTCAGCGGCGCGGGTGAAAGAGGCGTGCCGCGCGGCGGCTTCGAATGCACGCAGCGCATACAAGGGCGGGAGACTACGAGGCATTGGACACTTTCCTCAGCGCGTGAAGACGAACCAAAGCACTTTACCGGAAACAGCCCAGGATGAGTTTTACTCATGCCAATGATCGTATTTATCCCTTTGTGCATTGGTGCCTGAATCACCACAATAAGCCGCTCATCAATGCCTCTCCTTCCGAGCGCCCGCCCATGCAACAGCACGCTTTCAAAGAACTGTGGATCATCCTGCGCCTGGCCGGGCCGCTGATCGCATCCCAGATGGCGCACATGCTGATGGTCTTCACCGACACTGTGATGATGGGCAAGCTTGGCCCCGAGTCTCTTGCCGGTGGCGGGTTGGGTGCTGCGAGTTACAACTTCGTTTCGTTTTTCTGCGTCGGCGTCATGGCGGCGGTTGGCACCCTGGTCGCCATTCGCAAAGGGGCGAACGACAACGCAGGTGCGACCCGTCTGACCCAGGCCGGGCTTTGGCTGGCGTGGGGGATGGCGCTGATCGCAGCCCTTATTCTGTGGAACCTTGAGCCGATCCTGCTGAATTTCGGCCAGGACGAAGCCAACGTTCACATGGCCAGCCAGTTTCTGATCACCTTGCCGCTTGCCCTGCCCGGCCTGCTGAGCTTCATGGCGCTGCGCGGCTTCACCAGCGCATTGGGCCGTGCAACGCCGGTGATGATCATCAGCCTGGTTGGCGTCGCGATGAATTTCGGGCTCAACTACGCCTTCATTCACGGCCTGTTCGGCCTGCCGCACTGGGGCCTGATGGGGATCGGGCTGGTGACCGCCGTCGTGACCAACAGCATGGCGCTGGCCCTGTGGCTGCACATTCGTTATCACAAGGCGTACGCGGCGTATCCGATTCATAAAGACCTGATGAACCTGTCGCGCAGTTGCCTCAAAGAGCTGTGGCGTCTGGGTCTGCCCATCGGCGGGACATATGCGGTGGAAGTCGGCCTGTTCACCTTCGCCGCCTTTTGCATGGGCGCGATGGGCAGCACGGAAATGGCGGCGCACCAGATCGCGCTGCAATCGGTCTCGATGGCTTTCATGATCCCGGTGGGTATTTCCTACGCGGTGACGATGCGGATTGGCTTGCATTACGGCGCGGGCAACTTGTTGCTGGCACGTACGGCGGGACGTATGGGCATTGGCTTCGGCGGCCTGCTGATGCTGTCGTTCGGCATCCTGTTCTGGGTCGCGCCGCACGCCGTCATCGGCCTGTTCGTGGACGTCAACGATCCGAAATACCAGGGCGTGGTGGAGTTGGCGGTGAAGCTGCTGGCGATTGCCGCCTGGTTCGAAATTCTCGACGGCACGCAGACTATTGCGATGGGTGCGATTCGGGGGTTCAAGGACGCGAAGACCACCTTCCTGATCGGTCTGGCGAGTTATTGGGTGGTGGGCGCACCGCTGGCCTGGGGTTTCGGTTTCCTCGCGCATCAAGGTGCGGTGGGCGTGTGGTGGGGCCTGGCGCTGGGCCTGCTGTGCTCGGCGGTTGCCCTGACCTACGCCTTCGAGCGCAAGACCACGAAGCTGTTGCGTAAAGAGGCGACGGGCGTCGTGGTGATGGGCTGATACAGAGCAATGGTAGGAGCGAGGCTTGTCCCGCGATCTGCCGGGAACCGGCAGCAAACCCGGCTGATGCGCTCTCCCTGACACACCAAGGTGCCTGAAATGACTGCCGCTTCGCGCCAGATCGCGGGGCAAGCCGCGCTCCTACATGAAAACGCGCGGTTCAGACGCTCTGTGTCAGCCGCCCTTTGCCTTCATCGAACATCAGATAATTCAGCAGCTCCGGCAACGCCAGCGGGTGGCTGATCAGATAGCCCTGCGCCTGATCGCAATTGAAACTGCGCAGCAACGCCAGTTGTTCCGGGGTCTCGACGCCTTCGGCGACGACTTCCAGGCTCAGGTTGTGCGCCAGGTTGATCATGGCGTGGACCAGCTTGCGGTTCTCTTCGCGCTGCTCCATCTCACCGACAAAGCTCTTGTCGATCTTGAGCAAGGTGATTGGCAGGCTATTCAGGTGCACGAACGACGAGAACCCGGTACCGAAGTCATCCAGGGAGAACCGCACACCCAGTCGGCCCAATGCGTCCATGGTCTGTTTGACCAGGTCACTGCGGCGCATGACCGCGGTTTCGGTGAGTTCGAATTCCAGCCACTGCGCGTCCACGCCGCGATCTTCGATCAAACGGCTCAGGGTCGTCAGTAGCTGATTGTCCTGAAACTGGCGGAACGACAGGTTGATCGCCATGTGCAGCGGCGGCAGGCCTTTTTCGCGCAGCGTCTGCATATCCCGCAGCGCCCGGGAAATCACCCAGTAACCCAGCGGCACGATCAGTCCGCTTTGCTCGGCCAACGGCACAAACTCGCTGGGCGGCAGCAATCCGCGTTCGGTGTGACGCCAACGCACCAGCGCCTCCAGCCCCAGAATTTTCCCGCTGTTCAGGCACAGTCTCGGCTGGTAATGCAGCTCCAGCTCGTCGCGTCGCAAGGCCCGACGCAGTTCGCTTTCCAGGTCCGCGAGGCTGCGGGCGTTGCGGTTGATGCGCTCGTTGAACACATGAAAGGTGCAGCCCTGCGTGCTTTTGGCCTGCTGCATGGCGATGTGGGCATGCCACATCAAGGGATCGGCGCCCGCGTCGGCCCGGGCGTGGGCGATGCCCAGGCTGCACCCGATCAGCAGGCTTTCGCCGTCGACCCAATACGGCTCGGACAAGGCCTCGGTGATGCGCTCGGCCATCCACTCCGCTCGTTCCGGCGCGCGGCGAGTGTCGATCAGCAGGGCGAACTCATCGCTGCCCAGGCGCGCGAGTTGATCGCAGGCCTCGAGCTGACTTTTCAACCGCGCCACAACCTGAAGGATCAGCCGGTCACCCGCTTGATGGCCGAGTGCGTCATTGGCGCGGCGAAAGTTGTCCAGGTCCAGATGCCCCAGCGCCAGCCCGCGCCCGTCGAACTCGACCAGGCGAGCCGCGAGCAAGGTCTGAAAACCCTGGCGGTTGGCAATGCCGGTCAGCGGGTCCTGTTCGGCGAGGCGTTGCAGGGTGTTTTCCAGCAGACCGCGTTCGCGCACGTGACGCAGGCAACGGCGCACGCTTTGAGGGGTCAGGAATTCGCGCACCAGCCAGTCAGCCACGCCCACCGGCTCTACGTCAGGCTCGGCGTCGAACAACAGCACCGTTGGCCAGCTGCATTGCCCCGCCGTCGGTTGCAGCGCGGGCGTGGTGAAGAGAATGAACGCGTGGGAGGGATCGGCGGCATCGCCAATAGCGTCCCAGCTCGACGCGCAGTCGAGAAACACGGTATCCCCGAGGGGCGCCAGGCACTCGCGTAATAACGCTGACCATTCCGGCGTGTCCGCCAGAAGCAGCAAACGCAAGGGTTCGACAGGCGTAGCCAAGCTAGTTCCCCAACCAATCCAAAGACATTGATGCCCACTCAAATGAGGGCCATCAAACGCGACACTCATCCGCGCGATGCGCAAATGTAACAAAACGGGGAAATATAGATAGCGTGGCGCATCACAGTGTCGGACGGTCGCTCCACAATCCGTCGACCCTGTTAAAATGCCCGCCCATTTTTCAAACGATCCCTCTATTTCCTCATGTCCCGACTCAATCCCCGGCAACAAGAAGCCGTGAACTACGTCGGCGGCCCTCTTTTGGTGCTCGCCGGTGCTGGCTCCGGCAAGACCAGCGTGATCACACGCAAGATTGCCCACCTCATCCAGAACTGTGGCATTCGCGCCCAGTACATCGTCGCCATGACCTTTACCAACAAGGCGGCGCGGGAGATGAAGGAACGGGTCGGTACCCTGCTGCGCAGCGGCGAAGGGCGCGGCCTGACGGTCTCGACGTTTCACAACCTTGGGCTGAACATCATTCGCAAGGAGCATGCACGGCTGGGCTACAAACCGGGTTTCTCGATTTTCGACGAGACCGACGTCAAGGCCCTGATGACCGACATCATGCAGAAGGAATACTCGGGCGACGACGGCGTCGACGAGATCAAGAACATGATCGGCGCCTGGAAGAACGACCTGATCCTGCCCGCTCAGGCTTTGGAAAATGCTCGAAACCCCAAGGAGCAAACCGCCGCCATCGTCTACACCCACTACCAGCGCACGCTCAAGGCGTACAACGCGGTGGACTTTGACGATCTGATCCTGCTGCCGGTGAAGCTGTTCGAAGAGCACGCCGACATTCTGGAAAAGTGGCAGCACAAAGTCCGCTACCTGCTGGTGGACGAATACCAGGACACCAACGCCAGTCAGTACCTGCTGGTGAAAATGCTCATCGGCACCCGCTGTCAGTTCACCGTGGTGGGCGACGACGACCAGTCGATCTACGCCTGGCGGGGTGCGCGGCCGGAAAACCTGATGCTGCTCAAGGATGACTATCCCTCGCTGAAAGTGGTGATGCTGGAGCAGAACTATCGCTCCACCAGCCGGATCCTGCGCTGCGCCAACGTGCTGATCGCCAACAACCCGCACGCGTTCGAAAAACAGCTGTGGAGCGAGATGGGCCACGGCGATGAAATCCG
This sequence comes from Pseudomonas abietaniphila, assembly GCF_039697315.1. NCBI lineage: Bacteria > Pseudomonadati > Pseudomonadota > Gammaproteobacteria > Pseudomonadales > Pseudomonadaceae > Pseudomonas > Pseudomonas abietaniphila. Next base: position 3,276,384 of record NZ_CP155619.1, on the reverse strand, counting down.
GGTCATTCGCTGCAAGAACGAGGACGCCGAGGCCGAGCGCGTGGCCGTGGAAATTTTGAGCCTGCACCTGCGCACCGACCGCCCGTACAGCGACTTCGCGATCCTTTACCGCGGTAACTACCAGGCCAAGCTCATCGAGCTGAAGCTTCAGCATCACCAGATTCCCTATCGGTTGTCCGGCGGCAACAGCTTCTTTGGCCGCCAGGAAGTGAAAGACCTGATGGCCTACTTCCGCCTGCTGGTGAACCCGGATGACGACAACGCCTTTCTGCGGGTGATCAACGTGCCGCGTCGGGAGATCGGCTCGACTACGCTGGAAAAACTCGGTAACTACGCCACCGAGCGCAAGGTGTCGATGTACGCGGCCACCGACGAAATCGGCCTGGGCGAGCATCTGGACAGTCGGTTCACCGACCGCCTCAAGCGCTTCAAGCACTGGATGGACGGCGTGCGGCAGCAGTGCGCGACGCAGGACCCGATCGCGGCCCTGCGCAGCATGGTCATGGACATCGACTACGAGAACTGGATTCGTCAGAACAGTTCCAGCGACAAAGCCGCCGATTACCGCATGGGCAACGTGTGGTTCCTGATCGAGGCGCTGAAAAACACGCTGGAGAAGGACGAAGAAGGCGGCATGACCATCGAGGAGGCCATCGGCAAGCTGGTGCTGCGTGACATGCTCGAGCGCCAGCAGGAAGAGGAAGACGGCGCCGAGGGTGTGCAGATGATGACCCTGCACGCCTCCAAGGGCCTGGAGTTTCCTTACGTGTTCATCATGGGCATGGAAGAGGAAATCCTCCCGCACCGCTCGAGTATCGAAGCCGACACCATCGAGGAAGAACGTCGTCTGGCCTACGTAGGCATTACCCGCGCCCGTCAGACGCTGGCGTTCACGTTTGCGGCCAAGCGTAAGCAATACGGCGAAATCATCGACTGCCTGCCCAGCCGTTTCCTCGATGAGCTGCCACCGGACGATCTGGCCTGGGAAGGCAACGACGACACACCAACCGAAGTGAAGGCCGTTCGCGGCAATACGGCACTGGCGGACATTCGCGCCATGCTGAAAAGATAAACATCAATTTTGCGCGTTTTGCGCCCTGAGGAACACCGACGTGGAAGCACTGCACAAGAAAATTCGCGAGGAAGGCATCGTACTTTCCGACCAGGTATTGAAGGTCGACGCGTTTCTGAACCATCAGATCGACCCGGTCCTGATGCAGCAGATCGGTGACGAATTCGCCACGTTGTTCGCCAACTCGGGGATCACCAAGATCGTCACGATCGAGGCCTCGGGCATCGCGCCTGCGGTGATGACTGGCCTGAAGCTGGGCATCCCGGTGATCTTCGCGCGCAAGCATCAGTCGCTGACCCTGACTGAAAACCTGTTCTCGGCGTCTGTGTATTCCTTCACCAAGCAGACCGAAAGCACCATCGCCATCAGCACCCGCCACCTGACCAGCAGCGATCGCGTGCTGATCATTGACGACTTCCTGGCCAACGGTAAGGCCTCCCAGGCGCTGATTTCGATCATCAAGCAAGCCGGCGCGACCGTGGCCGGGCTGGGTATCGTGATCGAGAAGTCGTTCCAGGGCGGCCGTGCAGAGCTGGACGCTCAAGGTTATCGCGTTGAATCGCTGGCCCGCGTCAAATCGCTGAATGGCGGCGTGGTGACGTTCGTCTGAACCACGCCATGGATTGAACCTGTGGGAGTGAGCTTGCTCGCTCCCACAGGTTCCAGGCAGATAGCAGGCATCACACAGGCCTATCCATTAATTCCCAACGCTTTCAGCCGCCGATAAAGCGTCCGCTCGCTCAACCCCAGATGCTTCGCCAGTTCACTGCGCGAGCCGTCGAAGGCTTGCAGCGCATGCGCCAGCGACTCCAGATCATTGCGCCCCGCAGTACGAATGGCTGCTGGCGAAGACTGTTGGGCGCGCACTTCCGCGGGCAGGTCCTGCGCCCGAATCACGCCGTCGTCCGTGAACAACCGCGCCCGCTCCATGATGTTGCGCAACTCGCGAATGTTGCCGGGGAACGGATAGAGCCTCAGCAGCTTCATCGCGTCGTCATCGACCCTCGGCGCAGCGCCCGGCGCCAGCCGGCGTAACAGGCTTTCGATCAGCAGCGGCAAGTCTTCACTGCGCTCGCGCAAGGAAGGCAGACGAATCGGGAACGCGCTGATGCGATAGAACAGGTCCTGACGGAAACTCCCCGCAGCGACCATCTCCTTGAGCGGCTTATGCGTGGCAGCCACCAGACGGAAATCCGAATGAACCGTGCGCAGGCTGCCAACAGGACGGAAGCTCCCCGACTCGATCAGACGCAGCAGTTTCACCTGCATCGCCAATGGCACTTCCCCGATCTCATCAAGAAATAACGTCCCGCCATGGGCGCTTTCCGCCAGGCCGATCTTGCGTTGCAGCGCGCCGGTAAACGCGCCTTTTTCATAGCCGAACAGTTCGCTTTCCAGCAACGTTTCGGTGAGCCCGGTGCAATCGACCACCACTAACGGCCCACTGGCTCTGGGGCTTGCGGCGTGCAAAGCGCGGGCGAACAGCTCCTTGCCGGTCCCGGACTCGCCTTGCAGTAGCACGGGAATCTGCGAAGGCGCAGCACGCTGCAACGCTGTCAGCGCTTCATTGAAGGCAGCCGAGCGCCCGACCAAGCCGCTTTGCTGCGGCTGAACGGACGCCACGGCCACGCTGTTCAGCCGCTCGACATACGCAAACACCTCGCCTTGGGCATCCAGAATCGGACGCAGCTCCACGTCTACATGCTCAGGACCACGGGGCGTGTGATGAATGTGCAACACGCGTTCCGGCACCTTGGTTTCCGACGCTTTGCGCATTGGACAGTGCTCGCCGGCCTGATCGCAGGGCACGGCGAACTGATGGGACACGCGATAGCACTTGGCACCCACATGCGCCCGCCCCTCCACACCAAATTGCCGTTGGTAAGCCGTGTTGGCGGCGACTATGTTGTAGTCAATGTCCAACACGATGGTGGGATGGGTGTCGTGCTCAAGGTAGGACACCAGCGCCTGCATCTGAGGGCTGGAAAGAGCGTTCGAAGCGTTTGCCATGTGAATCTCCTGCGCGTGGCGGGAGGTTACTCCTTTGGTCTCTTCACTGCCATCGACTGCCACTCACTGCCACTCACTGCCATCTGACTGCCAGTTCTGGCAGAAAAGGTTTGCGTTTCTCGCAGCATCGGCTGCTCAACCCTCTATAAACCGGCCTCTGGCCCAGATCGAGCTTTAAAAACACGCTGGCATGGATATTGATCTCTCCAGGCAGCGACTGCCAACAGGTCTGGCATCAGGCATCTTCTGGAGAGAACCCATGAACATCGGCGAAACATTGTGCGTGGAGGCGTTTTTCGACCCGCAGACCTGGACCATCAGTTATCTGGTCATCGACCGCTCGACCCTCAAAGCCGCGTTGATCGACAGCGTGCTGGACTACGACCCCAAATCGGGAAGAACGCACACCGAGTCAGCGGACAAGCTGGTCGCCCGGATTCGCGAGCTGGGCGTCTCGGTCGAATGGATTCTGGAAACCCATGTGCATGCCGACCATGTCTCGGCCGCGGCGTACTTGAAAGAGCAACTCGGCGGCACGGTTGCCATCGGTAGCCACATCACCCGCGTACAGAAGGTGTTCGGCACGTTGTTCAACACCAAAGGGGAGTTCGCACGCGATGGCAGCCAGTTCGACCGGTTGCTGGAAGATGACACACACTTTCAGATCGGTTCCCTGCATGCCCGCGCGATGCACACACCCGGCCATACACCCGCTTGCATGACCTACCTCATCGAAGCCGATGGCCAGACCGTGGGTTTCGTCGGCGACACCCTGTTCATGCCCGATTACGGCACGGCGCGCTGCGACTTCCCGGGCGCCGACGCGCGCACGCTGTACCGTTCGATTGGCCGGATTCTCAGCCTGCCGCCGCAAACCCGTCTGTTCATGTGCCACGACTACCTGCCCAACGGCCGTGAGCTGATGTACATGACCACCGTGGCCGAACAGCGTGCCCACAACATCCACATTCGCGAAGGCATCGACGAAGACGCGTTCGTCGAGATGCGCGAAAAGCGCGATGCAACGCTGGACATGCCTGTGCTGATCCTACCTTCGGTGCAGATCAACATGCGCGGCGGACACCTTCCAGAACCGGAAGACAACGGTGTGCGGTACCTGAAGATCCCGATCAACGCCCTGTGACGCCCGACGCCGGCGCTGATTGCGATCGGCGCCCGCCTTCAGATTTTTTGGAAACAATCCCATGCCTGGCAACAAAACCCATCATCAAATCCTGATCATCGGCGCGGGGGCGGCGGGTATAGCCACCGCTTCCAGCCTCCTGGCCCGCGATGCGTCGCTGGACATCGCGCTGATCGACCCCGCCGACACGCATTACTACCAGCCTGGCTGGACCATGGTCGGCGCGGGCGTCTTCAAGCCCGAATCCACGGCGCGCAGCATGGCCACGGTGATTCCTGCCAAGGCACGCTGGATCAAGGCCGCCGTTGAACGCTTCGACCCGACCGACCATTGCGTCACCCTCGACGACGGTCGAGTCGTCGGCTACGAGCAACTGGTGGTCTGCCCAGGGCTGAAACTGGACTGGGACGCCATCGACGGCCTTCGCGAAACCCTTGGCCGCAACGGCGTGACGTCCAACTACCGTTACGATCTGGCGCCGTATACCTGGCAACTGGCTCAGCAGCTCAAACAGGGCCGCGCATTGTTCACGCAGCCGCCGATGCCCATCAAATGCGCCGGGGCACCGCAGAAGGCGATGTACCTGTCCTGTGATCACTGGGCCAGGTCGGCGCGCCTTCCGCACATCAACACGGAGTTTCACAACGCAGGCGGCGTGCTGTTCGGGGTCGCCGAATACGTGCCTGCACTGATGGAGTACGTGCAAAAGTACAGCATCGACCTGAAGTTCGGTTCCAGACTGGTCGCGGTCGATGGCCCACGGCAACGCGCCACGTTCGTCCGGACGCTGGCCGATGGTGCCAGCGAAACCACCGAACAGGCCTTCGACATGCTTCACGTGGTGCCGCCGCAGATCGCACCCGATTTCATTCGGCAGAGCCCGCTGGCCGATGCGGCCGGCTGGGTTGACGTCGATCCGGCGACCTTGCGCCACCGACAGTTCGCCAATGTCCACGGCTTGGGTGACGTGACCAACACCAGCAACGCCAAGACCGCAGCGGCGGCGAGAAAACAGGCGCCCGTGGTCGCCAACAACGTGTTGGTGGCACTGAACCGGCGGGCGCATTTGGCTCATTACCACGGTTATGGCTCCTGCCCGCTGACCGTGGAACGGGGCAAGATCGTCCTCGCCGAATTCACCTACGGCGGCAAGGTCGCCCCGAGTTTCCCGACCTGGCTGCTCGACGGGCGACGCCCTACGCGACTGGCCTGGTGGTTGAAAGCCGCTGCACTGCCGCAGATTTACTGGCACGCGATGCTCAAGGGACGCGAATGGATGGCGCGACCGGCACCGACGGTGGACACCACGCACAATGCCTGAACACGAACTGATCGGAGCCGGCCTCGGCACAATCATTGGCGCGGTATTGGCACTCACTGGAGCAGGCGGCGGCATTCTCGCGGTGCCGCTGTTGGTGTTCGGGCTGGGTTTGTCGATGGTCGAAGCCGCACCTGTCGGCTTGCTGGCGGTGGGGCTTGCCGCTGCCGTCGGCGCGTTGCTGGGCTTGCGTCAGGGCATCGTGCGTTATCGCGCAGCCTTGTTCATCGCAGTGATAGGCATCTGCTTCGCGCCGCTGGGCTTATGGCTCGCTCATCAACTGCCCAACGCACCGTTGGCGCTGGGGTTCGCCGGAGTGCTGGTCTATGCCTGCGGGCGGATTTATCGCAAGGCCGCTCACGAGCTGCACCATGGTCAGCCCGCAGCACGCGCCGCCTTCCTGCCCTGCGTTCTCAATCCACTGGAAGGTCGCCTGCGCTGGACACTGCCTTGCGCGCGTTCACTGGCGATCACGGGCGTCATGTCGGGTGTGCTGTCGGGACTGCTCGGGGTCGGCGGCGGTTTCGTGATCATTCCGGCGCTGACGCGTTACACCGACCTGGACATGAAGAGCATCGTCGCCACGTCGCTGGCAGTCATTGCGCTGGTGTCGACTGCCAGCGTGATCACCGCCAGCGTCAGCGGTGTGATGCATTGGGCCGTGGGGATGCCGTTTGCGGCAGGCGCGGTTGTCGGCCTGATCATCGGGCGACAAGCCGCGCGGTTTCTGGCCGGGCCAAGGTTGCAGCAGCTGTTTGCCGTCACCGGGATGATCGCGGCGGTGTTGCTGGTGATCAAAACCTGTTCCTGAATCCATACATTCTCTGTGGGAGTGAGCTTGATCACTCCCACAGGTTTTATCCGCAGCGCTAAACACCCTGATTCGTTGCCTGCAACCCCGCCAGTAACAGTCGCTGATACAGCTCCTCGCGTATTCCCTGCGGCTGATCAAGCCCCATTCGCTGCAGGTGTTCGGGGAAGGCACTCGGTTCCGGGGCTTCCAGCGTCGCCTTGCCGAGGTCGAGGAGCTCGGTGAGCTTGAACTTGCTCTTGAGCCAGTTCAGTGCGCGCAGCAGATCGCGTTCAGGCGGCGTGAAATCGGTGCCCAACGGGTATTCGACAAACAGCGACGGGAAGCGGTCGCGAATCGCTTTCAACCGTTCCGGGGTGTTCTGACTGAACAGCGGGTCGAGACGGAAGCCCTTGGGCAGCTTGCCCGCCTTTTGCGCCTGCTCGATCAACCCCGACTGAAAGCGTGAGTCAGTGATATTGAGCAAGGCTTCGATCACGGCGGCATCGGACTTGCCGCGCAGATCGGCGATGCCGTACTCGGTGATGACAATGTCCCGCAGATGCCGGGGAATCGTCGTGTGTCCGTATTCCCAGACGATATTGGAGCTGACGTCCCCACCCGATTCCCGCCAGCTGCGCAGAATCAGAATTGAGCGCGCGCCTTCCAGCGCATGGGCTTGAGCGACGAAGTTGTATTGCCCGCCGACACCGCTGACCACACGGCCATCGGCCAATTGGTCGGAAACGGCTGCGCCGAGCAGCGTGACGGTAAATGCGCTGTTGATGAACCGCGCGTCCCGCCGCTGGAGCCGCTTTAGCGTTTCGTCGCCATACAGCTCGTTGATGTAACTGATGGCGGTCATGTTGATGTGGGCCTTCTGCGTGGGCGTCAACTCCCGCAGGCGCTCATAGAAGCTACGCGGGCCCAGAAAGAAGCCACCATGGATCAGAACGCCGTTGCGGTGAATGGACTCATCCAGCAATCCGGCATCGGCCAGCTTTTGCAACGCGGCGTCGGGGTACACCTTGCGCCGGATGATGCCGGCATCCAGCAGCACCAACAGCCCGTTAACCAGCATTTCGCTGCAACCATACAGCCCAGCGGCAAAGGGCATCGTGCCGCCTTCTGCTTCGATCAGCGGCTTCCAGGTAGAGATGCCCTCCAGTTCCGCGAGGCAGGCGCGATAGGCTTCGTTATCGGCCTGTCGTGCCAGTAAGGCGGCAGTCAGCGCATCGCCCATCGAGCCGATGCCGATCTGCAACGTGCCGCCATCACGAACCAGCGTACTGGCATACAAACCAATGAAGTGATCCTGAAAGCCAACTGGCATGTTCGGGGTGGAAAACAGCGTGCTGCGTTCTTCGTGTTCGATCAGCAGATCGAAGGTGTCGATGCTCACCTCGGCATCGCCCGGCATGTACGGGAGGTCGGCGTGAACATGCCCCAGCACCAGGATGTTTTCACCCTGAGACCGGCGTTTTTCCACCATGGGCAAGAGGTCGAGGGTGATGTCGGGGTTGCAGCTCAGGCTCAGGCGTTCGTTTTGCTGAGGATCATGCGCCACCAGTTGCGCGATCAGATTCACGCCGCTGGCGTTGATGTCACGCGCCGCGTGGCTGTAATTGCTGCTGACGTAGTCCTGCTGAGCCTGAGTACTGTTCAGCAGGCTGCCAGGCTGCATGAAGAACTGCTCGACCTGCACATTCGGCGGCAGATTGTCCTTGTGCAGGTCAGCCAGAAAATCCAGCTCGGGGTAGTCGCCGAACACACGCTCAAGAAAGGGCTCGAGAAAGCGCCCCTGCAAGCCATCACCCGCCGCAGGCCGACCCAGGCACAGCGCGGTATAGATCGTCAGTTGCCGATCAGGAAGCGATTTGATGCGGGCATACAGCGCGTTGACGAACCGGTTGGGCTTGCCCAGCCCCAACGGCATGCCCATGCGAATGTGGGCAGGCAGCTCGGCCAGTACATGATCGACAGCTTGCTCGATCGAGCAGGAATGCGGCATCCGGCCTCTCCTGGGTTGTTATTCGATGGAGGTTGGACCGGAAATGGACGGTATTTGCTGCATCAGGCGTCGACAGCATTAATCGCGTCGGGTATCGATCGCCACCAGCTTGTCCTCTATGAACTTGAGGTGCTGGAAGGCGCCATTGCGAGGCCCATACACCCAGAAACTGACCTTCACGGCGTTTAGACGAGGAACGCTGTTGATTCGCGAAGCCGGCTCCTGATCCTCGCTGCGGTCAGGCGCTCCGCACTTTTCACGAACAACCGTGGCTGTATCGCCAAGGTTGATCAACGACGTTCCGCAGCGCATGGTCGCTTGCGCAACGTCGGCAAGCATCAGACAAGGCAGCAGCCACACCAGCGTTGTTTTGCGAAACATAAGATCCTTTCAGGCCTACTGCAGCCCGGACATCTTCTTGATCGCGCCTTTGAGCTCTTCATCCGAGCAATCGGCGCAGGTGCCTTTTGGCGGCATGGAATTGATGCCGCTGATCGCCTTGGCCAGCAGACCGTCAAGACCGCCCTGCTCTTTGGCGCGCTTGCCCCAATCGGCGCTGTCACCGATTTTCGGGGAGCCCAGCAGCCCGGTCCCATGGCAGGCGTTGCAATGTTTACCGATTACGTCGTCAGGGGATTTTGCGCCACCCGCGCCTCCGGCCGTGGCGGCCACGTCCATGCCGGGACATTCCTTGCCCTGGATGCAGACTTGTCCGACGGGTTCGAGTCGTTTTGAGAGGTCATCGCTGGTGGAGGCCTGGGCCGCAAAAGCCCAAAACGCGAGGAGTGCAACAGCAGCCAGGATCTTATTAGTAAGGTTCACGCTTTCACCCTCATGGTGGCTATAACGCCCCTGCGGTCACGGTAAGCCGCAGACGGCGAAAGTATAGCGGGTAGCCCGTTGGTCGTTACATCCCTGAACACCGCAGGGTTATTCGTGCGTCGACCTGTTGCTTCGGGCTCGTCCTGTGATCCGCCTGATGGCTCAGGTCGGGAGGGCTTTCGCGGATCAGAAATTCGCGGGCGTGGCAGCGCTGATGAGTCGCGCCGGAACGTCGAACGGATTACGGAAGCGATGAGGTCGGGTGCTTTCGAAATAGTAGCTGTCGCCCGCCTCAAGCACATAAGTATCGAGGCCAACGACCAGCTCCAGTCGTCCCTCGACCAGAATGCCGGTCTCTTCACCCTCGTGAACGAGCATCTCCTCGCCGGTGTCGGCGCCTGGCGGATACACCTCGGTCAGGAACGCGATCGCCCTGTCTGGATGAGACTTGCCGACCAGTTTCATGGTGACGGCGCCGTCCGAGATATCGATCAGCTCGCTGGCTTTGTAGACGACCTGAGTCGGGTTTTCTGGCTCAAGCTCTTCCGAAAAGAACTCCACCATGGACATCGGTATGCCGCCCAGCACCTTGCGCAGGGAACTGATCGAGGGGCTGACGCTGTTTTTCTCGATCATGGAAATGGTGCTGTTGGTCACGCCCGCTCGCTTGGCGAGTTCGCGCTGGGACAGACCTTTGAGTTTACGAATGGATTGCAGTCGTTCACCGACGTCCAATGCTGGAGTCCTCCTGATAATCAAATACGGTCAAGTGGCCGCCATGATGGCGACCGCGTTCAGTATTTACAACACTTGACCAGATTAGCAAAGGGACCGGCGGCCGCCACGGACCGCAACGAGATCGGACGAACAACGCGACGAGCGCATTCAGTCCCCGGAATAGAGCCTTGGCACGCGCTTGAGGTTGCAGAAGATCTGATAAGGAATGGTACCGGCGTGGGTGGCGACGTCGCTGGCCAGCACGTTTTTGCCCCAGAGTTCGACGCGGCTGCCCAGACCTGCGCCCGGTACATGGGTCAGGTCGACACACAGCATGTCCATGGACACGCGCCCCAATAGCTGACTGCGATGCCCGTCGATCATCACCGGCGTACCGGTCGGCGCCTGACGCGGGTAACCGTCGGCGTACCCCATCGCCACCACGCCGATGCGCATGTTGCGCTCGGTGACGAAGGCACCGCCGTAACCCACCGGCTCACCCGCGGGCAGTTCACGCACGCAGATCACTTTGGATTCCAGCGTCATCACGGGCTGCAGGCGATCGGCTACCGACTGCGGCTGATCAAAGGGTGTCGCGCCATACAACATGATGCCGGGGCGCACCCAGTCGCTCGGTACGTTTGGCCAGCCCATCACGCCGGGTGAGTTGCGCAAGCTGACCTCGGCAGACAGCCCTTCGCGAGCCGACTGAAAGATCGCCACTTGCTCGTCAGTGCGAGCACTGCCCAGCTCGTCGGCCCGTGCAAAGTGGGTCATCAACACGACCTTGGCGACTTTTCCGCTGGCCAGCAGGCGTTTGTAAGCGGACTCATAGTCAGCCGGGTGAACACCCACGCGGTGCATGCCTGAGTCCATCTTCAGCCAGATGTTCAGCGGCTTGCCGACGGCGGTCTGCTCGATGGCGTCGAGTTGCCACAGCGAATGCACCACACACCAGAAATCGTGCTCGACGATCAGCGGCAGTTCGTCGGCCTCGAAAAACCCTTCCAGCAACAGAATCGGCGCGCTAATACCGGCTTGGCGCAACTCCAGGGCTTCTTCGATGCAGGCGACGGCAAAACCATCGGCCTGAGCTTCCAGCGCTTGCGCAACGCGCACGGCACCGTGCCCATAGGCATCGGCCTTGATCACGGCAAGCGCCTTCGCGCCTGTGGTTTCACGGGCCAGTTGATAGTTGTGGCGCAGGGCGGAGAGATCGATGAGGGCGCGGGCTGGACGCATGGCGGGAAAGTTCTGATCGGATGAAATCGAAAACCTGTGGGAGTGAGCTTGCTCACGAAGGCGTCGGATCAAACAACATATGAGTCGTCTGACACGACGCCTTCGCGATTGAGCTTGCTCCCACAGGGACCGGGATGGAGCGTTATTTAAGGCAACGCAGCCGTGACCGACAACTCAACCAGAATTTCCGGTTCGCACAGCTTGGCTTCAACGGTGGCGCGGGCCGGGGCGACGCCTTTTGGCAGCCATTTGTCCCACACGCTGTTCATTCCGGCGAAATGGGCGTCGATGTCTTTAAGGTAAATCGTGACCGACAGAATGCGGCTCTTGTCGGTGCCGGCCAGGTCCAGCAGGCGCTCGATGGTATTGAGCGTCTCGCGGGTTTGCTGTTCGATACCCGCCGCCATGTCGTCACCCACTTGCCCGGCAAGGTAAACGGTGCCGTTGTGGACGACGATCTGGCTCATGCGCTCATTGGTGAGCTGGCGCTGGATTGACATGTTTTGCGATCTCCTTGGAGCTTCCGTAGCGGGAAATATCGAGGCCTTCGGCGCTGATCTGTGGTTTTTTGCGGGCGATGAGATCGGCCAGCAAACGACCCGACCCGCAGGCCATGGTCCAGCCAAGCGTTCCGTGGCCGGTATTGAGGAACAGGTTGCGATACGGCGTAGCACCAACGATTGGCGTGCCATCCGGGGTGGTTGGACGCAGGCCGGTCCAGAAACTGGCCTCGGCCAGATCGCCGCCCTGAGGATAGAGATCGTTGACGATCATCTCCAGCGTTTCCCGCCGACGAGGATTGAGCGACAGGTCAAAACCAGCAATCTCCGCCATCCCGCCCACTCGAATGCGGTTGTCAAAACGGGTGATCGCAACCTTGTAGGTCTCGTCGAGAATGGTCGATGTGGGTGCCATGGCAGGGTTGGTGATCGGCACGGTCAGCGAGTAACCCTTGAGCGGGTAAACCGGCGCCTTGATACCCAGCGGCTTGAGCAATTGCGGCGAATAGCTGCCCAACGCCAGCACGTAGCGATCAGCCGTTTCGAGTTTGCCGTTGACGCGCACGCCGTTGATCCGGTCGCCTGCGAAGTCAATTGACTCGATCGACTGGCCGAATCGGAATTCAACGCCTAACTTCACACACATCTCGGCCAGACGCGTGGTAAATAGCTGGCAATCGCCCGTCTGATCGTTTGGCAAACGCAGGGCGCCGCTGAGGATGTTGCTGACGCTGGCCAGCGCAGGTTCGACGCGCGCAATGCCTTCGCGGTCCAAGACTTCGTAAGGCACGCCGGCCTGTTCAAGAACGGCGATGTCCTTGGCGGCGTTGTCCAGTTGCTCTTGTGTACGGAACAGTTGCGTGGTGCCCAGGCTGCGGCCTTCATAGGCAATGCCGGTTTCTGCGCGCAGTTCGTCAAGGCAGTCGCGGCTGTACTCGGACAGACGCACCATGCGCTCCTTGTTCACCGCATAACGGTTTTGCGTGCAGTTGCGCAGCATTTGCGCCATCCACAGGTACTGATCAATGTCGGCGGTCGCCTTGATCGCCAGCGGCGCGTGACGCTGCAACAACCATTTGATGGCCTTGAGCGGTACGCCCGGTGCGGCCCACGGCGATGCGTAACCCGGCGACACTTGCCCGGCGTTAGCGAAACTGGTTTCCATGGCAGCGGCAGGCTGACGGTCTACCACCGTCACCTCGAAGCCCGCACGGGCCAGGTAATAAGCACTGGTGACACCGATTACGCCACTTCCAAGGACCAGAACGCGCATGTTGATTTCCTCATCGCGGATATCCGCTGACGTTTTGAAGTTTTAAGCAAGGATGTTGGCAGTATAAAAAGCATCGAGCAGTGCTTTTCACTATATAAGCGCCTATATTCGGCGTTAATTCTCGACAACCTGAGCTTAAGCAGAGGGGGGTTTAGCCATGCGCACCCAACACCAGTCAAAACGTGAACTGGACAAGATCGATCGCAACATCCTGCGCATCCTGCAGGGCGACGGCAGAATTTCCTTCACCGAACTGGGCGAACGCGTGGGCCTCTCTACCACGCCCTGTACAGAACGGGTTCGTCGCCTTGAGCGCGAAGGCATCATCATGGGCTACAACGCCCGGCTCAATCCGCAGAACCTGAAGGCTAGCCTGCTGGTGTTCGTCGAGATCAGTCTGGATTACAAATCGGGCGACACATTTGAGGAATTCCGCCGAGCGGTCCTCAAACTGCCCCATGTGCTGGAGTGCCACCTCGTCTCGGGCGACTTCGACTACCTGGTAAAAGCGCGCATCTCGGAGATGGCTTCCTACCGCAAGCTGTTGGGCGACATCCTGCTCAAACTGCCACATGTGCGCGAGTCCAAGAGCTATATCGTGATGGAAGAGGTGAAGGAGAGTTTGAACCTGCCGATTCCGGAGTGATGAAACGCATCGTCAAACTGTAGGAGCGTGGCTTGTCCCGCGATCTGCCGCGAAGCGACAGCAAAATCGTGCGACGGAGCCTTATCTGATGCACCGCATTCTCCGGATTTGCGGTCGGTTCCCGTCCGATCGCGGGACAAGCCACGCTCCTACAGGGACGGGTGGTCAATCAAACCAACACCTGCCGCGTCGAAGCAATGTACTCGTGCACCTGGTTCTCAACCCGCGGATGAATCAGCTCCGCAGGGCGGCGACCGTTGGGGCATGGCAGGGTTTTGGTGGTGCCGAACAACCGGCAGATCAGCGGGCGCTCGTCATACACCGTGCAGCCGTTGGGCCCTAAATGCACACAGTTCAACTCACTGAGCGCGGCCTCCTGCTCAGCGGCCGTCTTGCGGGGCAAGCGCGCCATCTCCTCGGACGACGTCGTCACCGGTCCACAACAATCGTGGCAGCCAGGCACGCACTCGAAGGACGGGATCTGCCGCCGCAAATCGCGGATTTTCTGGCTGTTGCAGCTCATCGCGTGAGTTTTCCCTGTGAAAGTCGTCATTGTGCCCCAACGCTTGGACAGGTGACAGCCGCCCGCCCACCTTGCCCGAGCCTCAACCCGCGGGCTACCCTCCGTAAAATTTTCCAAACACCCTTCTGGAAGACCACATGGACGCCCGCGTCAAACAGCCCAAGGCGTCTGCACACGCCGCCTCCTATTACGCGGCGAGCAGCCATCAGCCATTCGATCACGCTGCCCTAGCCGGCGATGTAAAGGTGGACGTCTGCATCGTCGGTGGCGGATTTTCGGGCCTGAACACGGCGATCGAACTGGCCGAGCGTGGACTGAGTGTCGCGTTGCTGGAAGCGCGCAAGATCGGATGGGGCGCCAGCGGGCGCAACGGCGGGCAATTGATTCGCGGCGTAGGTCATCACGTCGAGCGCTTTCGCGATGTGATCGGCGACAGCGGCGTGCGTCAGCTCAAGCTGATGGGGCTGGAAGCCGTCGAGATCGTCCGGCAGCGCGTGGAGAAGTATCAGATCGACTGCGATCTTACGTGGGGCTACTGCGATTTGGCCAACAAGCCCAAGGAGTTCGCCGGTTTCGCCGAGGATGCAGAGGAACTGCGCGGGCTGGGCTATCGCCATGAATTGCAGCTGATACCGCCCGAGAACCTGCGCAGCTTCATCGACTCAGGCAATTACGCGGGCGGCATGCTGGACATGGGATCGGGCCACTTGCATCCGCTGAACCTGGCACTGGGTGAGGCCGCCGTCGCAAAATCGCTGGGGGTGCAGCTGTTCGAACACTCGCCTGTGATCCGGCTCGAATACGGGGCGCAGGTCAAAGTGCATACCGCGCAGGGCCTGGTCCGCGCCGACACGCTGGTGCTGGGCTGCAACGCGTATTTGAACGACCTGGACCCGACTCTGAGCGGCAAGGTCCTGCCTGCAGGCAGTTACATCATCGCCACCGAGCCTCTGGGCGACGATCTGGCGCATCAGCTGCTCCCGCGCAATACCGCCATGTGTGACCAGCGAGTGGCTGTGGACTACTTCCGGCTCTCGGCCGACAAGCGCCTGCTGTTCGGCGGCGCCTGCCATTATTCCGGGCGCGACCCGCAAGACATCGGCGCGTACATGCAGCCGAAAATGCTCAAGGTCTTTCCCCAGCTCAAGGACGTGAAGATTGATTTCCAGTGGGGCGGGATGATCGGCATCGGCGCCAACCGGCTGCCGCAGATCGGGCGTCTGAAGGAGCATCCGAATGTGTTCTATGCGCAGGCGTATGCGGGTCATGGGCTCAATGCCACGCATCTGGCGGGCAAGTTACTGGGTGAAGCCATCAGCGGTCAGCTCAGCAGCGGCTTCGAGGTGTTCGCCAAGGTTCCACACATGACCTTCCCGGGCGGCAAACATCTGCGCTCGCCTTTGCTGGCGCTGGGGATGCTTTGGCATCGCCTCAAGAGCTGGTCCGGATCAAATGGCGCGGCCCTGTAGGAGCCGGATTGCTGGCGAATGGGTCCTGTCAGGCCATACACATTTACCTGATAAACCGCATTCGCTGCCGGCGTAACCTCCGACGTCACCTACAAAGAACTCATTGTGCTTGAAGACGTCGGTTTGCCTTGAGCCTTCCAAAAGCAAGCTTGCGTTGACCCACATCACTCTCTCCAGAACGGCTTGAGCCCTTCGCGCCGTGCCTGTTCGTAACTCAGGCCAATGTCCCGCAGTTGATCGTCAGTCAGGTTCAAGAGTGCACGCCGCGTGGCTCGCCGGTGTTGAAACAAGCCCCACACACCCAGGCCCTTCGGCGCATTCACGCGCACCTGGACCTCCTGTTCCTTCACCAACTCCTGTGCATACAGCGTCAGCCGGACATCGCTCATTCCGCTCATTTCCAGACACCTCACCATGGGTTTCAAGTGATTCCATGATGCGTCTGTATGGAAAACCATTACAGATCCAAAGAATTCGAATTTTTTGCATACAGATTCAATACTTCATCGCCTGAATGCTGTATTTTTGCCCAATCTGTATCGGTCAACCGAAGCGACACTGTGTGGGAGTACGCCATGACCCTTTACGTCAATCTTGCCGAATTGCTTGGCACACGCATCGAAAACGGCTTTTACCGCCCCGGTGATCGCCTGCCCTCTGTACGTGCTCTGAGCCTTGAGCACGGCGTCAGCCTCAGCACCGTGCAGCAGGCCTATCGGTTGCTCGAAGATAACGGTCTGGCGTCGCCTCGCCCCAAGTCGGGCTACTTCGTTCCCGCAGGGCGCAAGACACCTGCACTGCCAGTCGTAGGACGCCCTGCACAGCGTCCGGTCGATATCTCGCAATGGGACCAAGTGCTGGAACTCGCCAGAGCCATTCCCAGCCCGGACGTCGTGCAGCTGGCGCGTGGCATGCCGGACATCAGCAGCCCGACCCTGCGCCCGCTGACCCAGGCGCTGGGCAAGATCAGCCGCCGTCAGGACATGCCGGGGCTGTATTACGACAATATTCATGGCACTCAATGCCTACGTGACCAGGTCGCCCGCCTGTTGCTGGACTCGGGCACCCGCATCGCCCCGGATGATCTGGTGATCACCACGGGCGCTCAGGAGGCGCTGGCGGTCAGCATTCGCTCAATTTGCGAACCCGGCGACATCGTGGCCGTGGATTCACCCAGCTTTCACGGCGCCATGCAGGCGCTGAAAGGCCTTGGCATGAAGGCGCTGGAAATACCGACCGATCCCATCACCGGCATCAGCCTGGACGCACTCGAACTGGCCCTCGAACAATGGCCGATCAAGGCCATACAGTTGACGCCCAACTGCAATAACCCGCTGGGTTACATCATGCCAGAGGACCGCAAGCGCGCCTTGCTGACCCTCGCCCAGCGCTTTGACGTGGCAATCATCGAAGATGACGTGTATGGCGACCTCGCCTACACCTATCCTCGCCCGCGCACGATCAAATCCTTCGACGTGGATGGACGCGTCCTGCTTTGCAGCTCTTTCTCGAAAACCCTGGCGCCCGGCCTGCGGGTCGGCTGGGTTGCACCGGGCCGCTACCTCGACCGTGTGCTGCACATGAAATACATCAGCACCGGCTCCACCGCGACCCAGCCTCAGTTGGCGATTGCCGAATTTCTTCAGGCCGGGCATTACGAGCCGCACATGCGCCGGATGCGCGGCCAGTATCAGCGCAGCCGAGACTTGATGACCGACTGGGTGACGCGTTATTTCCCGGAGGGCACTCGGGTCAGCCGCCCGCAAGGCGGCTTCATGCTGTGGGTCGAGCTGCCCGAGGACTTTGACTCACTTCGCCTGAATCGCGCGCTGGAAGGGCAAGGCGTACAGATCGCCGTCGGCAATATTTTTTCGGCCTCGGGCAAGTACAGAAATTGCCTGCGCATGAACTTCGCGGCCAAACCGACGCCGAAAATCGAGGACGCCGTGCGTAAGGTCGGCGCAACGGCGGCGCGACTGATGACCCAAACCGACGCGGCGACTTAACCTTTTGCCGAAAACGCGGTCATATCGCCATGATGTGACTTCTGGATGATTGCGTTGACGAAAACATGGGCGTTGTCCCTCCTTTTGGCCTGTGCCCTCGGCATAAGCGGATGCGCGCACTCGCCGGTGGCGGATGACGGTCCCAGTCAGGCCCTGCCCGCGTCGGCGTCCGCCTTTGGACGTTCGATCATGGCTCAGGCCGCGCCGTATGAAGGCCGCTCCGGCTTTCGTCTGCTGCCCAACAGCACCGAAGCGTTCATGGCGCGGGCCGAGCTGATCCGCAATGCCAAAACCAGCCTGGACCTGCAGTACTACATCGTCCACGACGGGCTCAGTACCCGAGCCTTGATCGATGAATTGTTGCGGGCGGCAGATCGCGGCGTACGCGTCCGGATCCTGCTGGACGACACCACCAGCGACGGCCTGGATGAAGTCATCGCCACCCTCGCCGCGCATCCCAACATTCAGATTCGTCTATTCAACCCGCTCAATCTGGGCCGCAGCACCGGCGCGACGCGC
Source organism: Pseudomonas abietaniphila (assembly GCF_039697315.1). Lineage (NCBI taxonomy): Bacteria > Pseudomonadati > Pseudomonadota > Gammaproteobacteria > Pseudomonadales > Pseudomonadaceae > Pseudomonas > Pseudomonas abietaniphila. Next base: position 3,258,322 of record NZ_CP155619.1, on the reverse strand, counting down.
AACATGGGGCGGCTGTTCAATCTGTCACAGCAGCATCGACGCATGCACAACAAGCTGTGGTTGGCCGACAGCGCCGTGGCCATCGTCGGCGGGCGCAACCTCGGTGACGAATACTTCGACGCCGAACCGAACCTGAACTTCACCGATATCGACATGCTCAGTGTTGGCCCGGTGGCCGAGCAGCTCAGTCATAGCTTCGACCAGTACTGGAACAGCACCTTGAGCAAGCCGATTGACGACTTCCTCTACTGGCCTCCCGACACCAAAGATCTGGCCGACGCGCGCACGCGTCTGGCGGCATCGCTGGACCAGGCGCATGTCGAGAAAAAAGCCCTGTACGAACGGCTGATGGCTTACAAGACTCACCCGCGAATGAAAACCTGGCTCAACGAGCTGATCTGGGCGCATAACCAAGCCCTGTGGGACGCGCCGACCAAAGTGCTGTCACGGGGCGAGCCCGACCCGCATTTGCTGCTGACCACGCAACTGAGCCCCGATCTGCTAAACGTGCATCAGGAATTGATGATGATTTCGGCGTATTTCGTGCCGGGGCAGGAAGGACTGGTGTACCTCACCGGGCTGTCGGACAAAGGCGTTTCGGTGAGCCTGCTGACCAACTCGCTGGAAGCCACGGACGTGCCGGCCGTACATGGCGGCTATGCGCCGTACCGCAAAGCGTTGCTGGCGCACGGCGTGAAGCTGTTCGAGCTGCGACGCCAACCGGGAGACCCCAGCAATCGCGGGGGCAGTGGCCCCAGATTTCTGCGCACGAAATCCCTGAGGGGTGGCTCTGAATCAAGCCTGCACAGTAAGGCAATGATTTTTGACCGACAGAAGATGTTCGTCGGCTCCTTCAATTTCGACCCGCGCTCGGTGCTGTGGAACACCGAAGTCGGCGTGCTCGTCGACAGCCCCGAACTCACGGAATACCTGCGCGAACTGGCGCTGCAGGGCATGGCGCCCGCAATCAGCTATCAAGCCAAGCTTGAAAATGATCGCGTGGTCTGGGTAACCGAAGACAACGGCAAGATCCACACACTGTACAAAGAACCCGGCGACTGGTGGCGCCGACTGAACGCCTGGTTCAGCAGCGCCGTCGGCCTAGAGAAGATGCTCTAGGCGGCCACCGGCTGGACCACGCCGAACGCTCGCGGGCGCTGGGACAGAATTACCAGGCCCAACGCGCCTGCTGCCATCAACAGCGGCAGCGCCTGCCCACTGATCCATTGGCTGCCGGCACCCGCAGCCAATGGCCCCAACAAGCAACCGATACCCCACAGCTGCGCGACATGGGCGTTGGCGCGCACCAACGCATCGTCGCGATAGCGCTCGCCGATGAGAATCAGCGACAGCGTGAACAACCCGCCCGCGCTGGCACCGAACGCGACCCACAACGGCCAGATGGCTACCGTATCGACCAGCAGCGGAATCGCCAGGCTTGATGCCATCAAGGCCACCGCGCAGCCTGAAAACAGTCGGCGCCGGGAAATCTTGTCCGCCAATGCGCCGATCGGCAGTTGCAGCAGCGCATCGCCGACGACCACGGTACTGACCATCGCCAGCGCGATCTCTGGGGTGAACCCCTGTTGCAGGCAATACACCGGCAGCAGCGTCAGAATCATCGCCTCGAAACCGGCAAACAACGCAATTGCCCATGCGATTGCAGGCAACTGCCGACAGAACTCGGCGAGATCTCCGAGGCTGACATGGCTCGCTTCGGCGCTTGGCGCACCGGAGCGTCCCAACAGCAGCAGCGGTGATGTCGCGAGCAAGGCTGCGCCGACCCAAAAGCCGTAGTCGTGCCCGGCGCCGATGACGCCGAGCAACAGCGGTCCGCCCAACTGACTGAGCGCGTAACAGCTGCCATACAGCGCGACCAGCTTGCCCCGCAGATTCTCGGTCACCAGTTGGTTGATCCAGCTCTCGCCAAGAATGAACACCATGGTCAGGATCACGCCGAGCATCAGCCGCAGCGCCAGCCAGATCCAGTAATTGGGCAGTAACGCCAGCAAACCCACGGAAATCGAACCGCCCCACAGGCAGAGACGCATCAGGTTCGCGGTGCCCAGAATCGAAGCCAGACGGCTGGCAAGGCTCGCGCCCAGCAACACACCAATGGCCGGCATCGCGGCCATGACGCCGATGGCAAACGCGCCGTAGCCCCACGCTTCAAGTCGCAACGACACCAACGGCATGCTCACGCCCAACGCCAGGCCGACGCTCAGCACGGACGACAGCACCGCGAAATAAGTACCCCAACGCATCACCACGCTCCTGTGGCTCTAAGGGATGAGACAGAACAGCCGGGTTCTTTGAGGGAAACCCGGCTGTGTGGGAAAGTTGTTCAGCTGTAACGTTTGAAGCGACGGCATTCCCTGTGGGAGCGAATTCATTCGCGACGCGGCAGTGTAAGTCCGATACAGATTTATCGAATGTACCGGCCAATCGCGAATAAATTCGCTCCCACAGAGTGTGTAAAGGCTGGCTCTTACAACTTGATCCAGGTCGCTTTCAGCTCGGTGTATTTGTCGAACGCGTGCAGCGACTTGTCGCGACCATTACCCGATTGCTTAAAGCCACCGAACGGCGCGGTCATGTCGCCACCGTCGTACTGGTTGACCCAGACACTACCCGCGCGCAACGCACGTGCGGTGAGGTGCGCCTTGGACAGGTCGGCGGTCCATACGGCGGCAGCCAGACCATACGGCGTGTCATTGGCGATCTGGATTGCCTCTTCAGCTGTATCGAAGGTCAGCACCGACAGCACCGGGCCGAAGATTTCTTCCTGAGCGATCTTCATGGCATTGGTCACACCGTCGAAAATCGTCGGCTCGACGTAGGTGCCGCCCGTCTCTTGCAGGATGCGCTTGCCGCCGGCAACCAGCTTGGCGCCGTCGGTGTGGCCCGCTTCGATGTACGACAGAACCGTGTTCATCTGCTGAGTGTCCACCAGCGCACCAACGTTGGTCGCAGGGTCCAGCGGATTGCCCGGCTTCCAGGCTTTCAGCGCCTCGATCACCATGGGCAGGAATTTATCCTTGATCGAACGCTCGACCAGCAGGCGCGAGCCCGCGGTGCACACTTCGCCTTGGTTGAAGGCAATGGCGCTGGCAGCCGACTCAGCAGCAGCTTGCAGGTCCGGCGCATCGGCGAAGACGATATTCGGGCTCTTGCCGCCCGCTTCCAGCCAGACGCGCTTCATGTTCGATTCGCCCGAGTAGACCAGCAACTGCTTGGCGATCTTGGTCGAACCGGTAAATACCGCCGTGTCGACATCCATGTGCAGCGCCAGCGCCTTGCCGACGGTGTGGCCGTAGCCGGGCAGAACGTTGAGCACACCGGCCGGGATACCCGCCTGAACAGCCAACTGTGCGACACGGATGGCGGTCAGCGGCGACTTTTCCGACGGCTTGAGAATGACCGAGTTACCACTCGACAGTGCAGGACCCAACTTCCAGCACGCCATCAGCAACGGGAAGTTCCACGGCACGATCGCCGCCACAACACCGATCGGCTCACGGGTCACCAGACCCAACTGGTCGTGTGGCGTCGCGGCCACTTCGTCGTACAGCTTGTCGATGGCCTCACCGCTCCAGCTCAACGCTTGCGCGGAGCCTGGAATGTCGATGCCATAGGAGTCACTGATCGGCTTGCCCATGTCCAGGGTTTCAAGCAGCGCCAGTTCTTCGATGTTTTCTTTGATCAGCGCAGCAAAGCGAATCATGGCTGCCTTGCGCTTGACCGGGGCCAGACGCGACCACGCGCCAGAGTTGAAGGTAGCGCGGGCGTTTTCAACGGCGCGCTGGGCGTCGGCGGCATCGCAGCTGGCAACGTGGGCGAGGAATCGACCATCGACCGGGCTGATGCAGTCAAACGTAGCGCCAAAAGCGGCGGCGGTGTACTCGCCATTGATGAAGGCGCGGCCTTCGATCTTCAGATCCTGGGCGCGTTTTTCCCAGTCAGCATGAGTCAGGGTGGTCATGAAACATCCTCCTCTTATGAATTGTGCGCGCCCTCGCGCTCATGAACCGTGCTGTAGGACATCGCCTGACATGCTGTCGGATCGGCCAAAGGCAAACGTCACCCTAAACCAGCGCTCAAGGAATTTCCAATATATTGGACAAAAAGAGGCAAAACGACACGAAATCGTGCATTTTATTCAACAGCGCGCCATCAGGCGCCCGGCACTATCGCCGAATGCCTTCATCAAACAATCATTCTTCCAATGCCATTCAGGAGCCAGGGACATGAGTATCGAAACCGTCGTCGACTTCAGCGAAGCCACCACCCCTGCAGAACGCTTCAAGCCCGCGCCCGAGAAGATTCTCAAAGGCGACCCGGAGCAAACCGTCTACAACCACTACAACAGCCCCTGCGGCCAGATGAGCGCGGGCGTTTGGGAAGGCGAAGTCGGACAGTGGAAGGTCAATTACACCGAACACGAGTACTGCGAGATTGTGCAGGGCGTCTCGGTATTGCGAGACGAGGAAGGCAACGCCAAGACACTGCGCGCCGGGGATCGCTTCGTGATACCGGCAGGTTTCAAAGGCACCTGGGAAGTACTGGAGGCGTGCCGCAAGATTTACGTGGTGTTCGAGCAGAAGGCTTGAAGGATAAGCAGCCCTGGCACTTGATGCACACTCCTACAGGGACTGAAAAACCTTCGCGCACAAAAAAGCCCGCATCGCTGCGGGCTTTTTGTAAGAGGCAAAAATCAATTACTTGATTTTGGCTTCTTTGTAGATCACGTGCTTGCGAGCAACCGGATCGAATTTTTTAATTTCGATTTTGTCCGGGGTAGTGCGCTTGTTCTTGTCGGTGGTGTAGAAGTGGCCGGTGTTAGCGGTCGACACCAAACGGATCAATTCACGCATGATTCTCTCCCTTAAACCTTAGCGCCAGCGCGGCGGATTTCGGCCAGAACAACCGTGATACCACGCTTGTCGATGATGCGCATGCCTTTGGCAGATACGCGCAGACGTACAAAGCGTTTCTCTTCTTCAACCCAGAAGCGGTGATGCTGCAGGTTTGGCAGGAAACGACGACGGGTTTTGTTGTTCGCGTGGGAAATGTTATTCCCGGTTACCGGACCCTTACCGGTAACTTGACAGACTCTCGACATGCCTCAGCCCTCTAAAACCACATGCCCAACCCGGCATGGGTTGGCCGCTTAATCTCTCAGTCATTTGGCGCCAGGCGCCGCGTTTCTTCAGGGGTCTTACCGGCCACACCTGCGGTGAAGGCAGCGGGCCCCTAGAAAAGAGCGCTGCTTTATACCAGAAACCCTTGGGAGCAACAACAGAAACGACGAATTACCTGAAAGAAACTCAGGACATTGTGCCCGGCAACGCCAGCAGCAAAGGGCGCGACGGGAAATATACCACTCGTCGCGCCACAGCGATTGTTCTGCGCCAATCCATAGTCTAGGGTAAGTCCCTCACCAGACTGCGCCGGCAGATGGGCTATCTCTGAAAGGAAAATCGCCATGCGCCTAGCTGTTTTACCCTTTTTGTTCGCGTCACTGGCAGCGCCAGTAATGGCTCAAGCCGCCACCAGCCTGAGCGTTTGCACCGAAGCCAGCCCCGAAGGCTTTGACGTGGTGCAATACAACTCGCTGACCACCACCAACGCCTCGGCCGATGTTCTGATGAACCGCCTGGTGGATTATGACGCCCAGACCGGCAAGCTGGTCGCCAGTCTGGCAGAAAGCTGGAGCGTATGGCCGGACGGTCTGACGTATGACTTCAAATTGCGCCCCGGCGTGAAGTTTCATCACACCGATTACTTCACCCCGACCCGCGACATGAACGCCGAAGACGTGGTGTTCAGCTTTCAGCGCATGCTTGACCCGGCCAATCCATGGAACAAAGTGGCGGTACAGGGCTTCCCTCATGCGCAATCGATGCAGTGGCCGTCGCTGATCAAAAAAGTGGAAGCGCCCGATACGAATACGGTACGCATTACCCTCGACCATCCTGATGCGACCTTCCTCGCCACGCTGAGCATGGGTTTTGCGTCTATTTATTCGGCGGAATACACCGCGCAGCTGATGAAAGCCGGTACGCCGGAGAAGCTCAACAGCCAGCCGATCGGCACCGGGCCATTCGTCTTCAAGCGTTTCCAGAAAGATTCCGTGGTGCGTTACGAAGCCAACCCGGACTATTTCGCAGGCAAACCTGCGGTGGACACGCTGGTGTATGCCATCACCCCGGACGCCAATGTTCGACTGCAGCGGATCAAGCAGAACGAGTGTCAGGTTGCCCTGTCACCCAAACCGCTGGATGTCACCGAGGCAGGGAAGGATCCGAACCTGAAAGTCGAAAAGACTGACGCATTCATGACGGCATTCCTGGCCATCAACAGCCAGCATCCGCCACTCGACAAGCCCGAAGTGCGTCAGGCGATTAACCTGGCGTTCGACAAGGACACCTACCTGAAAGCCGTATTCGAAGGCTCGGCGCGTGCAGCCAATGGCCCGTACCCGCCTAACACCTGGGGTTACGCCAGCGATCTACCCGGTTACAAATATGATGTGGCCAAAGCGAAGGAACTGCTGGCGAAGGCTGGACTGAAAGACGGCTTCAAAACCACGATCTGGACCCGCCCTTCCGGCAGCCTGTTGAACCCGAACCCGAGCGCAGGCGCGCAGCTGCTGCAGAACGATCTGGCGGCTGTCGGCATAAAGGCTGAAATCAAGGTGATCGAATGGGGCGAACTGATTCGTCGCGCCAAAACCGGTGAGCACGACTTGCTGTTCATGGGTTGGGCCGGCGACAACGGCGACCCGGATAACTTCCTCACGCCACAGTTCTCCTGCGCAGCGGTCAAATCCGGCACCAACTTCGCGCGCTACTGCGATGAGGGTCTGGACAAGTTGATCAGCAGCGGCAAGGCCGTGACCGATCAGGCGCAGCGCAGCAAGCTGTATCACCAGGCGCAGGAGCAGATCCAGAGGCAGGCGCTATGGCTGCCGCTGGCACACCCGACTGCTTTCGCCCTGACCCGCAAGAACGTGCTGGGTTATGACGTCAGCCCCTTCGGACGCCAGGACTTTTCGAAGGTGACCGTGAAGTAATTGCCCATCCGCCGCAAAAACCAAAGTCCGATCGCGGACCCTGTAGGAGAAGTCGGAGGTACGACGGCAGCGAACGCGGTGTGTCAGTCACTGTTGAAGGTGGCTGACACACTGCATTCGCAAGCAAGCTAACTCATACAGGCTGGGGCCGAACAGGATTCAGCGGCTCCTGCAAGTTTGGCGAACACTACATCAACCCGCTTTCCACCATCGACAGCGGGTCTCCATCTCCGATGATCACGTGATCGAGCACCACCACGTCGATCATCGCCAGCGCCTCCCTGAGCCGCCGAGTGAGCTCAATGTCCTGCGGGCTGGCATCGCAGATGCCGGAAGGGTGATTGTGGCAAAGGATCACCCCGGCGGCGTTATGCGCCAAGGCTCGCTTGACCACCTGCCGAGGGTGCACATGGGCGACATTGATCGAGCCGTGAAACAGCGCCTCGAAGGCCTGAACACGATTCTTGCTGTCCAGAAACAGGCAACCAAACACCTCATGCGGCTCGTGCCGGAGTATCGCTTTCAGGTAGCTGCGCACCTGGGCCGGACTTTTCAGTGCTGAACCCCGCTTGAGATTCTCCCCCATGTGCCGCCGGGCCATTTCCATGACCGCCTGCAATTGCGCGAACTTTGCCGGCCCGAGGCCCAGCTCGTTACTGAACGAAGTGAGATTGGCTTCGAGCAGCGCACGCAGGCTGCCAAATTGCCCCAAAAGATGTCGGGCGAGGTCCACGGCGCTTTTGCCGGAAACGCCCGTGCGTAAAAAAATGGCGAGTAATTCAGCATCGGAGAGACTCGATGCCCCTCGCTCCAGCAGCTTCTCCCGCGGTCGCTCGGCCGCAGGCCAATCTCGAATACTCATAGCACCTCCATGGACATGGGCGCCGCTGTTCCCGTGCGGTCGCTGTGCTATCTTAGCCCATCTTTTTTGCGCGACAGTCCAGCCTGGGGAGGCGTTTGATTGCCGCGTGTTAACTCGACCAAAAGGCAGGCCTATGCAGCGGCTGTATCGGAAACGCATCGTTCTCGGCGTCGGCGGCGGCATCGCGGCTTACAAGAGCGCTGAACTGGTTCGCCGGTTGCGCGACCACGGGGCCGAAGTGCGCGTGGTCATGACCAAGGGCGGGGCCGAGTTCATTACACCGCTGACCATGCAGGCGCTGTCCGGGCATCCGGTCCACATGGACCTGCTCGACCCCGCGGCCGAAGCTGCGATGGGCCATATCGAGCTGGCCAAGTGGGCTGACATGGTGCTCATCGCTCCCGGCACCGCCGACCTGATCGCACGCCTGGCTCAGGGCATCGCCAACGATCTGCTGACCACGGTCGTGCTGGCGACCGACGCCATCGTCGCGGTCGCCCCGGCCATGAACCAGGCCATGTGGCGCGACCCGTCGGTGCAAGCCAATCTGCAGACGCTCGAAGCACGAGACTTCCGTATGTTCGGGCCGGCCAGCGGCAGTCAGGCCTGTGGCGACGTGGGTTTCGGGCGCATGCTCGAACCCAACGATCTGGCCCAATCGGCGGCCGACTGCTTCCAGCGCCTCACATTGACCGGCAAGCATGTGCTCATCACAGCCGGACCGACCCAAGAAAACATCGACCCGGTGCGCTACATCACCAACCACAGCTCCGGAAAAATGGGCTTTGCGCTGGCCGAAGCTGCGGCCGAAGCCGGTGCACGCGTCACGCTGATCACAGGGCCCGTCAACCTGACGACCCCGGACCGGGTATCGCGCATCGACGTGGTGAGCGCACGCGACATGCTCGCCGCGTGCGAGGCCGCCATGCCCTGCGACCTGTTCATCGCTTCTGCTGCGGTCGCCGACTACCGCCCAGAAGTCGTAGCCCCTCAAAAATTGAAGAAAGACCCTACGAACGGTGATGGTCTGCTGCTGCAGATGGTTCGCAACCCGGACATTCTCGCGACCATCGCCCAGCGTCAGGATCGCCCGTTCAGCGTCGGTTTCGCCGCTGAAACCGAGCACCTTCTCGACTACGCCGCCCGCAAGCTCAAGGACAAGAACCTTGACCTGATCATCGCCAACGACGTCGCCAATCCCAGCATCGGCTTCAACAGCGAAGAGAATGCGTGCAGCGTGATCGACCGAGCGTTGCAAGAGACGCTTTTTGCCCAGACCAGCAAGGCCAAGATCGCCCGCCAGCTGATGACTTTTATTGCCGACCGTATGAACCAGGTTTAATCACGTATGCATGCTCTACAAGCCAAGATCCTCGACCCTCGCATCGGCGACGAATTCCCGCTTCCGGCCTACGCCACCACTGGCTCTGCCGGGCTGGACCTGCGCGCCATGCTCAAAGAGGAAACGGTACTCGAACCCGGTCAGACCCTTTTGATTCCCACCGGCCTGTCGATATATATCGCAGACCCAAGCCTGGCGGCGCTGATTCTGCCGCGCTCAGGCCTGGGTCATAAACATGGCATCGTGCTCGGCAACCTGGTGGGCCTGATCGACTCCGACTACCAGGGCGAGTTGATGGTTTCCTGCTGGAACCGTGGCCAGACTGCGTTCAAGATCGCGGTCGGTGAGCGCATTGCTCAGTTGGTGTTGGTCCCGGTCGTTCAGGCGCACTTCGAAGTGGTTCAGGAGTTCGATGAAAGCCAGCGTGGCGCAGGCGGTTTCGGTCATTCCGGCACCCACTGATCCTGCGCAAGTCGCCTTGGCAGCCCTGTCGTTCAAGGCCTGAATCGGTCTGGCACGATGCAATAACTCAAAAATCGCCTCAGGAAGTACGAGCAGGGAGAGTCAAGTTTGAAAGGCATCAAGCGCACAGCCAAGGCGACGTCTCGCACAGAAACGACTGACGCAACGGTCAAGGATTCGAACCTGAGCCTGGCAAGTCCGGGCCTTCTCCCTTCGCTCATCGGCTTGATAGCGGCGGGCATCCTGGTCTGGCTGGGCTTGCTCGGTCAGCCGCAGGAAAAAGATCTCCTCGCCCAAGCCTGGGGCACTGCGCAAGCCGGAGCCGCTGGCAAAGCGTTACGTCAGATCACTGCCGACACGCAGGCTGCCGCCATGGACGCCACGCTGACCCAAGCCCTGCAAAGCAACAATCCGCAGCAGATCGAAGCAGTTCAACGTCAGTTGGGCTACCGAGACGGCGTGATCGGCGCCCGCTTCACACCGCTCGGCTTCAACAACGTGGACAATCAGGGCGCATTGCCCATCAGCTTCGCGACGCTGGACATGCTCGCCAAAGCTGGCAAAGGCGAAACACCTGCCCCCGAAGCCCGTAAAGTCGGCGACAGCTGGGTGATTTACAGTGTCGCTCCGCTACGTACCGCCCCAGACGCGCCGATCACCGGAACGCTGTTGCTGGCGTTCAAAATGCAGCGTCTGACCAATGCACTGCCCGAGGCCCCCAGCGATGTGGGGCAGATTGTGCTCAGCCAGCAGTTCGGCGACGCAACGGCACAAAACTTTCTGACCCGCGGCCAGGCCGATGGCGGTCGCGCCATGGACTTCCCGACCAGCTATTCCAACTGGAAGCTTACGTTCACCCCCGGCCCCGCGCTGAATGCGTCGCCGCCATCGCTGATGCTGCTGCTCGCGGCGCTGGTTGCCATCGGCAGCGTGCTGCTGGGGCTGTATCTGAACGAAAGCGCCCTGAAGCGTCGCGTCCTCGCCGACGCCCGACAACTGGAACAACTGCTGCAAGAACTCTCCGGGGGCAAAGCCGTCAAAGCCTTCGGCTTGAGCATGCCGGCCCTCAACGGGCTCGCGCAGAGCATGGCGAAGTTTTCGCTGCGCAATCAACCGGCCTCTCCGGTGGAAGCCAGCAGCAATGCCTCGCCCGCCGCCACCCACGGTTCAACGAGCAGCAAAGCCGTATTTGCGTCATCCGATGTCAATGACACCGAGCTGACCGATCCGCTGTTTCAAGACACCGACATTCTTGACATCGACCTGCTCGATGAATCACAGGATTTCCTGAAGTCGGAGCAATCACACGTAATGAGCAGTACCGTATCCATCGCCCCCGAATTCCCGGACTCCATTTTCCGCGCCTACGACATCCGTGGCATCGTCGGTGAGACACTGACCAGCGAAACCGCGTACTGGCTGGGCCGCGCCATCGGTGCGCAGAGCCTGGCACAGGGCGAGCCGAATGTTTCCGTTGGCCGTGACGGGCGTCTGTCCGGCCCGCAACTGGTTGCCGCGCTGATCAAAGGCCTTTACGACAGCGGCTGTCATGTCAGCGATATTGGTCTGGTTCCCACTCCGGCGCTGTATTACGCCGCCAATGTCCTCCAGGGCCGCACGGGCGTGATGCTGACCGGCAGCCACAACCCGAAGGACTACAACGGCTTCAAGATCATGATCGCCGGCGACACGCTGGCGAACGAGCAGATCCAGGCGCTGCACGACCGCATCAAGCGCAACCAGTTGCCCGCAGGCAAAGGCAGCGTAAGCAAGGTCGACATCCTCGACCTCTATGCCGGGCAGATTACCAATGACGTGGTTCTGGCACGCCGCCTGAAGGTTGTGGTCGATTGCGGCAATGGCGCTGCCGGCGTGATCGCCCCTCAACTGCTGGAGGCCCTGAACTGTGAAGTCATTCCTCTGTTTTGCGACGTCGACGGCAACTTCCCGAATCACCACCCCGACCCGGGCAAACTGGAAAACCTTCAAGACCTGATTGCCAAGGTCAGGGAAACCGGAGCCGATCTGGGTCTGGCCTTTGACGGCGACGGCGATCGCGTAGGTGTCGTTACCAACACAGGCAGCGTCATATACCCCGATCGTTTGCTGATGCTGTTCGCCCGCGATGTCGTCAAACGCAATCCGGGGGCTGACATCATCTTCGACGTGAAATGCACCCGTCGCCTAATACCGTTGATCCAGGAATATGGCGGTCGCCCGGTCATGTGGAAGACTGGTCACTCGCTGATCAAGAAGAAGATGAAAGAGAGCGGCGCGCTGCTGGCAGGCGAGATGAGCGGCCATATCTTCTTCAAGGAACGCTGGTTCGGTTTCGACGACGGCATTTACAGTGCTGCGCGGCTGCTGGAGATCCTCAGCCAGGAGACGCTGAGCGCCGAAGAGCTGTTTCAGACGTTCCCGAACGACCTGTCGACACCGGAGATCAATATCAAGGTCACCGAGACCAGCAAGTTCAGCATCATCGAAGCGCTGGAGCGGGATGCACAGTGGGGCAACGCCAACCTGACGAGCATCGACGGCGTGCGAGTCGACTACCCGAAGGGTTGGGGTCTGGTCCGCGCTTCCAATACCACGCCCGTGCTGGTATTGCGCTTCGAAGCCGAAACTGAGGCCGAGCTGCAGCGGATCAAGGATGTGTTCCATGCTCAGCTGAAAAACGTAGCACCGGATTTAGAACTTCCCTTTTGATCTAACTTTTTGAGTGGAGCCCAAATGACCCTCGAACGTGACGCCGCAGCCAATGCCGCCAAGGTCCTTTCCGAAGCCTTGCCCTATATCCGACGCTTCGTTGGCAAGACGCTGGTGATCAAGTACGGCGGTAACGCCATGGAGAGCGAAGAGCTGAAAACCGGCTTCGCGCGCGACATCGTGTTGATGAAGGCAGTGGGCATCAACCCGGTCGTGGTTCACGGCGGCGGTCCGCAAATCGGCGATCTGCTCAAGCGCCTGTCCATCGAAAGCCACTTCATCGACGGGATGCGCGTCACCGATGCCCAGACCATGGACGTCGTGGAAATGGTGCTGGGCGGCCAGGTCAACAAGGACATCGTCAACCTGATCAACCGCCATGGCGGCAGCGCCATCGGCCTGACCGGTAAAGACGCGCAGCTGATTCGCGCGAAGAAGATGAACGTGACCCGTCAGACCCCGGAGATGACCAAGCCGGAAATCATCGACATCGGTCATGTCGGGGAAGTCGTGGGCATCAACACCGACCTGCTGAATATGCTGGTCAAAGGCGACTTCATTCCGGTCATCGCACCGATTGGCGTCGGCGCTGACGGCGAGTCGTACAACATCAACGCCGATCTGGTTGCAGGCAAAGTCGCCGAGGCGCTGAAGGCCGAGAAACTGATGCTGCTGACCAACATCGCCGGCCTGATGGACAAGGAAGGCAAGGTCCTGACCGGCCTGACCACCGAGCAGGTCAATGGCTTGATCGCCGACGGTACCATCTACGGCGGCATGCTGCCGAAGATCCGTTGCGCGCTGGAAGCGGTCCAGGGCGGTGTCACCACCTCGCACATCATCGACGGTCGCGTACCGAACGCGGTCCTGCTGGAAATCTTCACCGACACCGGCGTGGGCACGCTGATCAGCAACCGCAAGCGTCACTGATCACGGGCAACGCGCAAAAAAAGACCCCGCCGGCGCAAACCGGCGGGGTCTTTTTTATGTCGAGTTTCTTGTGTCAGCGTTTCACTGCGCAAGCAGTTGCTTCAAACGCGCGCGATCCTGTGCAAACTCGGTATCAGCCTGCTGACGCGCAGCCTGATACCGCAGGATGTCGACTTTGAGGTTCTGTTGCTGATCCCGCACATCGGTCATCTGGTCGATAAGACTTTGCGGGACCTGCCGCCCTGCCCGCTCCTGATCGGCAGCCTGACTTTGCAGGGCTGTCTGCTGGGTCGCCAGGCCCTGAATGTTGCCCTGTGCCGCTGCTATCAGGCCATCAAGCTCCGCGAGTTTTCGCGTTCGCGCACGGTCCACGTCGCTGAGGCTGCTGTACAAGTGCAGCAACTGCGCATCGGCGTCAGCCTGAACCTTGGCCGCCTGCGCGGCGGCTTGAGCCTCTCGCGCCTGATCGGCCGAAGGCGCAGGCGGCACGACCTGAATCACACGACCGCGCTGATTCAGGACTTCATAGCCCTTACCGGAATACTCAGCGGGTACGCCCTGACGATCCAGCACCGTCACCCCACGGCTGTCGACATAGCGATAGAGCAGGATGCCCGGATTGTCTTCGGCCTGAACGCTTGCAACGCAGCCCACACCCAGAACCCAACAAAAACCTACTGCGCCCAGCTTGAGCATAAAAACGAGATCCTCTGATGACTCAGATTCCGTACTGAGCCCGATACGCTTCGACGGCGGGTAGATGCTGCTTGAGCTGAGGATCGTCAGCCAGGAATTCGAGAACCTGGTTCAACGAAACGATGCTGACCACCGGGATGCCGAAGTCACGCTCGACCTCCTGGATCGCAGAAAGCTCACCGTTTCCACGCTCCTGACGATTCAATGCGATCAGCACGCCAGCCGCGTTAGCGCCTTGGGCCTGGATGATCTGCATGACTTCGCGAATCGCGGTACCGGCCGTGATCACGTCGTCGATGATCAGGACGTCACCGGTCAGTGGAGCCCCCACCAGACTGCCGCCCTCACCATGCGCCTTGGCCTCTTTGCGGTTGAAACACCACGGCAGGTCAAGGTTGTGATGATCGGCCAACGCCACGGCTGTCGCGGCCGCCAGGGGAATACCCTTGTACGCGGGCCCGAACAGGACATCGAAGGAAATACCGCTTTCCACGACGGCGGCCGCATAGAACTTGCCCAGTTGAGCAAGCGCCGAACCGCTGTTGAAAAGACCGGCATTGAAGAAGTAAGGACTGGTGCGTCCCGACTTCAAAGTGAACTCACCGAAGCGCAAAACCCCGCGATCGATGGCAAAACGAATGAAATCGCGCTGATACGCCTGCATGAAAAAAGCCCCGAATACCACGGATTTAGCTAATTAGGTAGAGCTCGGGTATCATACACGCACGTGATTTTTGGGGCCATTTATGCGGATCATCAGTGTGAACGTTAATGGTATTCAGGCTGCAGTCGAGCGTGGTTTGCTCAGTTGGCTGCAAGCCCAGAATGCCGACGTCATCTGTCTTCAGGATACCCGCGCCTCCGCCTTTGAACTGGACGATCCAGCCTACCAACTGGACGGCTACTTCCTGTATGCCTGCGATGCCGAAGTTCCTGCCCAAGGTGGTGTGGCGCTTTACTCGCGGCTGCAGCCAAAGGCGGTAATCAACGGTCTGGGCTTTGAAACGGCCGACCGTTACGGGCGATACCTGCAGGCGGATTTCGACAAAGTCAGTATTGCAACCTTGCTGCTCCCGTCCGGCATGAACGGCGATGAGGACTTGAACCAGAAGTTCAAGCTCATGGACGACTTCGGCAAGTACCTGGACAAGCAACGCCGCAAACGTCGCGAGTACATTTATTGTGGCTCGCTCTACGTTGCGCAGCAGAAGCTGGACATCAAAAACTGGCGCGACAGCCAGCAATCTCCGGGCTTCCTGGCGCCAGAGCGCGCCTGGATGGACGAGATTGTCGGCAACATGGGTTATGTCGATGCCCTGCGCGAAGTCAGCCGCGAAGGCGACCAGTACAGCTGGTGGCCGGATAACGAACAGGCCGAGATGCTGAATCTGGGCTGGCGGTTCGACTATCAATTGCTGACCCCGGGTCTGCGCCGTTTCGTACGCAGCGCTCGCCTGCCACGCCAGCCGCGCTTCTCGCAGCACGCGCCGCTGATTGTGGACTACGACTGGACGTTGACGATCTGACGTTCAGTTGCTCAAAAAAAGCCGACGTGAAGTCGGCTTTTGTTTGTCCAGTATTCAGGCAGCTCAGCCTGACCTTGTAGGAGCGTGGCTTGTCCCGCGATCTGGCGCGAAGCGGCAGCGAATCCATCGAAGCCGTCGTATCAGGGATATTCCGAATTCAGTTTTGACGTCCGGTTCCCGGCCGATCGCGGGACAAGCCACGCTCCTACAGGTGCAGCAGACCACCGCCCCGCTTACTTGATCAACCGCCAGGTAAACGGATAACGATAGGCGATCCCGTCGTTAACCTTGACCCCGGCGATGATCGTCAGCACCAAAGCGCCAACGCCTACGAGCATCAGCAGCGGAAAACCAATGACGACGATCATCAACAGGAAGCAGATCATCGCAGCGATGGCCACGGTGATCTGAAAGTTGAGGGCTTCCTTGCCCTGAGCATCGATGAACGGATCGGCCTCTTTCTTCAGTTGCCAGACAATCAATGGCCCCAGCAAATTACCGAACGGAAAGATCAGGCCGAAGAACGCCGCAAAATGGCACATCATGGCCCATTGGCGGACTTCCTTGCTCGGCACTGGCAACGGCGGCTGACTGTCGATCATCATGCTTTCCCTGTTCTGACGGTGGTGACGCGAATCACATCAACGGCAATCAGTCGGCCAGGGCCGCCTGCTGCAGTTCAAAGATCTCGTTCATGCCTTTCTGTGCCAACGCCAGCATCGCGTTCAGCTCGGCAGGCTGGAAGGGAGCGCCTTCGGCGGTGCCCTGAACTTCAATGAAACCGCCTGCGTTGGTCATGACCACATTGAGGTCAGTCTCGGCAGCCGAGTCTTCCAGATAATCCAGATCCAGCACCGGCTCACCCTGATACATGCCGACCGAAACAGCTGCGATCATCTGCTTCAACGGATCGCCACCCTTGAGGCCACCACGTTTCTTGATGGTTTTCAGCGCATCGATCAGCGCAACCATCGAGCCGGTAATCGAGGCGGTGCGAGTACCGCCGTCGGCCTGGATCACGTCGCAGTCGACATACAGCGTCACGTCGCCCAGCTTGGACATATCCAGCGCAGCGCGCAGGGAACGACCGATCAAACGCTGAATCTCAAGGGTACGGCCGCCTTGTTTGCCACGGCTGGCTTCGCGCTGGTTACGCTCACCGGTCGCACGCGGCAGCATGCCGTATTCGGCCGTCAGCCAGCCTTGGCCCTGACCTTTGAGAAAACGCGGCACGCCGTTTTCGACGCTGACGGTGCAGATCACCTTGGTGTCACCGAACTCGACCAGTACAGACCCTTCGGCGTGCTTGGTGTAGCTGCGGGTGATGCGGATCGAGCGAAGCTGATCGGCAGCGCGACCACTTGGACGTTTCATCTGGGATACCTGTACTGAGACGGAAAACTGACGAGCATTATAGAGGCGCTGACCCGCGCTGGGGACATCTAATGAGGCATCAATGACCATTGGCTCACGCACGAAGGTATGAAAAAGCGCTACCAGGCAGCGAAACGGCGACATCGCACACGTCCTGCGACATCCTCACCGTTGGGCGCACACCTCGCACTGAGCTACAATCTTGCGCCTTTATAGCCTGTCGCTTCTTCATCACATTCATCTGGACAGAACATCGTCGCTTCCAGGCTAACTCCTGACTTTATAGAGGTATTTCCCATGGTGCACAGCATGACGGCTTTCGCCCGCGCTGAAAGAGCCGGCACTCAAGGCACGCTGAGCTGGGAATTGCGCTCGGTCAATCACCGTTATCTCGAACCCCATCTGCGATTGCCCGAGTCCTTCCGGGACCTGGAAGGTGCTGTACGCGAAGCGCTGCGTCAGGGCCTGTCGCGCGGGAAGGTCGAATGCACGCTGCGCTTCACCGAGGAAACGGCCGGCAAACCGCTGCAGGTCGACCGTGAGCGCGCCAGCCAGCTGGTCGCGGCCGCTGAAGTTGTCGCAAGCCTGATCAAGCAGCCTGCCGCCCTCAACCCACTGGAAGTCCTGGCGTGGCCCGGCGTGCTGGTCGCCGATGCGAGCGATCCGCAGGCGCTGAACAATGATGCGCTGGCCTTGTTCAACGAGGCGCTGGATGAATTGAAAGCCGGTCGCGCGCGCGAAGGCGCAGACCTGGCCAAACTTCTCGACGAACGGCTTGTGTCGATCAAGACCGAAGTGGCTACCCTGCGCACCCTGGTGCCGCAGATGCTCGCGACCCAGCGCCAGAAAGTGCTTGATCGCTTTGCCGACATGAAGGCAGAGCTCGACCCACAGCGCCTGGAACAGGAAATGGTCCTTCTGGCGCAGAAGAGCGATGTCGCGGAAGAACTCGACCGCCTGAGCACTCACGTCACCGAAGTTCGCCGCGTGCTCAAAACTGGCGGACAAGCCGGACGCCGGCTGGACTTCCTGATGCAGGAGCTCAACCGCGAAGCCAATACACTGGGCTCCAAAGCCTTCGACCCTCGCAGCACTCAAGCCGCGGTCAACCTCAAGGTGTTGATCGAGCAGATGCGCGAACAAGTGCAGAACATTGAGTAAGGCCAATCTAGACATGACCCACAGCACCGGCACTCTGTACATCATTTCCGCCCCTTCGGGCGCGGGCAAGACCAGCCTGGTCAAAGCCCTGATCGATGCTCAGCCACAGATTCGCGTTTCCGTTTCCCACACCACCCGCGCCATGCGCCCCGGCGAAGTGGACGGCGTGAACTATCACTTCGTTGATCGCACGGAGTTCGTGCGCATGATCGAACACGGCGATTTCCTCGAGCAGGCCGAAGTGTTCGGCAACCTGTACGGCACTTCGCAAAGCCGCCTGCAGCAGACGCTGGACGAAGGTCACGACCTGATTCTTGAAATCGACTGGCAGGGCGCCGAGCAAGTGCGCAAGCTGATGCCCCACGCGCGCTCGATCTTTATTCTGCCGCCGACCCAGCAGGCATTGCGTCAACGCCTGACCAACCGAGGGCAAGACAGCGACGAGATCATCGAGGGCCGGATGCGCGAAGCGGTCAGTGAAATGAGCCACTACATTGAGTACGACTACGTCATCATCAACGACGATTTCGCGACGGCCCTGGAAGACCTCAAAGCTATCTTCCGCGCCAACCTGCTGAGCCAGGAGCACCAGCAACAGCGTCACACCGAGTTGCTGACCCAGCTCCTGGCTTGAGTATTTGCAGGAGCGCGCTTGCCCACGATGGCGTCGATGAATTCAACACATTCATTGCCAGGCACACCGCCATCGCGGGCAAGCGCTACTACACGGGCGGTGCAAAGCGCATCGAAACAACGCCAAAAACCGACCGCTTGGGGCTTGCCGCTTGAAGCTTTGAGCTGTCCGCTTGTAAACTACCGAGTCCGCTCGCCCATCCGGGCACCGCGCATACCGCATTTGCTACGAGGAATACCCATGGCCCGCGTGACCGTTGAAGACTGCCTGGAACATGTAGATAACCGCTTTGAGCTGGTCATGCTCGCCACCAAACGCTCGCGTCAACTGGCGACCGGCGGCAAAGAGCCAAAGCTGGCCTGGGAAAACGACAAGCCTACCGTTGTTGCCTTGCGCGAAATCGCGGCTGGCCTGATGGATTACGCTGTCATTGCAGAAGCTGAAATCGTTGAAGATGAACCACTGTTCGCAGCGTTCGAGGACGAGTCCAACGAGGCCGTCTAAGCCTATGCCCGGTCGACGTAGCAAGGCGCAGGGTCACCATTCTCGGCAAGGAGTTGCATCATGCCGAGCATAGACGCCCTCGCCGATCGCCTCTCGACCTACCTCGGCGCCGACCAGGTCAATCTGGTTCGCCGAGCGTATTTCTACGCCGAACAAGCCCACGACGGCCAACGCCGTCGCAGCGGCGAAGCCTACGTCACGCATCCGCTGGCGGTGGCCAATATCCTTGCTGACATGCACATGGACCATCAGAGCTTGATGGCCGCGATGCTGCATGACGTGATCGAAGACACCGGCATCGCCAAGGAAGCGCTTTGTGCGCAGTTTGGCGAGACCGTGGCCGAACTGGTCGACGGGGTCAGCAAACTGACCCAGATGAACTTCGAGACCAAGGCTGAAGCCCAGGCCGAGAACTTCCAGAAAATGGCCATGGCCATGGCACGCGACATCCGCGTGATCCTGGTCAAACTCGCTGACCGCTTGCACAACATGCGGACACTGGAAGTGCTGTCAGGCGAAAAACGCCGACGCATTGCCAAGGAAACCCTCGAAATCTACGCCCCCATCGCCAATCGCCTTGGCATGCACAGCGTGCGTATCGAATTCGAAGACCTGGGCTTCAAGGCCATGTACCCGATGCGCTCCTCGCGCATCGGTCAGGCCGTCAAGCGCGCCCGTGGCAATCGCAAGGAACTGGTCAACAAGATCGAAGAGTCGCTGAGCCACTGCCTGGCGGTCGACGGCATTGAAGGCGAAGTCAGCGGACGTCAGAAGCACTTGTACGGCATCTACAAGAAGATGCGCGGCAAGCGTCGCGCCTTCAACGAGATCATGGACGTGTATGCGTTCCGGATCATCGTCGACAAGGTGGACACCTGCTATCGCGTTCTCGGCGCTGTACATAATTTGTACAAACCGCTGCCTGGACGCTTCAAGGATTACATCGCGATTCCAAAGGCCAACGGCTATCAGTCGTTGCACACCACGCTGTTCGGCATGCATGGCGTGCCCATCGAAATCCAGATCCGCACGCGCGAGATGGAAGAGATGGCCAACAACGGCATCGCCGCGCACTGGCTGTACAAGTCTTCCGGCGACGAGCAGCCTAAAAGCACGCATGCTCGCGCCCGCCAGTGGGTCAAGGGCGTGCTGGAAATGCAGCAACGTGCCGGCAACTCGCTGGAATTCATCGAAAGCGTAAAAATCGACCTGTTCCCGGACGAGGTCTACGTGTTCACGCCCAAAGGCCGGATCATGGAGCTGCCCAAAGGCTCCACGGCCGTCGACTTCGCGTACGCCGTTCACACCGATGTCGGCAATAGCTGCATTGCCTGCCGGATCAATCGCCGACTGGCGCCGCTGTCCGAACCCCTGCAAAGCGGCTCGACGGTTGAAATCGTCAGCGCACCGGGCGCACGCCCGAACCCGGCATGGCTGAACTTCGTCGTGACCGGCAAGGCGCGCACGCACATTCGCCATGCGCTGAAGCTGCAACGCCGTTCGGAGTCCATCAGCCTCGGCGAGCGCCTGCTGAACAAAGTGCTCAACGGCTTCGACAGTACGCTGGACAAGATTCCAAACGAACGCGTGCAGTTGATCCTGGCCGAGTACCGGGTCGAGGTCGTCGAAGACCTCCTCGAAGACATCGGCCTGGGCAACCGCATGGCGTATGTCGTCGCCAGACGCCTGCTCGCCAGCGAAGGTGAACAATTGCCGAGCGCTGAAGGCCCGCTGGCGATTCGTGGCACCGAAGGCCTCGTGCTCAGCTACGCCAAATGCTGTACGCCGATTCCGGGCGACCCAATCGTCGGCCACTTGTCTGCGGGCAAAGGCATGGTCGTGCACCTGGATAACTGCCGCAATATCAGCGAAATCCGCCATAACCCGGAAAAGTGCATCCAGCTTTCCTGGGCCAAAGACGTCACCGGCGAATTCAATGTCGAGCTGCGGGTCGAGCTGGAGCACCAGCGCGGGCTTATTGCCTTGCTGGCCAGCAGCGTCAATGCGGCCGACGGCAACATCGAGAAAATCAGCATGGACGAACGCGATGGTCGTATCAGCGTGGTCCAACTGGTGGTCAGCGTACACGACCGCGTGCACCTGGCCCGTGTGATCAAGAAACTGCGCGCCTTGACCGGTGTGATTCGCATCACCCGCATGCGTGCGTAGCCAAACCGCCAACAGGAGTTCTTCATGAGCAAGACCGTTATCTCCAGCGACAAAGCCCCTGCCGCCATCGGCACGTATTCTCAGGCGATCAAAGCTGGCAATACCGTCTACATGTCGGGTCAGATTCCTCTGGACCCGAAAACCATGGAACTGGTCGAAGGCTTCGAAGCCCAGACCGTTCAGGTCTTCGAAAACCTGAAAGCCGTGGCTGAAGCCGCAGGCGGTTCGTTCAAGGACATCGTCAAGCTGAACATATTCCTGACGGATTTGAGCCACTTCGCCAAGGTCAACGAGATCATGGGCAAGTATTTCGAACAGCCTTATCCTGCACGCGCCGCTATCGGCGTGGCTGCCCTGCCAAAAGGCGCGATGGTTGAAATGGACGCCGTGCTGGTCGTCGAGTAAATCCCCCGCGGAGCGTATTCACGCTCCGCTACCCTCAGAGCAAAGGAAGGACTCCGCATGCATATGCGCGTCGCGTTCGCCCTCTCGCTGCTGGCCGCGCTGCTGAGCGGCTGCGCCAGCCATTCGAACAAAACCCCGGACGGCACCTGGATCAACCAGGCCGCCATCGACGCTGCGGCAGAAGGCGGCAACTTGCGCCAGTCGCTGCTGGCGTACGGGCCAACGCTGGAATGGAATATCAATACAGCGGCGGGGCAGGCTACGTCCTACAACGGATTCGAACTCACCGAAGGCAAGATCGCCAAAGATCCCGACGGATCGTGGAAGGTGAATGTCTATGGCAGCACCTCTGACGACCTCAAGCTCAAAAGCGACGAGCTGGTTCAGAGCGCCAGCGACTCAGGCCCCGAACAGCATTTCCGCATGCCCAAGCAAGCCGCTCCTGCTGGCGCACCGCCCGGAAGCAGCTTTGAGCGTGCGCTTTACACCGCGTACCTGGGTGGCAAATGGACGATCGTCAATGGCGACGGGCAAGGCAGTGTCGTTGAGTTTCAACCCGACGGCAGCGTGACCGGTTTGCCGGGAAATGACCGCTACGCGCTCTGTCTGGCAGGCGATTGCGCCGCCATGAGCGGCGAGTACGACAGCATGTGGCTGGAGAAAAATGAGCGCGGCAACCCGTGGGTGTTCGTGCGCCAGGGCAAGCAGCTGGAAATCTTCCAGGCCGTGAACAATGCCCAGGCCACTGAAATGCCGGATTTGAGTCCGGGCGAGCGGCATTGGGTGCTGGAGAAAAACTAGCCCCAAGATCACCTGTGGGAGTGAGCTTGCTCACGAAGGCGTCAGGCCAGACAACATGTCATCGACTGATACGCTGAATTCGTCAGCAAGCTGAACTCCCACGGCCTTCGGCCAGAATCAAAAGCAGGTCGCGGCCGCGCTCAATTATCCTGTGCCAACATCCCCTCATACCCTTCCTTGTAACTCGCATAACGCGGCACCCAGCCCAGTGCTTTGGCTCGCGCGTTGCTGCAACGCTTGCTGCCTGCGCGTCTCACGTTGTTCTCATCGGACCATTGCGTCACGTTGAGGCGAGTACGCATCCAGTCCACCACTTCAGCCAAGGGCACCGGCGCGTCGTCAACGCCTAGGTAGCAATCCTCAAGCGCTTCGCCATTCGCATCGGCCTGCAACAGGAAGGCGAGCAACCCCGCAGCGTCATCCGCATGTATCCGGTTGCCGTACAGCGGTGGATCAACCGCCACGCTGTAACCCTGACGGACCCGGTTCATCAAATCGCTACGACCCGGCCCATAGATGCCGGTCAATCTGACGATGCTCCCCGGAATGCCGCTGTTCAGGGCCACCTGCTCAGCCTCTCGCATCACGCGACCCGAGAACCCGTCGGCCTCGGCGGGCGATGTCTCATCGACCCACTCGCCCCCTTGTTGCCCATAAACACTGCTGCTCGACACGAACAGAATCCTTTTCGGCTTCTGCCCGCTGCGCTCCGTCCAGCCCAGCACATGGCGCAACCCTTGTACGTACGCTGCGCGGTAACCTGCTTCGTCCCGCGCCGTCGGGGTCGCACAGTAGACCAGATAATCGATTCGGCTCTCGGGCCATTGGACCGGGATCCGCGCGTCAAAAAGGTCTCCGCCCACACCGCGCACGCCGTGCGGCAGCTTCGCCACGTTCCTGCGCAGGCCGTACACCGTCCAACCTTGAGGCAGTAGCTGCGACGCCAGGCGTCCACCAATGTCACCACATCCAGCAATCAGAACGGACGGTGCCGCCATGACCAATCTCCACATCAAAAGTAGGTTTCGACCAATAAAACCGGCCTGAAAAGCGACCATCGGGACGCGTTCGCGTTAAAAAAAGAGACTCTATTACTTTTGTTAACAAGAATTACTTGCAATAATGTCGGCCCTTTGTTCTCCTCCGCTCGCCTCGGGCCAGCGCGACGCATCCAGAACGAACACCTATTTTCATATCAGGTCGGGCCAGCATGACACCTATTCAATCCGCCGCTTCGTCAATCACCTCTTCAGGTCTGCACCGTGCAGGGCGCGCCATTGCCGCCGTTCTATTCAGCCTGATGCTGACGCCTGTTGCGCTTGCCGATTCCAGCGCTCCTGCCCAGCAAACTCCTGCGGTTCAGGCGGCAGCGCCAGCCGCCGCTCCGGTTGACACCGCGGCAGCCTCTGCCGTTCAGGATCCTGCCGCTCCAGCAGATTCGATCGAACCCGTCGCAGAAGACAACAGCCTGGGCATGTCCCACGACCTGTCGCCTTGGGGCATGTACAAGAATGCAGACATTATCGTTAAAGCGGTGATGATCGGTCTTGCCATCGCCTCGATCATCACCTGGACCATCTGGATTGCCAAAGGTCTTGAACTGCTCGGCGCCAAGCGTCGTCTGCGTGGCGAAATCGCCGCCCTCAAGCGCGCGCGTACGCTCGATGAGGCCAGCGCCGGAGCCAAAAAGGAAGGCACGCTGGCCCATCTGCTGGTTCACGATGCGCTGGAAGAGATGCACCTCTCGGTCAACAGCCGCGAACGTGAAGGCATCAAGGAGCGCGTTGCGTTCCGCCTTGAGCGCCTGGTAGCAGCCTGCGGCCGCAACATGAGCATGGGCACCGGCGTACTCGCCACCATCGGCTCGACCGCACCCTTCGTCGGCCTGTTCGGTACCGTATGGGGCATCATGAACAGCTTCATCGGCATCGCCAAGACCCAGACCACCAACCTGGCAGTCGTCGCACCCGGCATCGCCGAAGCGCTGCTGGCCACCGCGCTGGGCCTCGTCGCCGCGATTCCTGCGGTGGTCATCTATAACGTGTTCGCTCGCTCCATTGCCGGTTACAAGGCGCAGGTGTCCGATGCCTCTGCTCAAGTTCTGTTGCTCGTCAGCCGCGACCTGGATCACCAGCCAGTCGCTGAGCGTGTTCAACAGCCGCACAGGGTAAAAATGGGGTAAACCATGGGCCTGCACCTTAACGAAGGTGGCGACGATCTCGCCGAGAACCACGAAATCAACGTGACGCCGTTCATCGACGTCATGTTGGTGCTGCTGATCATTTTCATGGTGGCAGCACCCCTTGCAACCGTCGACATCAAGGTCGACCTGCCCGCCTCGACAGCGAAGCCCGCGCCCAGACCGGAGAAGCCGATTTTCCTCAGCGTCAAAGCTGACCAGAGTCTGTACCTGGGCGACGAGAAGGTCGCGCGCGAGCAGATCGGTCCGGTTCTGGACGCCAGGACCAAAGGCAAGAAAGACACCACGATTTTCTTCCAGGCCGACAAAGGCGTGGACTACGGGGACCTCATGGACGTCATGAACGCCCTGCGCGGCGCCGGTTACCTGAAAGTCGGTCTGGTGGGTCTTGAGACGGTTGGTAAGAAATGATCAATACGCGCCAAAAACTGACGCGCTATAGCGGTAGTCTGTTGTTGGTGCTGGCGGTTCACGCGGTGGCGATCATCGTCGCACTGCGCTGGCCCGCCTCGCAGGCCATCGAACTGCCCCCGGCAGCCATGATGGTCGAGCTGGCGCCCGTACCTGAGCCTGCTCCGCCGCCACCGCCCAAAGTGGTGCAACCGCCGCAGCCGCCTGCGCCGGAAGAAGAACTGCCGATCCCGCCCATTGCCGAAGCGCCCAAGCCGGAAATCGCGGTTCCAAAACCGGTCAAGCCGAAGCCCAAACCACAGCCGCCCAAACCTGTGAAGAAGGTCGAGCCGCCGAAGGAGGAGAAGCCTGCCGACGAGAAACCGGTCGATACGCCACCTTCCAACGCGAAACCGGAAAAATCGGCTGCGCCTGAACCCGCTCCGCCCACACCGCCGAGCACCGCACTGCCAACCTGGCAGGGTGATCTGCTGCGTCACCTGAGCAAGTACAAGCGTTATCCGGACGATGCCCGTCGGCGCGGCATGCAAGGCATCAACCGTCTGCGCTTCGTGGTGGATGGCGAAGGCCGGGTGCTGTCGTACGAAATCGCAGGAGGTTCCGGTAGCGCAGCGCTCGACCGCGCCACGCTGGAGATGATTCGTCGTGCCCAGCCGTTGCCCAAGCCACCGGCGGAATTGCTCAACAATGGCACCCTGGAAGTGGTCGCGCCCTTCGTTTATTCGCTGGATAAACGTTGAAACGTTGATTTTGCGACAACTAAGGGTCTGATAACGTGCGTCTATCGATTGCACCCGCTATGCTGGGGCCGCAACTTCATGGACGCACGCTATGACCCTCACAGAATTGCGCTATATCGTTACCCTCGCTCAAGAGCAGCATTTCGGCCACGCGGCTGAACGCTGCCACGTCAGCCAGCCGACGCTGTCGGTGGGCGTAAAGAAGCTGGAAGATGAACTCGGTGTGCTGATTTTCGAGCGCAGCAAGAGTGCGGTACGTCTTACGCCGGTTGGCGAGGGCATCGTGGCTCAGGCGCAAAAAGTGCTCGAGCAAGCTCAAGGCATTCGTGAACTCGCCCAGACGGGCAAGAACCAACTGACGGCGCCGCTGAAAGTCGGTGCGATCTACACCGTCGGCCCTTATCTGTTTCCTCATCTGATTCCGCAACTGCACCGGGTCGCCCCGCAAATGCCGTTGTACATCGAAGAGAACTTCACCCATGTGCTGCGCGACAAGCTGCGCAACGGTGAGCTCGACGCAATCATCATCGCCCTGCCGTTCAACGAAGCCGACGTACTGACGATGTCGCTGTACGACGAGCCGTTCTACGTGCTCATGCCGGCTGACCATCCGTGGACTCAGAAATCCACCATCGACGCATCGGCACTGAACGACAAGAGTCTGTTGCTGCTGGGCGAAGGCCACTGCTTCCGCGACCAGGTGCTCGAAGCGTGCCCGACGCTGGTCAAAGGGGGCGACAGCGCCAAGCACACGACGGTCGAATCCAGCTCGCTGGAAACCATCCGGCACATGGTGGCCTCGGGTCTGGGCGTCTCGATCCTGCCAATGTCCGCAGTCGACAGCCATCACTACGCACCAGGCGTGATTGAAGTGCGTCCGCTGTCGCCTCCTGTGCCGTTCCGCACGGTTGCCATTGCCTGGCGTGCGAGCTTCCCGCGTCCAAAGGCGATTGAGATCCTCGCCGACTCTATCCGCCTGTGCTCCGTCGCTCGCCCTAAAGCCCAAGCACAAGCGAGCTAAGTGGCGGTATGACTGAGCTGTCACACGTCTCGGTAACGGCGCTCAAGGGCGTCGGCGAGGCCATGGCTGAAAAACTGGCGAAGGTCGGCCTCGAGAACATTCAGGACGTCCTGTTCCATCTGCCTCTGCGCTATCAGGATCGCACCCGCGTCGTGCCCATTGGCGCGTTACGCCCGGGGCAGGATGCGGTGATCGAAGGCGTCGTCAGCGGCGCCGATGTGGTGATGGGCAAGCGTCGCAGCCTGCTGGTCCGTCTGGGTGATGGCACCGGTGTGCTGAGCCTGCGCTTCTACCACTTCAGCAATGCACAAAAAGATGGCCTGAAGCGCGGCACGCATGTGCGCTGCTATGGCGAAGCCCGTCCCGGCGCCTCGGGACTGGAGATCTACCATCCCGAATACCGTGCGATCACCGACGAAGAACACGTGGCGGTCGAGCAGACCCTCACGCCGATTTACCCCACCACCGAAGGCCTGACCCAGCAGCGCTTGCGCCAGTTGTGTCAGCAAAGCCTGGGGATGCTGGGGCCAAGAAGCTTGCCAGACTGGCTGCCGGAAGAGCTCGCACGCGACTATCAACTGGCGCCACTGGCTGACGCGATCCATTACCTGCATAACCCGCCCGCCGACGCCGATGTCGAAGAGCTCGCGCTGGGTCATCACTGGGCGCAACACAGGCTGGCCTTTGAAGAGCTCCTGACTCACCAGTTGTCGCAGCAACGCCTGCGTGAAAGCCTGCGTTCCCAGCGTGCGCCAGCGCTGCCTGTGGCCAAGCGGCTTTCCAAGCAATTTCTTGCCAACCTGGGGTTTCCACCAACAGGCGCACAGCAACGCGTCGGCAAGGAAATCGCCTACGACCTCAGCCAGCAAGAACCCATGCTCAGGCTGATTCAAGGGGACGTGGGCGCGGGCAAGACCGTGGTCGCTGCACTGGCAGCGTTGCAGGCGCTGGAATCGGGTTACCAGGTCGCGCTGATGGCGCCGACCGAGATTCTGGCCGAGCAGCACTTCATCAACTTTACGCGCTGGCTGCAGCCACTGGGCATAGAAACCGCCTGGCTGGCCGGCAAGCTCAAGGGCAAGGCCCGCGCTGCATCGCTTGAACAGATCGCCAACGGTGCCCCGATGGTGGTCGGCACCCACGCACTGTTTCAGGATGAAGTGCAGTTCAAGAACCTTGCGCTGGTGATCATCGATGAGCAGCATCGCTTTGGCGTACAGCAGCGCCTGGCGTTGCGCAAAAAGGGCGTCGGCGGCCTGATGTGTCCACATCAGCTGATCATGACCGCCACCCCCATCCCGCGTACGCTGGCGATGAGCGCGTATGCCGACCTCGACACCTCAATCCTCGACGAATTGCCGCCGGGCCGAACGCCGGTCAACACCGTGCTGGTCGCCGACAGCCGCCGCATCGAGGTCGTGGAGCGGGTCCGCAACGCGTGCGCCGAAGGCCGTCAGGCCTATTGGGTCTGCACGCTGATCGAAGAATCCGAGGAGCTGACCTGTCAGGCCGCCGAAACCACCTTCGAAGAGCTGACGAGCGCCTTGGGCGAACTCAAGGTCGGGCTGATTCATGGGCGGATGAAGCCGGTGGAGAAGGCGGCGGTCATGGCAGAGTTCAAGCAGGGCAATCTGCAGCTGTTAGTGGCAACGACGGTCATCGAGGTGGGCGTGGACGTCCCCAACGCCAGCCTGATGATCATCGAGAACCCTGAACGACTGGGCCTCGCTCAGCTTCATCAGTTGCGCGGCCGGGTAGGACGCGGTAGCGCAGCGAGTCATTGCGTGCTGCTGTACCATCCGCCGTTGTCACAGATCGGTAAACAGCGGCTGGGGATCATGCGCGAAACCAACGACGGTTTCGTCATCGCCGAAAAGGACCTGGAGCTTCGCGGGCCGGGCGAAATGCTGGGAACGCGACAGACAGGATTGCTGCAATTTAAGGTCGCCGATTTGATGCGCGACGCAGACCTGTTGCCGGCCGTTCGGGACGCCGCGCAGGCATTGCTTGAGCGCTGGCCGCAGCACGTCAGCCCGCTGCTGGAACGCTGGTTACGCCACGGGCAGCAATACGGGCAAGTGTGAAGCAGTCAACAATAAGAACGTGTCTCACCTATCTAACAACTAAGCTGGTTATACTTCAGCAATTGTAGGAATTTGGATACAGGCCATGACAGAAGTTGCCCACATCGACGCAACCCAACACGCCCCGTCTGTCATCCGGCAGTTGCTTGGCAAAGCTGCCATCGACTACCGCGAAGTCATGGACGACGAAACGCTGCCCACCGCACAGAAAGTCCAGGCCGTTCTGGTCCACGATTCCGTCGGCGCGTTGCTGATCCTTTTTCCGCAGAGCCATCTGCTGGACCTCAATCGGATTACCGAATTGACCGGTCGCAAGCTGACCGCCGTGTCGCAAGAACACCTGGATCAGATGCTCGGCAAGAACAACCTGCGTGCCCTGCCCGCCCTCCCGGCATTGACCAGTTCGCCGTGCCTGTACGAAGAGCGCATCCTTCAGGAGCCCACCGTACTGATCGACTCGGGCGAGCCGGGCCTGCTGCTCGAGATCAGCAGCGAAGATTTCAAATCCTTGTTGAGCAAAGCCAGCGCCGCCACGTTCGGCGAGCCGGTGAATCTGGTGCAACCGAACCTGACGCGTCCTGACGACGACCGTGAGGAGATCACCAAGGCCGTCCAGAACTTCACCGCCCGCCGTATCCAGCAACGCCTGGAAGCGACGGTGGAAATTCCGCCACTGGCTGACACCGCTCAAAAAATCATCAAACTGCGTGTCGACCCGGATGCGACCATCGACGACATTACCGGCGTCGTGGAAACCGATCCGGCGCTGGCCGCGCAGGTGGTCAGCTGGGCGGCATCACCGTATTACGGTTCCGCCGGCAAGATCCGCTCGGTGGAAGATGCCATCGTGCGTGTGCTGGGCTTCGATCTGGTGATCAACCTGGCACTGGGTCTGGCACTGGGCAAAACACTGGCCTTGCCCAAGGATCATCCGCAACACGCGACGCCGTACTGGCAGCAGTCGATCTACACCGCTGCCGTCATCGAAGGCCTGACCCGCGCCATGCCGCGCGCCAAGCGCCCAGAAAGCGGTCTGACGTACCTTGCCGGTCTGCTGCATAACTTTGGCTATCTGTTGCTGGCGCACGTCTTTCCGCCGCATTTCTCACTGATCTGCCGACAAATCGAGGTCAACCCGCACCTGCACCACAGCTTCGTGGAGCAGCACCTGCTGGGTATTTCCCGCGAACAGATCGGTGCCTGGCTGATGCGTAACTGGGACATGCCTGAAGAACTGTCCACCGCGCTGCGTTTCCAGCACGACCCGCATTACAACGGCGAACACTGCGAGTACGCCAACCTGGTGTGCCTGGCGGTGCGTCTGCTGCGCAAGGAAGGGATCGGCTCCGGTCCGATGGAAAGCATCCCCGACGAGCTGTTCGCGCGCCTGGAGCTGCCACGCGAGAAAGCGCAAGACGTCGTGCACAAGGTGCTGGAAGCCGAAGTGCTGCTGCGCGAACTGGCTTCGCAGTTCCACTGATTGACCGCGTGTTCCAACCGCCCGTGATTACCCGGCGGTTGGAACGAACTGTGGGAGATTCTATGGTTCTCAAACCGGTTGTGTCAGTACGTTTCTTGAGAGTTGCAAACCCTGACAGCATGCGCCACATCCCGGATGACGCAGAGCGTCATGGACTGTGTTGCCACGCGGAGCGTGGGAACAATCAGCTTGCTCGCGATCACGGTCAGCCAGTTGCATCAAAGGTGAATGAGACACCGCATTCGTCAGCAAGCTAACTCCCACAGGTTTTGTGTTCAGCCAGACAGGAATGCTTTACCCAAACAGCGCAAAGCGCGCTTTGGCTTTTGATCTTCATACCGCAGCAGCCCAGACACCACAAAGCGCGACTTGGGTGCAGGCTGAACGCAGGTGGCGCGCAGTGGGCCGAGCGGCATGGATGCCGCGAGAGCGCCGTCAGGACATGGATGTCCGTTCGGCGCGGGCCCACGGAGCGTCGCCGGAGTGAAGGAACCTCGACGAAGTCGAGGCCAAACCACGAGCCAGGACACTTGGTTACTTGGTGTCTTTTCAAGTAACCCGCCGAAGGCGGAACAGTTTGGACGTTAGGACAAACCAAACCATCAGTGTCACCTCAAATAGCAGAAATGCACACCTAACAAGCGAGCTTGCTCGCGAAAGCTGTAGTCAGTGACTGAAAGGGTGAATGACCCACAGTTGATTTTTTCCAGCCTCAGACCTTTTTCTTCCTCGGCTTCAAATACTTCGTCAGGCCCTGAAACCACATCACCAGTCCGGTGTTGCCGGTGACCTGAATGCTCTTGTCCTGAATCCCCTGCATGAACGCCAGTTGCTTGTTCTTCGCCTGCATCGTGGCGAAGCCGTACGCCGCGTCCTTGAACGAGATCGCGAACGCAGGCGTGGCGACAGCGCCACGGCGGCTGCTGACGCGTTGATCCTTCACCACGAAGTGCCGGGCCACTTTCCCGTCGCAGGTTTGCAGCTGAAAGGTCAGGTCCTTACCGGCGAGCTGTTGCTGAAATGCAGGGTTGTTGCGGCTGGCGCGGGTCATGAGCAGACCCAGCATCCAGAGGAGAAAACGAAACTTCATGTGCGACGCCTCATGCGATCAGGTGCGGATAAGCAACCAACGGCAGTGTAGCGAGCTTGAACGGCGGATGACGGAACAGAACCCGACGGTCGCAAAGTGGCGACACAGACAGCTCGCCGGGCAAAACAACCGCCCATAAAAAATGGGCATCCAACTGCTTGGTATGCCCATTTCCACGCTGTTCGCCTTCCGCAAGACGTCCAGCTATTTATTTCTTCTTCGCAGGCGTCGCGACAGGGTTAACGCTGTCTTTCAGGAACTTGCCCGGCTTGAATGCAACGGTGTTGCTGGCCTTGATTTTGACCGGCTCGCCAGTCTGTGGATTCTTGCCTGTGCGCGCGCCGCGATGGCGTTGCAGGAAAGTGCCGAAACCCACCAGGGTCACGCTGTCCTTTTTGTGCAAGGCGTTGGTGATTTCATCCAAGACGGCATTGAGGACGCGATTGGCTTGTTCTTTGGTGAGATCTGCCTTTTCGGCAATAGCGGCTGCGAGTTCTGGTTTACGCATATGAAGCCTCTTTTACGGTTTTTTGTTTTTATGTCCCGTGCCGCCCTTCCAGGGCAGCGAGCAGGTGCCGCAACGGCTCTACGTTGCGGCAGACCGGAATGAGGATGGCATGCTGCCGATTCCCGCGCCAGTACGTGAGCCACGTTTGTATCAACTAAAACGTGCCTTATCCGACAGAACGACAGCTAATTACGCCAGTAAGGGTGGCAACACCTTGTTCAAGGCCAGTTTGTCCATGACGGCGGCACCTGTCAGCGCGTAACCCAGCAGGTTTCCGTCCGCATCGTGACAGAGCGCCTTGATGTCCGCGCCCTGCCCTTCAACGGTCCAGACGCCTTCCCGGCCCTTGGGCGGCGGCGACACCACGAGTGGGCAAACTGGCGTTTTCACCGTCACCGGCATGGGGCCGTATTTGACCGGCGTGGGTGTGCCGGCCAGTGTTTGCGCCAGCGCACGCGCGCAGCTCATCAACGGCATCACGTAGAGCAGATTCAACCCGTCCACTTCGGCGCAATCACCCAGTGCATAGATGTTGGCGTGAGAGGTCTTGAGGTAGCGGTCAACGACCACCCCTCGGCCAACCTCAAGGCCGGCGGCCGCCGCCAGATCGACCCGTGGCCGCAAACCAATGGCCGACACCACCAGATCACACGGCAGAACGGCGCCATCGGACAGGTGCGCTTCCAGGCCATCGTCCGTCCGCGACAGCCGGGTCAGCACAGGCCCCAAGTGGAAACGCGCGCCCAGACTCTCCAGCCCGGCCTGAACAGCCGCCGCTGCCGCCGGGTGCAACAAGGTCGGCATGACCTGCTCGCAAGGCGCCACCAGATCGACCTCGTAGCCGCCCACCATGAGGTCATTGGCGAACTCACAACCGATCAGGCCAGCGCCAAGAATCAGCACACGCCGTTTACCTGCCGCTGCGGCACGGAAGCGCGCGTAGTCCTCAAGATCGTTGATGGGAAAAATCGCATCCCCGGCATCGCCTTCCACCGGGACACGCACGGTCTCTGCGCCCCAGGCCAGGATCAGGTCACGGTAGTGCACCGACTCTTCGCCTATCCACAGCCGCTTGTGACCAGGGTCGATGCCACTGATGCGGGTGTGGGTGCGTACTTCGGCGTTGAGCTGTTCGGCCATGGCGCCGGGCTCGGCCATGCTCAGGCCGTCGGCTTCCTTGTTCTTGCCAAAGCCGGTGGAAAGCATGGGTTTGGAGTAAGAACGACCGTCGTCGGCCGTGATCAGCAGCAGCGGCGTTTCGCCATCGAGCTTGCGAAATTCCCGAGCGAGGTTGTAACCCGCAAGGCCGGTACCGACGATCACCACAGGTGCGTTCATTCGTCTCTCCTGAATCAGATAAGGGGCATGGCGGATCAGCCGATTTCAATCATCTCGAAATCCATTTTGCCGACGCCGCAATCTGGGCAGAGCCAGTCTTCCGGGACATCTTCCCAGCGGGTGCCCGGTGCAATGCCGTCATCCGGCCAACCATCGGCTTCGTTGTAAATCAGGCCACAGACAATGCATTGCCACTTTTTCATGGGTTGGTTCTCTCGGTTCTCAGGCTATACGTGCCCACACGCTCGGCGATTGTCGCGCGCTTTTTCGAATAGGTCTGGGCGTTTTACTGATCACCGCGCGTTCACGCAAGTTTCATCGACGCGCAGACCCCGAGCCGGTCGTCGGCCAGCCTTCTCAATCATGCTAAGCTCGCCGCCTCGATTGCTGCCAATAATTGCTTACTGTGATCCAGCGAAATCCTCCATGCCCAACGCCTGAATGGCTGTTGCGCGATCAACTGATCGACATGCCCGCACCCGTCGTCCTTGAGTGGCTGTTCCACGAAGATTCTCTGACCCGCCGCCTGACCCGACTGTCCCACGATGGCTTCAGCGTCACGCCGTTGTTCGAAGGCTGGCAACCGTTGCGCACAGATGAATGTGCGGCGCTGCACCTGCCGGATGGCAGCGAAGGCTGGGTGCGTGAGGTGTACCTGCTTGGGCATGGCGAGAAGTGGGTATTCGCCCGCAGCGTGGCGGCACGTGCCGCGCTGGAAAACGATGGCCTGCACATGGATCAGCTGGGGACTCGCTCGCTGGGCGAGTTGCTGTTCAGCGACCGGGCGTTCGCCCGCGGGCCTTTGCAGATTTGCCAATACCCCGCGCGATGGCTGCCTGACGCGGACAACCGCGCAGGACTCTGGGGTCGTCGTTCCTGCTTCACGCGAGGGGCTTTGGGCATCCTCGTCGCCGAGGTATTTTTGCCGACCGTCTGGCGCGCCATCGAGGCCGCCTCTGAATCCGCCAAGGAGCGCCACTGATGTACTTGTCGCTGCTCAAGTCCCTGAACCGCCTGCACCCGCGCACCTGGGACTTCATTCAACTGACCCGCATCGACAAGCCGATCGGCATCTACCTGTTGCTGTGGCCAACGCTGTGGGCCTTATGGATTGCAGGCAAGGGTTCGCCGTCGCTGGGCAACGTCCTGATCTTCGTCGTTGGCGTGTTCCTGATGCGCGCCGCTGGCTGCGTGATCAATGACTTCGCCGACCGCAAGGTGGACGGCCACGTCAAACGCACCGAGCAACGCCCTCTGGTCAGCGGCAAGGTCAGCTCCAAAGAAGCGCTGATACTGTTCGCCGTGCTGGTGGGATTGAGCTTTCTGCTGGTACTGCTGACTAACTCGACAACGATCTGGCTGTCGTTCGGCGGCCTCGCCCTGGCCGCCACCTATCCCTTCATGAAGCGGTACACCTATTACCCGCAAGTGGTGCTGGGCGCGGCGTTTTCATGGGGCATGCCGATGGCGTTCACGGCCGAGACCGGCGACCTGCCTGCCGCTGCGTGGCTGCTGTACATCGCCAATCTGTTGTGGACGGTGGGTTACGACACGTATTACGCGATGACCGACCGCGAGGACGACCTGAAAATCGGGGTGAAGTCCACGGCCGTGCTGTTTGGTGACGCCGATCGGGTGATCATCCTGACGCTGCAGTGCCTGGCGCTGTTCTGCCTGATGCTGGCTGGCTCGAGGTTTGAACTCGGGCTGTATTTCTTCTTGGGCCTGCTGGTCGCGGCCGGATGCTTTGCCTGGGAATTCTGGTCGACGCGCGATAAAGCGCCGCAAGCCTGTTTCAAGGCTTTTTTGCATAACCACTGGACGGGATTGGCGATCTTTGTGGGAATCGTCGTGGACTATGCGCTGCGCTGACCCCGGCGGATCAACGCAGCGTGAGGCGTCAAATCAGGGTTTAGCGACGTGCCAGACGTCGCCCTTGCCGTCGCCGGTCTTGTCACCCGCGGCCTTGTCGTTCTTGAAGGTATACAACGGCTTGCCTTTGTAGACCCACTGTGATGCACCGTCGTCACGCTTGATGATCGTCCAGTCGCCCTCGGCTTTATCGCTGGCACCGGCCATCAGCGGCGGCCAGTTGGTTGCACATTGATCGTTGCAGACAGATTTGCCCGCTGAGGTGTCTTTGTCGAACGTGTAAAGAGTCATGCCCTTTTTATCGACCAGGACGCCATCTTTGGTATCTGCCTGATGGTGAGCAAACGCCATCCCGGACGAGGCCAGAGCAGCTGCAGCAAAAATGCCCATAAAAGCAGAAGAAATTTTAGCCATCGGTATTTTCCCTTTTTGTTAGTCGTTGGTTGGACAAACGTTGTAGGACAAGACCACAAGCTTAGCGCTAGACCGGGCAATGCGCCTCGTTCGAACTAACCTGTCACACGACTGCAATAATTCCGTTATCTAATGCGCCCCAAGACAGTTAAATGACATGAGGTTCGAGGCATGGTTGGCAGGAGCATTCTGATCGTCGACGACGAAGCGCCGATTCGCGAGATGATCGCCGTCGCACTGGAAATGGCCGGCTATGACTGCATGGAGGCAGAGAACTCTCAGCAAGCCCACGCGGTCATCGTCGATCGCAAACCCGATTTGATCCTGCTCGACTGGATGCTGCCCGGCACATCCGGCATCGAGCTGGCGCGTCGGTTGAAGCGTGATGAGCTGACCGGCGACATTCCGATCATCATGCTCACCGCCAAAGGCGAAGAGGACAACAAGATCCAGGGTCTTGAGGTCGGCGCCGACGATTACATCACCAAACCCTTCTCTCCTCGTGAACTGGTTGCGCGCCTCAAAGCCGTGCTGCGCCGGGCAGGCCCTAACGACGGTGAGTCGCCCATCGAAGTGGGCGGTCTGCTGCTGGACCCGATCAGCCACCGCGTCACCATCGACGGCAAGCCTGCCGAAATGGGCCCGACTGAATACCGCTTGCTGCAGTTCTTCATGACCCACCAGGAGCGCGCCTACACCCGCGGCCAGCTGCTCGATCAGGTCTGGGGCGGCAACGTTTACGTCGAAGAGCGCACGGTGGACGTTCACATCCGCCGCCTGCGTAAAGCCCTCGGCGATGCTTACGAAAATCTGGTACAAACCGTCCGCGGTACTGGCTACCGTTTTTCCACCAAAAGCTGAGCAGCTTTTGGTAGCGACTCCGATCGCTGAAGACAAGGACGCGTTAATTGAACCAAAACTGGCATGGCACCCTGATCCGCCATCTGCTGCTATTGGTCACGGCCTCGCTGCTGGCCGGGCTGATCAGTGGCCGTTATGGCGGGTGCCTGGCAATCGGCTTGGGCCTGTACCTGGCCTGGACCCTCAAACAGCTGCTCAGGCTGCATGACTGGCTACGCCATCACAAACCCGATGAGCCGCCGCCCGATGGCTACGGCCTCTGGGGCGAAGTCTTCGACAGCATCTATCACCTGCAACGCCGCGATCAGCGTGTGCGCGGTCGTCTGCAAGCCGTTATCGACCGGGTTCAAGAGTCCACGGCGGCCCTGAAAGACGCCGTGATCATGCTCGACAGCGAAGGCAACCTGGAATGGTGGAACCGCGCTGCTGAAACCCTGCTGGGTCTGAAAACACCTCA
This sequence comes from Pseudomonas abietaniphila, assembly GCF_039697315.1. NCBI lineage: Bacteria > Pseudomonadati > Pseudomonadota > Gammaproteobacteria > Pseudomonadales > Pseudomonadaceae > Pseudomonas > Pseudomonas abietaniphila. Next base: position 3,221,196 of record NZ_CP155619.1, on the reverse strand, counting down.
GGACAGCGGCCAGCCCGTGACCAATCTGGTGCGCCATCCGCGCTTCAAGGAATACTTCGAGCTCGCCAATTACGCCGAACCGCTGGAGATCCCTTCTCCGGTCAACGATCGCCTGCGCATTCAGATGTTGATCACTCGCTACGGCAACAACGAACACCTGATGCTGGTGCGTGACGTGACGCGTCTTCATCTGCTGGAGCAAATGCGCAAGGACTTCGTGGCCAACGTCTCCCATGAACTGCGCACGCCATTAACGGTGATCTGCGGTTACCTGGAAACGCTGCTGGATAACGTGGAGGAGGTGAACCCGCGCTGGGTCCGTGCTTTGCAACAGATGCAGCAACAAGGCGGCCGCATGCAGACGTTGCTCAACGACCTGCTGCTGCTCGCCAAGCTTGAGGCGACGGATTACCCCTCGGACAACCAGCCTGTCGCCGTACCGGCCTTACTGCAGAGCATCAAAAACGATGCGCAGGCCCTGTCTGGCGCCAAGAATCAGGAAATCACCCTGGATGTGGAAAGCGAGTGGAGCCTGAAAGGGAGTGAAGCGGAACTGCGCAGTGCATTCTCCAACCTGATTTTCAACGCCGTAAAGTACACGCCCGCCGAAGGCAAAATCCGTATCCGCTGGTGGGCCGATGGCCGAGGCGCGCACCTGAGCGTGCAGGACTCCGGGATCGGCATCGACCCCAAACATATCCCGCGCCTGACCGAGCGTTTCTATCGAGTGGATTCCAGCCGGGCTTCCAATACCGGCGGCACAGGCCTGGGGCTAGCGATCGTCAAGCATGTGTTACTTCGCCATCGCGGCGCGTTGGAGATCAACAGCGTGCCGGGCAAGGGCAGCGTATTCATCTGCAACTTTGCCCCCATCCAGATGACCAAGCCCTAGTATTGCTGGCGGATAGCCGCTAAATTGCATCGCTTATGCCCTCCATTTGTGAGGGCTTATTTCATCCCTTTTCAAAACGGAACCCGCAAAACCCCATCATGGACCCTTCCCCAGGTATTAGCTTCGCGTCAATTTTCGCCGACTTCGGCATGATTCTCTTTGCAATGATTCTGGTCCTGCTCAACGGCTTTTTCGTCGCAGCAGAGTTCGCCATGGTCAAACTGCGCTCCACGCGCGTGGAATCCATCGCCGAGAAAAACGGCTGGCGCGGCCGCATCCTTCGCACTGTTCACAGCCAGCTCGACGCTTATCTTTCAGCCTGTCAGCTGGGCATCACGCTCGCCTCGCTGGGCTTGGGCTGGGTCGGTGAACCCGCTTTCGCGCACCTGTTGGCGCCACTGCTGGAAGCCATGGGCGTTGGTTCGCCCGAAGTGATCAAGGGCGTTTCGTTTTTCTCCGCCTTCTTCGTGATTTCCTATTTACACATCGTGGTCGGCGAGCTGGCTCCGAAATCCTGGGCCATCCGCAAGCCTGAACTGCTGTCGTTGTGGACGGCCGTTCCGCTGTATCTGTTTTACTGGGCCATGTACCCGGCCATCTACCTGCTCAACGCCAGCGCCAACGGCATTCTGCGTATTGCAGGCCAGGGCGAACCCGGCCCGCATCACGAACATCACTACAGCCGCGACGAACTCAAGCTGATTCTGCACTCCAGCCGAGGTCAGGACCCGAGCGACCAGGGCATGCGCGTGCTGGCCTCGGCCGTGGAAATGGGCGAGCTGGAAGTGGTCGACTGGGCGAACTCCAGGGAAGACCTGGTCACGCTGGACTGCAACGCTCCGCTCAAAGAGATCCTCGCACTGTTCCGCCGTCACAAATTCAGCCGCTATCCGGTGTATGACGCACAGCGCAACGAGTTCGTCGGCCTGCTGCACATCAAGGACCTGCTGCTGGAGCTGGCGGCGCTGGATCACATTCCCGAATCGTTCAACCTCGATGAGCTGACGCGCCCACTGGAGCGCGTGTCCAAGCACATGCCGTTGTCGCGCCTGCTGGAGCAGTTCCGTCAGGGCGGCGCACACTTCGCCGTGGTTGAAGAGGCCGATGGCAAGATCATCGGTTACCTGACCATGGAAGACGTGCTGGAAGTCCTGGTCGGTGACATTCAGGACGAACACCGCAAGGCAGAACGCGGCATCCTCGCCTATCAGCCGGGCAAGTTGCTGGTGCGCGGTGATACGCCACTGTTCAAGATCGAACGCCTGCTGGGCATCGATCTGGATCACGTCGAGGCGGAAACCCTCGCGGGCCTGATCTACGACAGCCTCAAGCGTGTGCCTGAGGAAGAGGAAGTGATGGAAGTCGAAGGCCTGCGCATCATCATCAAAAAGATGAAAGGCCCGAAGATCGTGCTGGCGAAGGTGTTGAAGCTGGATTGATGTGCTTCTGAATGGACCTAAGTCCCTGTAGGAGCGCGCTTGCCCGCGATTGCGGTCTAGCTCAGGCCTGTTTATCGCCTGAAACAACCTATCGCGGGCAAGCGCGCTCCTACAATGGACCGAGTCAGCCTACGGAACCGGTCAGTTCCCGCCGATGGCGAAATTCGGCAGGTTCTGCACCGGCCGTGCGAACTCGTACGGAATCGACTCCAGCGCCAGCCCCACGTTGCGTTGCACCACGAAGTGCAGGTGCGGGCCTGTGCTGTTGCCCGTATTGCCTGAGCGCCCAAGCGGCGTGCCCACCGCCACTCGCTCACCTTCCTTCACGCTGACCGATCCCTGCATCAGGTGCAGGTAAACACCCATGGTGCCGTCGTCATGAAGGATGCGCACGAAGTTGCCCGACGGGTTCGCGCCACGTCCGGATTGACCGTTCTCGGTCTTGATTACCGTGCCGCTGCGGGCTGCAATGATCTGCGTGCCTTCGGGCATGGCAATGTCGATGGCGTAACGGCTCTTGGCGCCTACGTGGCTGTACGAACCATTAGGCCCCTGACTGATGCGGAAAGGACCGCCCACCCACGGCAGCGGATAACGGTAGGCCAGCCCGCCGGCTGAAACGCTGCGCTGGGGATCGCCGACAATCGAGCGCAGGCTCGGTTTGTAGGACATGGCCTTGCTGGGGATTTGCGGGCTCAGGGCGAGCAATCGTTCGTTGCTGCGGGCAGGAATGGTGCGGCGGATGACCTGATCAGCGACGCCGACCACGTTTTTCACGCCAGACAATCGCAGCTCGATCTCGACCGGCGCATATAGGTCGTTGCGCACGTACAGGCTGTCGGTGCCTTTGGCTTTCTTGACGTTCAGGCGCACCTGACTGTCGATGCGCTCAACCATGCGCTCTCGCAGTTTCATCACCTGCGCGCCAGGAACGGGTTGATCGGTAAACGAAACCACTCCGTTGGCGTCGGTGAATCTGTAGATGGTGACGGCTGCGGCCGATTGCGCAGCCAGAAGCAATACACACACCGTCAGCAAGCGCTCTAACATCTGGATAGGCCTGGCTTGGGGGACAATGGGGGCCAGCCTAACAGCGAAACCGATAGAAAAGGACTCATCCGTATCAATCGGTAATAGACGAAGCGTCAAGGAAATCGCGTCAGGGTCAGGTGCGAGAACAATTGCAAATTCTATGCTTGCAGGGAGTGCAGTTCGTCGGGCTGACAAAGGAATATCTTGGAAACAAATGCCTGAGGAAGCGCGTTGATTCGCGATAATCGTACAGTATAAAGATGGGTCGGATCGCTGTCAGGTCGCGCAAACCACTGTAGGAGCTGCCGGAGGTTACGACGGTGGCGAATTGCGATGTGTCAGATAAATCGCATTCGCGGCCGTCGTAACCTCCGACTGCTCCTACAGGTTCTGCAGCGTTAGCAGAATCAGGCTCCGGGCACGAAGTGCTTCTGCGCCGTGCCACGTGCGATCAGACGCGACAGGTAGTCGAGCTTCTGGGTGTCCTGGTCGACGAAACGGAAGGTCAGTTGCAGCCAGTCGCTGTCCGGTTTCTGCTCGAATGCGGCAATGGCGTGCAGGTAACCGTTCAGACGCGCCACTTCGGCGTTCTCGCCTTGCTCCAGGTCGAGCACGGCGCTGTCGAGGATCTGCGGCAGGGTTTCACTGCGACGCACCACCAGCGACGCCTCCTTGAGGCTCAGCGCCTTGATCACGCACTGCTGAGTGCCGCTGGAAAGACGCAACTGCCCCTGACCCCGACCCGTTGGCTCTGCAGCCGCAGCGGGCTTGGCCATGGGCTTGATCAAGGGCTGTGCAGGCGCAGCCGCAGCCGCAGCAGTCGGCGTCGCGCTGACCGTTTCAGGGCGATTACCGGTCAGGGCGCTCAGCGAGTCATTGGCGAAGGCTGCGTTGGCGCGCGCCGGGGCGCCGGTCATCAGGGCCTCCAGCTTGCCGACTTTGTGCAGCGCTTTCTTGACCTTGGTCAGCAACTGTTCGTTGGTGAACGGCTTGCCGATGAAGTCGGAAACACCGGCGTGGATCGCCTGGATCACGTTTTCCTTGTCACCACGGCTGGTGACCATGATGAACGGCATGTTTTTCAGGCTTTCCTGCTGACGGCACCAGGTCAGCAACTCCAGCCCGGACATCTCAGGCATTTCCCAATCGCACAGGACCAGGTCGAAGGCCTCTTTGGTGAGCAACACCTGGGCTTTACGGCCATTGACGGCATCTTCCAGGGTGACGCCAGGGAACGCGTTACGCAGCCCTTTCTTGACCAGATCGCGGATGAACGGCGCGTCATCCACCACCAATACACTGACTTTACTCATCGACGCTCCTGATGGCGTGTTCACCGCAAATGGCGAGCATATCGCTGGCTGGTGGCCAACTGCCAAATTGTTTGACGACACCGGGACATTTATTCGCGGGTGACCGAAAAAAGAGGTGCCTGCAGAAACAAAAACGCCCGGCGTTCGCCAGGCGTTTTTTCTCAGGCAATCTTACTTATCGTCAGGTGCGCCCGGAACATTAGGTATTTCGGCGGACAGACCTTTGACTTCTTCCTGCATGCGCTTGAGGCCCAGGTGACGCACGTCGGTGCCGCGCACCAGATAGATCACCAGCTCCGAGATGTTGCGGGCATGGTCACCGATGCGTTCCAGCGAGCGCAGCACCCAGATCACGTTCAGGACGCGGGAAATCGAGCGCGGGTCTTCCATCATGTACGTCACCAGCTCACGCAGCGCGGTCTTGTACTCGCGGTCGATGGTCTTGTCGTATTGCGCCACCGACAGGGCCAGATCGGCGTCGAAACGGGCGAACGAGTCGAGGGCATCACGCACCATGCTGCGAACCTGGTCGCCGATGTGGCGCACTTCCACGTAACCCCGCGGCGACTCGCCTTCCTCGCACAGCTGGATGGCGCGGCGCGCGATCTTGGTGGACTCGTCACCGATGCGCTCCAGGTCGATAACGGACTTGGAGATGCTGATGATCAGGCGCAGGTCCGAAGCGGCAGGCTGACGACGGGCCAGAATGCGCAGGCACTCTTCGTCGATGTTGCGCTCCATCTGGTTGATGCGGTCGTCGACTTCACGGACGCGCTGGGCAAGGCCCGAGTCGGCGTCGATCAGTGCGGTGACCGCGTCGTTGACCTGCTTCTCGACCAGACCACCCATTTCCAGCAGGTGGCTGCGAACTTCTTCCAGTTCAGCGTTGAACTGCTGGGAGATGTGATGTGTATGGCTGTCTTTGATCATGCTGAGTGTCCGTCCGATTGATTGCGCGGTGGTTCAGGGCTGACGAAACACGTGCTAGCCGTAACGACCGGTTATGTAGTCTTCAGTCTGTTTTTTGGTCGGATTGGTGAACAACGTATCGGTGTCCCCGAACTCGACCACCTTGCCCATGTACAGAAACGCGGTGTAATCCGACACGCGCGCCGCCTGCTGCATGTTGTGGGTAACGATCACAATGGTGTATTTGGATTTCAGTTCGTAGATCAGCTCTTCGACTTTTAACGTCGAAATCGGGTCAAGCGCGGAGCACGGCTCGTCCAGCAGCAGTACCTCGGGTTCGACGGCGATAGTGCGGGCGATCACCAGACGTTGCTGCTGACCACCCGAAAGTCCGAGCGCTGACTCGTGCAGGCGGTCCTTGACCTCATCCCACAACGCCGCGCCGCGCAGTGCCCACTCGACAGCCTCGTCGAGCGTGCGTTTCTTGTTGATGCCCTGAATCCGTAGGCCATAAACGACGTTCTCGTAAATGGTCTTGGGGAACGGGTTGGGCTTCTGGAACACCATGCCCACGCGACGCCGCAGCTCGGCGACGTCTTCGCCCTTGGTGTAAATGTCATGCCCGTAAAGTTTGATCTCGCCCTGCACACGGCAGCCATCGACCAGATCGTTCATCCGGTTGAAGGTGCGCAGCAACGTGGACTTGCCGCAGCCAGACGGTCCGATGAACGACGTGACGCGCTGTTTCGGGATGTTCATCTGAATGTCGAACAGCGCCTGCTTTTCGCCGTAAAACAGGCTCAGGCCCGGCACTTCCAGCGCAACGGCTTCGCTGGCCAGGTCCAGTCCCTGGCGCTTGCGACCCAATGCCGACATGTTGATGCCGTGGGTGTGGGGTTCTTGCTGCATGTTCTCACTCCATTCGTAGCTGCGAGCATCGAGCTGCAAGCTGCAAGTTTCGAGCAGAAGCGGCGTGCGGCCTTTGACTGGCCGAGTGTGGCTTGCCGCTTGTGGCTTTCATCATTCTTCCAGCGCCTTGTACTTCTCGCGCAGGCGATTACGGATCGTCACCGCTGACAGGTTCAACAACGCGATCACCAGCACCAGCAACAACGCCGTGGCGTACACCAACGGCCGCGCCGCCTCGACGTTGGGGCTCTGAAAGCCGACGTCGTAGATGTGGAAGCCCAAGTGCATGATCTTCTGGTCGAGGTGCAGATACGGGTAGTTGCCGTCCAGCGGCAGCGACGGTGCCAGCTTGACCACGCCGACCAGCATCAGCGGGGCAACCTCCCCCGCTGCGCGCGCTACGGCCAGGATCAGGCCCGTCATCATGGCCGGACTGGCCATGGGCAGCACGATCTTCCACAACGTTTCGGCCTTGGTCGCCCCCAGCGCCAGCGAACCTTCACGCAGGCTCAAAGGGATACGCGCCAGACCTTCTTCCGTGGCGACGATCACCACCGGCACCGCCAGCAGCGCCAAGGTCAACGACGCCCACAGCAGGCCCGGTGTACCGAAGGTCGGGGCTGGAAGCGCCTCGGGGAAAAACAGCTGGTCCAGCGAGCCGCCCAGCACATAGACGAAAAAGCCCAGACCAAACACGCCGTAGACAATGGCCGGAACGCCTGCGAGGTTGTTCACCGCAATGCGGATCAGTCGGGTGACCGGCCCTTGGCGGGCATACTCACGCAGGTAGACCGCCGCGAGCACGCCGAATGGCGTCACGATCACCGCCATGATCAGCGTCATCATTACCGTGCCGAAAATCGCCGGGAAGATCCCGCCTTCGGTATTCGCCTCGCGCGGGTCGTCGCTGAGGAATTCCCACAGTTTCTGGAAATAGAAACCCAGCTTGGTACCGACCCCCATGGCATTGGGTTGGTAAGCGTGCACCACCTTACCCAGGCTGATCTCGACTTCTTTACCGTTGGCGTCGCGCGCGGTCAGGCTGTCGCGGTTGAAGTCGGCGTGCAACGCAGCGAGGCGCGATTCGATGTCCTTGTAGCGAGCATCGTACTCAGCGCGCTCCGAGGCCATGTCGGCCTGCGCTTCGGCGTCGAGCTTGCCGTTCAGTTCGAGTTTGCGGGCTTGCAGACGCAGGCGTTCGATACCGTGGTTGATGGCCCCGATGTCTGACTTTTCCAGACCGTCCAGTTCGTCCGAGATCGCCTGCACCCGCTTGATACGTTCCTGCAGTTGCGGCCAGGCCGCTTCTCCCAGGGCAACGACGCTACCGTTCTCTTTGACGTTGACCAGGTAGCCGTAGAAATTGCCCCACTCGCGGCGTTCAATCGTCATCAGTTCGGCAGGTTTGGTCTGATCGGTGAGCCACTCGCCGATCACCCAGTTGAAATCGCTGGGGCTGATGTCGCGGTTACCGACCTTGAACAGATCGCGCGTCATGAACTCAGGCCCCTGATCCGGGACCGAAAGACCGGCGGCCTTGAGGCGGGCACGCGGCACTTGCTCGGACTGCACCAGCTCGCCCACCAGCACATGCTTTTCCTGGCCAGGCACGTCGTAGTGCGCAGAGATCACGTCAGCAGGCCAGAAATGCCCAAGGCCGCGCACGGCAATCACGGCCAACAGGCCGATGGTCATGATCACCGCGATAGAAACAGCGCCCGCACTCAACCAGACACCGGGGCCGCCACTTTTGAACCAACTCTTCAGGGAGGTCTTTTTCATCATATCTACCTGCCCTAGAGAGACGAATACTGCTTGCGCAGGCGCTGGCGAATCAGCTCCGCCAAGGTGTTCATGACAAAGGTGAACATCAGCAGCACCAACGCGGCGAGGAACAACACGCGGTAGTGACTGCCGCCCACTTCGGACTCCGGCATTTCCACCGCAACGTTGGCCGCCAGGGTGCGCATGCCTTCGAACAGGTTCATGTCCATGATCGGCGTATTGCCGGTGGCCATCAGCACGATCATGGTTTCACCCACCGCGCGGCCCATGCCGATCATCAACGCCGAGAAAATGCCGGGGCTGGCGGTCAGGATGACCACACGGGTCAAGGTCTGCCAAGGCGTCGCGCCCAAGGCGAGCGAGCCGAGGGTCAGGCCGCGCGGCACACTGAAGATGGCGTCTTCGGCAATGGAGTAGATGTTGGGAATCACCGCAAAGCCCATCGCCAGACCGACCACCAAGGCGTTGCGCTGGTCGTAGGTAATGCCCAGGTCGTTGGTGATCCACGAGCGCATGTCGCCGCCGAAGAACCAGTTCTCCATGTGCGAGCTCATGCCCAGCGAAACCCAGCCCACCAGCAGCACCACAGGGATCAGGATCGCGCTTTCCCAGCCATCCGGCACACGCAGGCGGATCGACTCGGGCAGACGGGTCCACAGAAAACCGGCAAGCAAGATGCCGATCGGCGTGAAGATCAGCAGACTGAAGATGCCCGGCAGATGCCCTTCCAGATAAGGCGCCAGAAACAGACCCGCGAAGAAGCCGAGAATCACCGTCGGCATGGCTTCCATCAGCTCGATGACCGGCTTGACCTTGCGGCGCATGCCCGGCGCCATGAAATACGCGGTGTAGATGGCCGCAGCGACGGCCAGCGGCGCTGCCAGCAACATCGCGTAAAACGCGGCCTTGAGCGTGCCGTAGGTCAGCGGCGCCAAACTCAGTTTTGGCTCGAAATCACTGTTGGACGCGGTGGACTGCCAGATGTACTTGGGCTCGTCGTAGTTCTCGTACCAGACCTTGTCCCACAACGCGCTCCACGACACTTCGGGGTGCGGGTTCTTCAGCTCCAGCGGTAGCAGCTTGCCGCTGTCCTCGACAATGATGCGATCGGCTCGCGGCGACATGCCCATGACAGCCGGGCCGCTGGCGACCGGGTCGATCAGGAGCGTGCGATGTGCGGTGCTGTGAAACACACCCAGCTTGCCGGCGGTGTCCATGGCGATGAAGCCCTTGCGGCGTTGCTCGGCGGTGATCTGCGAAATCGGTGCCGCGCCCATCTTGAAGTCACGAATGTGCTGTAGGCGCATCTCGCCATCGACATCACGGGCCATGAACCATTGCGCGATGTTGCCTCTGGAGCTGCCAATCATCAGCGAGATACCGCCGACGAGCTGAGTGCTGGCCGTGGTTTCGGCATTGGCGTCTTCCAGCAATTTGTAACGGCCGTTCAGCGTGCGATCGCGAAGGTTGAAAACGTCCGCTTGAGCGCGGCCATTGATCACGTACAGCCATTGCTGACGCGGGTCGACGTAGATCGCCTTCACGGTTGCGGACAGTTGCGGCAGGTCGATGCGGCTTTGCTCGTTGGTCGTCTCGCCGGTCATAAGGTTTTCGGCCTGCGTCAGCGACAGCACATGCAGCTGGGTGCCGGTCGCACCCGCAAGAATCAAAGTGGAGTCATTGGCATTGAGGTTGACGTGTTCCAGCGCCCGCCCTTCTTCGTCGAGCACCAAAGGCGTCTCGCCGTAGGGATACGTGATGGCGGGGGTGATGGTTTTCTGGTTGCCCGGGTACGTGATCGGATAAGCATGCTTGAACACCAGCACCTGACCGTTGGACAGACCCACTGCGATCAACGGCTTGCCGGGCTGGTCTTGCGCAACCGAGGTAACGTGCGCGCCAGCCGGCACCGGCAGCGCCACACGAGACAGCTCGCTGCCGTCACTGAGATGAAAGAACAGCGCTTCGCCTTTGTCGGATACGCGCATGCCGACCTGGTTCTGCTCTTCGATGACCAGCACCATCGGCTTGCCAGCATCCTGCATCCAGGCAGGCGTTTGAACGGTGTTGGCGGTCAGCTTCGCCCCCTGAAAGAGCGGCGCGACGACATAGGCGAGATAAAAGAAGATCAGGGTGATTGCGGCCAACACGGCAAGACCGCCAACCAACACGTACCAGCGCGTCAGACGGTCCTTGAGCGCACGAATACGACGCTTGCGTTGCAGCTCGGGCGTATTGAAATCAATGCGCTCGGGAGGGGATCTTTCGGTCATCGATGAATTGGCCAAATCATTCATGCGCACACCCTAGCCACTCTGTATGACAAATACATGACAGCGTGGTGACGCAAAAAAGCCCGTCGCCCCGGAATCGTGGCAACGGACTGCTCATTGTTTCGCGAGCCTCGTTCCATAAGGCCTTTTTCGTTTTTGGCGGGACGAACCTGTCACCCCGCATCAGGGTTATCCGCAAGCGCCGCGCGCTCGCCGTTTTTATAGCCCCAGATCAGCCAACGCTTTGCTTACGACCTTGGCTGGTAGAGGAATGTACCCGTCTTTCATGACAACTTCCTGACCCTGTTTGGACAGCACCAATTTTACGAACTCCGCTTCCAATGGATTCAGCGGCTTGTTTGGCGCTTTGTTGACGTAGACATAAAGGAAGCGCGCCAGTGGATACGTGCCGTTCAGCGCGTTGACTTCGTTGTCTTCGATGAACTCGCCGCCCTCTTTCTTCGCCAGTGGCACGGTGCGCACGCTGGACGTTTTATAACCGATACCTGAGTAGCCGATGCCGTTGAGCGAGCTACTGATCGAACTCACCACCGACGCCGAACCGGGTTGCTCGTTAACGTTGGGTTTGAAGTCACCTTTGCATAAGGCCTCTTCCTTGAAATAGCCGTAGGTGCCGGACACCGAGTTACGCCCGAACAGCTGGATCGACTTGCCTGCCAGGTCACCGGTCACACCGATATCACCCCAGGTTTTCGCGTCAGCCTTGGCGCCACACAAGCGGGTCGCCGAGAAAATCGCGTCCACTTGCTGCAGCGTCAGCCCCTTGATCGGGTTGTCCTTGTGAACAAATATCGCCAGTGCATCCACCGCAACCGGAATCGCCGTCGGCTTGTAGCCGTACTTTTGCTCGAAGGCGGACAGCTCGCCGTCCTTCATCTTGCGGCTCATCGGCCCCAGCGTGGCAGTGCCCTCCGTCAGCGCCGGCGGCGCCGTCGACGACCCGGCAGCCTGAATCTGAATGTTGACGCTCGGATACTCTTTTTTGTACGCCTCGGCCCACATCGTCATCAAGTTCGCCAACGTGTCGGAGCCCACGCTGGAAAGGTTGCCGGACACACCCGTGGTTTTGACGTAAGGCTTGATCGCAGGGTCAACCGCCGCCACCGCGTGAACCGTAGCGACGCTCGCCGCTGCGAAGGTGAATGCGGACATCAAACGCTTGAGTGTCATGCCTGGCTCCTGGCGAGGTAAGGGGTTGGCCGGGTCTGTGGTGGCCTTGTGACTACTCTATGACGGGATTATGACAAAGAGATGAAGGGACGTCTTCGAAAGACGTCCAGGATTTGACAGTTCGGTGTCTCAGCACGCTGCCAGCCCAATACGCATATTCCTTTCGCAAGGTAAATTCTGAAAATTGATTAATGAGCAACGTCAACGTCAGCTTCGTAATCGCGATTAAAGGCATGCCTTAACTTCGAATCATTATTAGAAACGTGCATCGGAATAACTAGACTATCGATGACGCACAGGGCTGTGCGTCTTAGTGTATTGCGGACTCAGTCCGATCAACATCCGGAGATTTCAAATGGACCCTGTACAGCAAAATTTCATGCACGAGAAAATATTAAAACTACGTAAGGTTAGATCGCAACCCAACGAAGAAGAAGGCATGTCAAGTGTCAAAGCATCCCCCTTCCCGCCGGCAGAGTACGATGCAAGCTTTGGAGCCAATGGGAAACTGTTGCTTGGTTTCAACGGAGTTCATGCAGGTTGGGCGAGCAATATCGTTGAATGCAAGACCCTCAAACAACACTACTTGGCAACTATAGAGGGATACCACACTACAAGCGTTCCCAATATCGGTGGCATCGCACGATTTGATCAGAGCGGAAACCTTGATACATCTTTTGGAAATCAGGGTACGGGGATACTTGAATTCCGCTTTGGACAGTCTGACGGATATTGCAACTTCACCGGTATAGAGGAGTGTGATGACGGCAGCATTTTCGTATGGGGCAGTTATGAGCGATATGCTGATAATGTCCTGTTCTACATTATCTCCAAGATTGCGCCAGATGGGACAACTGATGAAAGTTTCGGGTCAAATGGACACTGCAGACTAGACTTGATCGCCAGCGTCCCGCTCAATCTACCCAGCTACGAGTGTGTCGTCATTAACTCGGACGGCAGCCTGAATGTTGCGTGTAGAAGGCCGAGCGGGTCATCCGGATCCCCATTGATTATAAAGATCACCCCCGAAGGTTTACTTGATAAAAAATTTCAAAAAGATGGGTTTCTTGAAGTCACATTCGGCGGGCCTGGGTCCACGAGCCTGAGCGGAATCATACACAAGGACAGTTTAAGCGAAGGCATACTGGCGTACGGAATCTTTATAGAAAACGGTAAAACTTTTGGCTTCCTCAAAATGTTTACCCGAGGGGGAGTCGTCGACTCGGGATTCGGAACCAACGGAGTAGCGGTCATTCCCTCTCAACAGGAAATTTACGTTGACTCCTTATTCGCGTCACCTGACGGAAAACAGCTGATCGCTGCAGGGATGGGAGGTGTAATATCGAACTTGAACAGCTTTTTATGGAAATACGATCTTAAAGGAAACCCTGATCCTGGGTTCAACGAAGGGCAGCCGGTGACGCATGACTTCGGCACCCGGGCAGACATCTGGGTATCTGCCATGCAGCGAGATGATGGAAAAGTCATCGCAATTGGTTCTGGAAACTCACTAGACTAGGATTGGACAGTAATTGGTCGGTTCTTAGTGAACGGCCAACCTGATGACACGTATGGCGGCGAACTGCACTTCTGTACTCCGCCTTATGCTACCGAATTCCCAGTCGGTGGCACGAGCATGCTCATCACTGGGCCGCAGCAGGTTCTTTTTGCAGGCAGATATAACGGGATACCTGCGGTGTTCGCCGTGAAGGTTTGATGGGAACGGGCAGGCTTTGTCAGCCTGCCCCTCGTTCTACGCAGGAGTCGGCCTTACTGCCCCATGCTCTTTGAGCGCAGCAGATACAGCCCGATCACCATCCCCAACACGCATAGCCCCGCCACGTACCAGGTCGGCCCCATCGGGTAGGCTTTCAGCATTAGCGTCACGACCATTGGCATCAGGCCGCCAAAGATGCCGCCGCCCATGGTATTGGGTTGGTAAGCGTGCACCACCTTGCCCAGGCTGATCTCGACTTCTTTGTCATTGGCATCGCGCGCGGTCAGGCTATACCGAGTTACGCCCGAACAGGGTCAACCGCCGCCACCGCGTGAACCATAGCGACGCTCGCCGCTGCGAAGGTGAATGCGGACATTAAACGCTTGAGGGTCATGCCTGGATGCGGCATCGAGCCGCATTACCTGGCGCCTCATGAAGTGGCGGTAAGAAATTGAGTACGGGTTTGCAATGACGACTAAGTGTGATTACTTCGAATCAATCTAACGCATCCTGCCAGCTAAATATAATGAAGTAAAACTGCCCACCCATGCTTCAAGCGGTGGTGCGATAGATCATACATAAACACTAATCGACCCTGTTCACTCTACAAGGAATGTCCCGATGAACAATCCCGAATTTCTTTTTCAACAATCACGAAATGAAAGAGCCAAACGAACTCTGGATTTGAGGAAAAAAACGCTTGGCGACAGCCGCGGGAAAAATACGAAAGTGGCGCCTTTTCCGGATGCTGAATACGATACGGATTTCGGCTCTGATGGCCGACTGCTCATCGAATTCAATGGTGTAAAGCCCGGCTGGGCAAGCGCAATCATTCAATCAGTTGCGAACGAAAAGTCATTTCTGGCCACGTTTCAAGGCCTCTACAACCCGAGTATTGCGAACACCTGCGGAATTATTCGCTTCAACAGCACCGGGCAACCGGACACGTCCTTCGGCGAGAACAATACAGGTATGGTCGAATTTCGGTTCGGTCGATCGGACGGATATTGCGACCTTAATGGCATTAAAGAAACGGCTAACGGGGAAATCTTTATCTGGGGCACCTATGAATCCCCTGAGGACAGAACGCTTGTTTCGATCATTTCCAAACTGACGCCTGCTGGCAGACCAGATTTGACGTTCGGCACGAACGGTCACTGCTTATTGAACGCTGTTGCAAACGTTCCGGTGCAGCTTGCCTTTTCAACAAGCGTCAGTGTTAATCCAGACAACAGCCTGAACGTTGCCTGTCATCGACTCGCCGCACCGTACTACCCTCACTGGATACTGCGATTGACCCCTGAAGGTTTTCTTGATGAAAGCTTTGCCAACGGCGGACTGCTTGAGATAGCGGTGGGTAACTCTTGCAACCTGATGGGCCTGATAACCATCAACCACGGTGCCAGTTTAATCGCGTATGGAGATGCGCTGGATGATGACCGTCAATATGGCTTTCTGCGGAAATTCAATATCAATGGCGTTCTGGACACCGATTTTGGAGAAAGAGGAACGGCCATCGTTTCAGTCAAGCCAAAAACATACATCAACGTTGCTGCGCCCAACGACGATCAGGAAGGCGTGATCATCAGTGGGTTCCGTGAGGCTTCGGATCTGGACATGGACAGTCTTCTTTGGCAGTACACGTCCGCAGGGGTGCCGGATACCAGGTTTAATGGAGGAAACGCCGCTGTCTATACATTTGGAACGATGATTGATGAATGGACGACGGCTAGCCAGCGAGTCGATTCACGGATCATTGTCAGCGGTAGTGGGAACGAAGGCCCAACCGCCCCAAACTGGTCCGTCATTGGCCGGTTTTTGCCCACTGGAGAGCCCGACGACACGCTAGCGGGAAGCGCACACTTCTGTAGCCCAGCCAACGCGATAATCGTTCCAGCCAGTCACACAAAAGTGGTGATCAGCGGTCCGCAGCAAATCCTTTGCGCGGGCAACTATAACGATCAGGCTGCGGTATTTGCGCTAAAGGTATACGAGGCGAGCAGTGTGCACATGGCCCGCAATTATCAGCGCGGTATGGAGCCATTTCGATCAACCTACACATCAGCTGATCAACACTTATTTATCTTTAACGAACGCAAGGAAAGCGCAATGACCACGACTAAACCCCAAATAAAATGGCTGAGTTCTCAACAGGAAATGCAAAGTCCGCAGAACGCGAGCAGCTCTGGTAAGGCAACCGCTCCGCTGCCTTTGCTTGAATATGACACAACATTTGGTGTTAATGGAAAGCTGAAGCTGCCTTTTAACGAACAACAGGGCTGGGTAAGCTGTGTCATTCCTAGCACCGCGAAAGCGGATACTTTTCTGGCCGTCTACTATCAGACAAGGGGGATACCGCAACCTGCCCAGTATCATGCAAACATCGCCAGGTTCGACTGTAACGGCGTACTGGATATATCGTTTGGTCCGAATCAGAGTGGTTACATTGAGGTCGTCCTGCCGCCCGGTACGATGTTTATCATTCGCGGCGCACATGAAAGTGAAACGGGTAATATAACCATCTGGGGCAGCACCCTTAATTTCGCCTCTGGCACCGAAACGGGCACTATGATGAGATTCTTGTCCAATGGTGCAGTAGACAGTCGCTTTGGCCTCAACGGTGTATTGAACCTTCGCACTTTGCTTGCGCCGGCCAACGGATTCTTCGTAAGGGAATGCGTGTTTAATGTTGATGGAAGCCTATTTGCCCCGATCATCGGGCTGTTTGAAGATACGCAGACTTCTTATATCGTAAAAATGACGGACGCCGGTAAACTTGACAGCAGTTTCGGCGATGGCGGTATGCTTAAATTCGATAACCTTATGCGGCATTCGATTTCAAATCTGACTCGTGTTGCCGATAAAAAATTTATCGCGTCCGGGTACCTGACGAATGACGTCGGGTTAAGGGACGGTTGGCTTATGCGATTCGATGAAAACGGCCTCATTGATGAGTCGTTCGGCAACGGAGGCGCAGCGTTGATAACCTCCGGCGACCGTCACATGGACCCGCAAAGTGTTGAGCCTTCATCAGACAAATACGTTATATCAGGCAATAGAGTTCCGCGCGGTGAGGTAGGCCATCAGGGAATGCTGGCTGTCTACAGCGATAGTGGACAACCGGATCCCGAGTTCAACGGCGGTATTCCCAGGTTTGATGACATGGTGCCCGGCGATCTTAATAAATGGAACGCAGCTTTATTTCTGAGTGGCGCTGACAACAAGATCGTCGCGGTCGGAGAAGGTGGTACCTATCCGACAAGCATCTGGCCGGTCGTGGGCCGATTCACGTCCGACGGAAAAATTGATGACACGTTTGCAAGCACCCAAGGTTTCGGCACGTTGTCCGACGCGGTGTTTTTTTCCACGCTGGGGTATGGCGTAGTCAACACGACGCCCCATCAACTTTTGATTGCCGGCGCCGACCGTACTGACGGGCGCCCTGCCATTTTGGCCATCAAGGTTTAAGGCCGCGTGGGTATTCGCAGATTCCGTCTGCGAATACCCGCCTGGTGCACATCAGCGCAAAGATGACTTCTTCATCAGCAGATACACCCCAATCACCATTCCCAGCACGCAAAGCCCCGCCACGTACCAGGCCGGCCCCATCGGGTTGGCCTTGAGCATCAGCGTGACGACCATCGGCGTCAGGCCGCCAAAGATGGCGTAGGCCAGGTTGTAGGAAAACGACAGGCCCGAGAAGCGCACGACGGGCGGGAAGGCTTTTACCATCACGAATGGCACGGCGCCGATGGTGCCCACGAACAAACCGGTGATGGCGTACAGCGGGTACAGCCAGTCAGGATGAGCCCCAACGGTGTGGTAGAAGACCCACGAACTGACCAACAATCCCAGCGAGCCAAGCAAGAACACCAAACCCGCGCCAAAACGGTCTGCCAGCGCACCCGCGCCGATGCAGCCCACACTCAGCAGGACGATCGCCAAGCTGTTGGCCTTCAGAGTGACAGCCGGGGCGAAGCCGTAGGTGGTTTGCAGCAAGGTCGGGGTCATCAGGATGATGACGACGACACCGGCCGACAGCAGCCAGGTCAGCGCCATCGACAGCACGACGGCGCCGCGGTGGTCACGCAGCACAGCCTTGAGCGGGACCTCTTCCGCCAGCGCTTTGCGCAGTTGAAGTTCAGCGAAGACCGGCGTCTCGTGCAACCAGCGACGCAGGTAGACCGACATCAGACCAAACACACCGCCCAGCAGGAAAGGGATACGCCAGGCGTAGTCCGACACCTCAGCCGGGGTGTAGAGGCTGTTGATCCAGGTCGCCACCAGCGAACCGAGCAAAATGCCTGCAGTGAGACCCGAGGTGAGGGTACCGCAGGCGTAACCGACGTTACGTGCGGGAACGTGCTCGGAAACGAATACCCACGCACCCGGCACTTCGCCACCAATCGCGGCACCCTGAATGACGCGCATCAGCAGCAACAGAAGCGGCGCCCAGATACCAATCTGCGCATAGGTCGGCAGCAGGCCCATGATCAAGGTCGGCACGGCCATGAGGAAAATGCTCAGGGTGAACATTTTCTTGCGACCCAGCAGGTCGCCAAAGTGCGCCATGACGATGCCGCCCAAAGGCCGAGCCAGATAACCGGCGGCGAAAATGCCAAACGTTTGCATCAAACGCAGCCATTCCGGCATGTCTACGGGGAAGAACAGCTTGCCGACCACCGCCGCGAAGAACACAAAAATGATGAAGTCGTAAAATTCCAGCGCACCGCCGAGGGCAGACAGCGACAGGGTTTTGTAATCGTTGCGGGTCAGTGGACGCGACGGCTGCGCGGCATTGGTGGACACAGAGGTCATGGCAGTGGCTTCTCTTTTGAGGCTCTCTTGGGACGAAAAATCAGTGGCAATGCAGCCGGGGATAACGGCTGTGCACGCGATTTATCGACTCGAAGAGGTGATCGGGCATCAAAATTGCGTGCCAATAACGGCGTAGTGCGCCAAATCGGTCCGGCACGATAGCAAATTGTTTCCAAATGCACATAGACCGAAACAACAACCGGTCAAAATCAGAACCGAACGGTCGAAGCTTCAACCATGGCCCGATATACTCGCTGGCCGCGACTCAACCGGTCTTTCCAGGGAATTTGTGCGAAACCATTTGCCCAAGTCGTTTTCGCAGAGTTTCCCTAATTAAAACGTGATGAAGACTTAGAGAGTCATGGGTCAGAGGCCCCAGGCAATGAACGAACTTGAACAGGAAGATCCGATACCGCAGGGCGACCTTGCTCTGCAAATAACCGCCCTCCCCCGCGAAACCAATGGCTTCGGCGATATTTTCGGTGGCTGGCTGGTCGCACAGATGGACCTGGCAGGCACTGCCATGGCCAGTAAAGTAGCAGGCGGTCGCGTGGCCACCGTAGCCATCGACCGTATGGCGTTTCTGGTCCCAGTCGCCGTGGGCGCGCAGCTGTCCTTTTATACGCAGACCCTGGAAATCGGCCGCAGCTCGATTCAGATGATGGTCGAGGTCTGGAGCGATGATCCGCTGTCCAGCGAATGGCGCAAGGTGACTGAAGCTGTATTCGTGTTCGTCGCGATCGACGGCAGTGGCCGCACCCGTTCGGTTCCGGCGCGGCGCTGAAACCGCCTGGCACTGCGCTCTTCGCACTTGGCAGGGCGCACTAAACTCATCAAGCTTGGCACAGTCTGAATCAGTCACTGTCCTTTGAGTGAGTACCCCTATGCCTACGCCAGAAGTCGAATCCATCCAGCTCGGTGAGCTCAATTGCTGGCGTATTCGCCACGGTCAGGCCGAACTGGTGGTTGCCCAACAGGGCGCGCACATCATCAGCTATCAAATCGACGGCGATCAGCCTTTGATCTGGTCCAACCCAGGCGCGGTGTTCAAGCACGGCAAGGCGATTCGTGGCGGTATGCCGATCTGCTGGCCGTGGTTCGGCAACTTTCAGCGCAACCCGCAAAGCGTGCAGGCCATGCGTCAAAGCAGCGAACCGGCCAACGCCCACGGCGAGGTCCGCGCCATCGACTGGGAGTTGATGGGCATGGGCGAAGATGGCGATGCATTGATCGTCGAGTTCATTCAACCCAAAGCCGAAGGGCATCTGCCGGGCTGGCCGCACACCGTGGGCCTGAAGCTGCAGATCCGTCTGGATGCAGCGTTGAATGTCAGCCTGGTGAGCTTCAATGCGGGGCCGGAAGACGTCACGCTGAGCCAGGCGCTGCACAGTTATTTCGCGGTCAGCGATATCAAGCAGGTTCGCATCGAAGGCCTCGACGGCGTGAGCTACCTGAACACCCTGGAAAGCTGGGAGCAGCCGAACGTGCAGTCCGGGGACATCACGTTCAGCGGCGAGACGGACCGTATCTATCAGGATACGCCCGACCTGATTTCGGTGATTGACCCTGAGTGGAAGCGCAAGATCCAGATCCAGACCATCGGTTCGAACTCAGCGGTGGTGTGGAATCCATGGATCGAGAAGACCAAGACCTTCAACGACATGGAAGCCGATGGCTGGCAGAACATGGTGTGCGTCGAGACCGCAAACGTCATGACCGACATCGTGACCATCAAGCCGAATGACATGCACGTGATGAGCGTGAGTATCTGGGCTGAGCCGTTGGTCGACGCCTGATCAGCCATTGACCCCGCACACTTCTGTGGGAGTGAGCTTGCTCACTCCCACAGATTTGGGTTTTATCGAGCGTGCGCGCCTGAGCCTTACAAGTCCGCTTCGACCACCACCCGCACCTTCGATGCATCCAGCGCATAAGCCGCGTCAGCCAGGTCATTGCTGACTTTCTCGACCTTCAACGTGCCGATGACCCACAACGGCGTGTAGATGTCGTCGATCTTCAGGCCTTTCGGGTAACGCACCAGCACCAGTTGGTTGGGTGGCGGCGGCGGCACGTGGATGCAGGCGCCCGGGTACGGCACCAGGAAAAACAGCGTGCTGTGCCCTTTGGCGTCGGTTTCCAGCGGCACCGGGTAACCGCCGAGGCGAATATTCTTGCCGTCCATGGCCGCAACGGTCTTGGTCGAATACATCACGGCTGGCAGGCCCTTGCTCTGCTTCAACCCACCCTTGCTGTCGAACGTTCCCTGGGCTTCCGGGGAGTTGTGATCGATTTCGGGCATGGCTTCGAGGGCTTTCTGGTCCGACTTGGGCATCAGTTCGAGCCAGTCGGTTTCCGGGAGATCGGCGGCGCGTGCTAGTCCACAGACCAGCAGCAGGGTAACGAAGAGGAGACGACGCATTTAGGTGCTCGGCATAGGGTTCAAAGTGCCGGGCATTCTAGCCCTCCGCGCGGCAATAGCGCAGAGGGCCAGACTCAGTTTCATTTCTTTTTGATCATGCCGTAGATCACCAGCAGGATGATCGCGCCAATCAGCGCGCCCAGGAAACCTGCGCCCTGGCCAGCCTGATAGATGCCCAGCGCCTGACCACCGTAGGTCGCGGCCAGCGAGCCGGCGATACCCAGGACAATGGTCATGATCCAGCCCATGCTGTCGTCGCCAGGCTTCAGAAAGCGAGCCAGCAGACCGACGATCAGGCCGATGAAGATGGTTCCGATGATTCCCATGCCATTTCCCTCTGTTTGAATGAATATGCCAAAGCCTAGTCGGCAATTGGCAACACGCTATCAGAGGGGGGCGGGGGATGAATGGTTCAACGCAATGAACGCTCAAAATGACTGTAGGAGAGAGCTTGCTCGCGATAGCAGTGGGTCAGCGACCTATTCGGTAACAGACAGAACGCTATCGCGAGCAAGCTCACTCCTACAGGGAATTGCCAGATCCAAGGTGGCGGCAACCGGGTAGCAGCGTCGGCGCTTGATCAGTTCTTGATCAACGCCTCAACCAACTTCACCTGGCGATCCAGCGTTGCGCGGTCCTTGCTGCGCACGGTGGCGTGACCCACCTTGCGGCCGGCCTTGAACGCCTTGCCGTAGTGGTGCAGATGGCAGTCATCGATGGCAATGACCTTGTCCACCGCCGGGACTTCACCGATGAAGTTGAGCATTGCGCTCTCACCGACCTTGGCTGTCGAACCCAGCGGCAGGCCAGCAACGGCACGCAGGTGGTTTTCGAACTGGCTGCACTCGGCGCCTTCGGTGGTCCAGTGACCGGAGTTGTGAACACGCGGAGCGATTTCGTTGGCCTTCAGGCCACCGTCGACTTCGAAGAATTCGAATGCCAGCACGCCCACGTAATCCAGCTGCTTGAGCACGCGGCCGGCGTAGTCTTCGGCCAATGCCTGCAACGGGTGGTCGGTACTGGCGATGGACAGGCGCAGGATGCCGCTGTCGTGCGTGTTGTGCACCAGCGGATAGAAACGGGTTTCACCGTCACGGGCACGCACGGCGATCAGCGAGACTTCGCCGGTGAACGGTACGAAGCCTTCCAGCAGGCAAGGCACGCTGCCCAGCTCGGCGTAGGTATCGACCACGTCTTCCGGAGTACGGAGGACTTTCTGGCCTTTGCCGTCGTAACCCAGCGTGCGGGTTTTCAGGACGGCGGGCAGGCCGATGCTGGCGACTGCGGCGTCCAGGTCTGCCTGAGACTGGATGTCGGCGAACGCAGGCGTCGGAATGCCCAGGTCCTTGAACATGCTCTTTTCGAACCAGCGATCTCGGGCGATGCGCAAGGCTTCGGCACTCGGATAAACCGGTACGAACTGCGACAGGAAAGCGACGGTTTCAGCTGGCACGCTTTCGAACTCGAACGTCACCAGATCGACTTCATCGGCGAGTTGGCGCAGATGTTCCTGATCGCCGTAATCGGCACGCAGATGCTCGCCCAGTGCAGCGGCGCACGCGTCCGGAGCAGGGTCGAGAAACGCGAAGTTCATTCCCAGCGGAGTGCCCGCCAGTGCCAACATGCGGCCCAGCTGGCCGCCACCGATTACGCCGATCTTCATGAAAACCTCAGGCCTCGCGTGGGTCTGGATTGTCCAGAACGCTGTCTGTCTGCTCAGTGCGGAATTTTTTCAGCACTGCATGGAATTGCGGGTGCTTGGCGCCCAGGATGCTGGCCGAGAGAAGCGCGGCGTTGATCGCGCCCGCCTTGCCGATGGCCAGGGTCGCGACCGGGATGCCCGCCGGCATCTGCACGATGGACAACAGCGAATCGACACCCGACAACATCGAAGACTGCACCGGAACGCCCAACACGGGCAGGTGAGTCTTGGCAGCGCACATGCCAGGCAGGTGAGCAGCACCACCCGCACCGGCGATGATCACCTCGATGCCACGGCCTTCGGCCTCTTCGGCGTACTGGAACAGCAGGTCCGGCGTGCGGTGGGCCGAAACCACTTTGACTTCGTACGGAATGCCGAGCTTTTCCAGCATGTCGGCGGTGTGGCTAAGGGTGGACCAATCGGACTTGGAGCCCATGATCACGCCAACCAGTGCGCTCATCGTCGTGCCTCTTCATCGGGCGCCCGCAGGCGCGTCTAAAAACAACAAGCCACGCGGGAAGACCGGCGTGGCTTGTCGTACGAATTATGACCAGTCGAACCGGCCAAAGGCCGCGCAGTATACCGCAAAGAGTGCGGTTTAACAGAACGCTGACGACCTCCTGTCAGCCGCGCTGTTTTCGCTGCCAAGCCCCGGATTTACTGACCTCAAGGTCAAGCGCCAGTCTGTGCGGCACCCCCTTCGAGCTTCCGCCACAGCAACCGCACGTTGGCCTTGCGCACCAGCGCGCAGCGATACAGGCGAATCTCAAGCGGCACGTGCCATTGAGGCCCCCCACACACGACCAGTTCACCTCGCTCCAGCTCGGCCGCGACACTGAGCCGAGGCACCCAGGCGATGCCCAACCCTTGCAGCGCCATGCCTTTGAGGCTGTCGGCCATCGCGGTCTCATAGACGGTGGTGAAACGCAGATTGCGCTGACGCAACAGCAGATTCACCGAACGTCCCAGAAAGGCACCTGCGCTGTAGGCCAGCAAGGGGACGCTGTTTTCACCTTCGAGATCGAATAACGGACTGCCTTGCGCGTCCGCAGAGCACACCGGCAGCATTTCAGTCATGCCCAGGTGCAGCGACGGGAAGATTTCCGCATCCATCTGCAGCGCTGCGTCCGGGTCATAAAACGCGAGCATCAGGTCGCAGCCGCCTTCACGCAATGCATGCACCGCGTCACCCACGTTGGTGGCGACCAGGCGGGTGGCGATGTTCAGGCCTTCGTTGCGCAATTGCGCGATCCAGCGCGGGAAGAAACTCAAGGCCAGCGAATGCGCGGCCGCAATCTGCATGACCTCGCCCTGCCCGCTTTCAAGATGATGCAGATGGCGCAGCACTTCGCCCAACTGATCGACCACCGTCCGCGCCGTCACCAGAAACAGCTGCCCCGCCGCCGTCAGCTCGATGGGCGTGCGCGAGCGGTTGACCAGCGTCAGACCGAGCGCGGCTTCAAGGCTGCGAATCCGTCGGCTGAAGGCCGGCTGAGTGACGAATCGACGCTCCGCCGCCTGGGAGAAGCTGCGGGTTGCGGCCAGCGCGCTGAAGTCTTCCAGCCATTTGCTTTCCAGGTTCATCAATCTCTCCCGCAGGGTGGGTCGCCACTTATCAATGGTTGCCGCCGATCAACTGTAGGAGCGTGGCTTGTCCCGCGATCTGGCGCGCAGCGGCAGCAATCACCGAGAACACGATTTGTCTGGCGCACTGCATTCGCCGGAATCACGACTGCTGCGCAGCCGATCGTCCGGATGCGGCCCAGAGACAAGCCACGCTCCTACAGAGTGATTGGCGAAGTCGTTCACACGCTCGTCACAACCCGAACGTCACATCAACATTATGCCGTTTGTGCATAGGCTAGCGCTTAACAGCATTGGTTCGCAATCGGCCACAGGCCTAGTATTAAAGGCGTTCCGGCTTAGTCCGTGCCTCTCTTGAGACTTTCTCTATCATGTCCTCCGCTGCATCATTTCGCATCGAAAAAGACCTGCTTGGCGTCCTCGAAGTACCCGCTGAAGCGTATTACGGCATTCAAACGCTGCGCGCCGTGCACAACTTCCGGCTCTCCGGCGTCCCGATCGCTCACTACCCGAAACTGGTTGTCGGCCTGGCCATGGTCAAGCAAGCGGCCGCCGATGCGAACCATCAGCTCGGTCACCTGAGCAGCGAGAAGCACGCGGCCATCAGCGAAGCCTGCGCACGTCTGATTCGCGGCGACTTCCACGAGCAGTTCGTCGTCGACATGATCCAGGGTGGCGCCGGTACGTCCACCAACATGAACGCCAACGAAGTCATCGCCAACATCGCGCTTGAAGCGATGGGCCATGAGAAAGGCGAATACAAATACCTGCACCCGAACAACGACGTGAACATGGCACAGTCGACCAACGACGCTTACCCGACGGCCATCCGCCTGGGTCTGCTGTTGGGTCACGACGCCCTGCTCGCCAGCCTCGACAGCCTGATTCAAGCCTTCGCGGCCAAGGGCCAGGAGTTCAACCACGTTCTGAAAATGGGCCGTACCCAATTGCAGGACGCTGTGCCGATGACCCTCGGCCAGGAATTCCGCGCCTTCGCCACCACACTGACCGAAGACCTCAACCGCCTGCGCAGCCTGGCACCTGAGCTGTTGACCGAAGTGAACCTGGGCGGAACCGCCATCGGCACCGGCATCAACGCAGACCCTGGTTATCAGCATCTGGCGGTTGAGCGCCTTGCGATCATCAGCGGCCAGCCTCTGGTTCCGGCGGCCGACCTGATCGAAGCCACCTCTGACATGGGCGCCTTTGTGCTGTTCTCCGGCATGCTCAAACGCACCGCAGTCAAGCTGTCGAAGATCTGCAACGACCTGCGCCTGCTGTCCAGCGGTCCGCGTACCGGCATCAACGAGATCAACTTGCCAGCGCGTCAACCGGGCAGTTCCATCATGCCGGGCAAGGTGAACCCGGTGATTCCGGAGGCCGTGAACATGTGCGCCTTCGAAATCATGGGCAACGACCTGGCGCTGACCATTGCGGCCGAAGGCGGCCAACTGCAACTGAACGTGATGGAGCCGCTGATCGCCTACAAGATCTTCGACTCGATTCGTCTGCTGCAACGCGCCATGGACATGCTGCGCGAGCACTGCATCGTCGGCATCACCGCCAACGAACAGCGTTGCCGCGAACTGGTCGAGCACTCGATCGGCCTGGTCACCGCGCTGAACCCGTACATCGGTTACGAAAACGCCACCCGAATCGCCCGCGTCGCCCTGGAGACAGGCCGTGGCGTACTGGAGTTGGTGCGTGAGGAAGGCTTGCTCGACGACGTGATGCTCGCCGACATCCTGCGCCCCGAAAACATGATTGCTCCACGATTGGTGCCGCTGAAGGCCTGATCATCGAAGCTCCCGCTTCACCTGCAAGACGATCACCAGGCTGAGGGCCTAGACACCCCTCACCCTTTTGAGGGCCGGAAGCTAACCCTTTCAGGCCCTTTTTTTTGCCCGGAATTATTTCGATTTGAGGTGAGTCACACCGATGTTTGCGCCTATTCCGATCTTGTAGGAACACCCGCAACTCGAAAGCAGGAAACCGAATAAAGACTCCAATAACGCGTACCGGTATAGTGCGCCCCCTCTAAAAAAGCGAGGAATACACATGCTTGAAGTCATCAACGACTTCCTCTCGGGAAAACTGCTGATCGTGCTCATCGTCGGGCTCGGTGGATATTTCACGATTCGCTCGCGTTTCGTTCAGTTACGTCACTTTTTTCATATGTTCGCGGTATTTCGCGACAGCCTGCGCAGCAGCTCGGGCCAGCTCAGTTCGTTTCAGGCGCTGATGCTCAGCCTCGCCGGACGCGTGGGTGCGGGCAACATCGCCGGTGTCGGCATCGCCGTAACCCTCGGCGGGCCGGGTGCGGTGTTCTGGATGTGGGTGACGGCGCTGGTCGGCATGGCCAGCAGCTTCTTTGAGTGCTCACTTGGCCAGCTGTACAAACGCTGCGATGCCGAAGGGCAATACCGCGGCGGGCCGTCCTATTACATCCAGCATGGCCTGGGTAAACGCTGGCTGGGCATGGTCATGGCGGTGTTGCTGCTGGTGACCTTCGGTTTTGCCTTCAACGGTTTGCAATCCCACGCCGTGACCCACTCGCTCAACGATGCATTCGGTGTGTCGCCCGGGTACGCCGGTGTGGGTCTGGCAGTGCTGTTGGGTCTGGTGTTCGTCGGCGGTATCAAGCGCATTGCAGCGGTTGCGGACCTGCTAGTGCCCATCAAGACGCTGGTGTACATCGCAGTCACGATTTACGTCATTGCCGTGCAGTTCGAGCAGGTTCCCCACATGCTGATGACCATCGTCAAAAGCGCGTTCGGGATGGACGAAGTCTTTGGCGGCCTGATCGGCAGCGCCATCGTGATGGGCGTGAAACGCGGTGTGTTCGCCAACGAAGCCGGTCTGGGCAGCGCGCCCAACGTGGCAGCAGTCGCCGAGGTTCAACACCCGATCGCGCAAGGCGTTGTTCAGGCGTTCAGCGTGTTCCTCGACACCTTCGTGATCTGCACCTGCACCGCGCTGCTGATTCTGCTCTCCGGCTTCTATACCCCAGGCTTCGAGGGAGACGGCATCGCCCTGACTCAAAACTCGCTGGCGGCTGTGGTGGGTGATTGGGGCAAGCTGTTCATCAGCGTGGCACTGGCGTTGTTCGTGTTCACCTCGATCCTCTACAACTACTATCTGGGTGAAAACAGCCTGCGCTTCCTGATTGGCGAAAGCCGCAAGGCGCTGATCAGCTACCGCGCGCTGGTGCTGGCGCTGATCCTGTGGGGCGCCGTGGAAGATCTGGGCACCGTGTTCGCCTTTGCCGACATCACGATGACCCTGCTGGCATTCGTCAACCTGATCGCCTTGGCCATGCTGTTCAAGATTGGTTTGCGCCTGTTGAATGACTACGATGCACAGCGCAAGGCGGGTATCGACACGCCAGTGTTCGACTCCAGTCAGTTCCCTGATCTGGATCTGGACCTTAAGGCGTGGCCGAAACAAGGTCATCAACAGCCTGCTGCGACGCCTGCACCGGCCAGTGGCAAACCAGTGGTCGACACCCCTTAATCATCAGAACGTCAGTCTAGGGAGACAGGCATGAACCGCGAAAACCACTCACCGGCCACGCAAGTCATGGTGCTCTACACCGGCGGAACCATCGGCATGCAGGCCAGCGGGAACGGCCTGGCACCCGCTTCGGGTTTCGAAGCTCGCATGGCCGAGCAGTTGGTGAGTCAGCCGGCACTGGTCGTGCCTAAGTGGCAATTTCGCGAGATGTCTCCGCTGATCGACAGCGCCAACATGACGCCCCAGTACTGGCAGCGTCTGCGCGAGGCGGTGGTTGATGCCATCGAGGTGAAGGGCTGCGATGCCGTGCTGATCCTGCATGGCACCGACACCCTCGCCTACAGCGCAGCCGCCATGAGCTTTCAGCTATTAGGGCTGAATGCCCCCGTGGTGTTCACCGGCTCGATGTTGCCAGCGGGTGTGCCGGACAGCGATGCCTGGGAAAACGTCAATGGCGCGTTGCAGGCGTTGGGCAAAGGCCTGTCGGCGGGCGTGCACCTGTATTTCCACGGCGAGCTTTTGCAGCCGACCCGTTGCGCGAAAATCCGCAGCTTCGGCCGCAATCCCTTCGCGGCACTGCATCGGGCACGAGGCGGTGAAGCGGCTTCCCAGCTGCCAACCGCACTGGATTATCGCCAGCCGAAACTTTTGGCCAACGTCGCCATTATGCCGCTGTTTCCGGGCATCGGCGCCGCCCAACTGGACGGTCTGATCGACAGCGGCATCCAGGGTCTGATCCTTGAGTGCTTCGGCAGCGGCACCGGCCCCAGCGACAACCCTGCGTTTCTGGAAAGCCTTCAGCGCGCCCGTGACAACGGCATCTGCGTCGTCGCCATCACTCAATGCCATGAAGGCGGCGTGGAGCTGGATGTCTACGAAGCGGGCAGCCGCCTGCGCGATGTCGGCGTGCTGTCCGGCGGCGGCATGACCCGCGAAGCTGCCTTCGGCAAACTGCACGCACTGCTTGGCGCAGGGTTGGCGCAAGACGAAGTGCGACGGCTGGTTGAGCTGGATGTGTGTGGGGAGTTGCTCTAGCCCCGCCCCACGCTCAGATGATTGATTGCAGACCTTTGTCTGCGATCACATTCAGAAGCTTCAGAGCCGGACCCGCAGGTCGGCTCTCGCCCTGTTCCCATTTGCGAATAGTCGACGCGGTAGTGTTCAAATGAAGTGCGAAAACCGGCTGGCTGAAATTCAATGCCAGTCTGAGATTCCGGATATCTGCCGCGCTGAGTTCCCGGACCCGTGTCGGGCAGATTGCTTCGAACTCGCGCATCGTAACCTTGCTTACCACGCCCGCCTTATGAAGATCAGACAAATCGGCACGGAGCGACTCGATGATCTTACTGGTCAAACCTACCTCCTTTTGAATGCGCGCTTGCGTAAACATACCCGTAACGGGCATAAATTGCATTCCTGGACTGTTACGACTGCTTCGCAGCCGATCGCGAGCAAGCTGCGCTCCTACGCCTCCGGCAGAAGCGGAGATACGTCGCGCTTGCTTTGATTCTGGTCGCAGGCCGTGGGAGCGCAGCTTGCTCGCGATTGACCGCGCAGCGGTCACAAACCCGAACGACTCGATATTCGCATCTAGCCTGTTTGACGGCACACCTCTTGCTGCCCTTTCCGATCAAAAAACAATCGGAACACGCTCATGCTTCATTCCCACCTCACCACACTCAACGCCGTTTCGCTGGTGCTCGATACCTTCGCGGCTGAGGGCTGGGGGAGCGAGGCGTTGCTGGCCGGGAGCGGGATTACCGAGGCGGACCTGAAGCGGCCGGACATCCGCATCACGACGTTTCAGGAGATGCAGGTCTGCGCCAACGCTGTTGCGCTTCGCAGGGACATCGGCCTGCCGCTCGGACGGCGTATGCATGTGTCGTCCTACGGGATTCTCGGTTACGCCCTGCTCACCAGTGGCACTTTCGGTGACGCCTTGCGGCTGGCGCTGGAGTATCCGGCGCTGCTGGGCACGTTGTTCGAGTTACAGCTGATCGAAGACGGGGACTGCATCTGGTTCAGCGCCAGCGACTACCGTGATGACGAGGGTCTGCGGGTGTTCAATGCCGAGCTGTGCATGGCGTCGCTGAAGGTGATTTGCGATGACCTGATGGGCAAGCCGCTGCCGCTGCTGGCCGCTCGCTTCGCTCATGACGCGCCGGATTACCAGGCCAGCTACCGGGAGAGCTTTGCCTGTCCGCTGCACTTCAACTCAGAAGACAACGCCTTTGCGTTCGACAAACGCTGGCTCGACCAGCCACTCACCCTCGCCGACCCCGTCACCCATCGCGACATGCGCGAGCGCTGCCGTCGTCAGAACATCGAGTTCACTGGGCGTCAGGCCTGGCTGGGCCGAATTCGTCATTTGCTCGCTGGGCAGCTCGACCAGACGCCGAGTCTGGGCGTGCTTGCGCAACGAATGAACTGCTCCGAACGCACCTTGCGCCGTCATCTTCAGGCCACGGGCAGCAGCTACCAACAGTTGCTGGACGAGCTACGCTTCGAACGCGCCAAGCAATTGCTACAGAACGAGCAGTTGCCGATTCATCGCATCGCTGAAGCGTTGGGATTCAGCGAAACCGCGAGCTTTCGTCATGCATTCATTCGCTGGAGCGGCGTGGCGCCAAGCCAGTTTCGGGTGTGAGTGCCGTTCTCCCTGTCACCCCAACACCTGTGGAGTGAGCTTGCTCACGAAAGCGTTCGTACACCCGACAATTCTTCAGTGAATAGACTTCAATCTTCGCGAGCAAGCTCGCTCCCACCAAGAACATTGCAATCCGTACCGGCTAGGACGCCTCGAAAGAGAGCGTCTCGCCTCATTTAGGGGCGATTTACGGACAGCTTTTATGGCCGTAATAATCCCCTTTTGGCCGTTTCCGTCGTTCTCCGAAAAGCCTTCCGCCACAAGAATGTCGGACAACTTAAGCCCCAAGAGAACAAGAAAATGCTGACGATCTATTCAGACGATCACCATCTGCACCACGGCCGCTGCGAGTTGATCGACGGTAAGCTGATGCCCTGCTTCGAGATGCCGTCGCGGGCCGATCACGTGTTGCAGCGGGTCAAGGATCGCGAAATCGGTGCCGTAGAAGGCCCGCAGGATTTCGGCATCGCACCGATCGAACGCGTTCACACCCAAGCGTTTCTGGAGTTCTTCAAAGGCGCCTGGGCGCGCTGGGCCGAAACCAACCCCGAAGGCGATCTGCTGCCTTACACCTGGCCCGCGCGGACGCTGCGGTCGGTCATCCCGACCAGCCTGCACGGCCAGTTGGGCTATTACACCTTCGACGCAGGCGCCCCGATTACCGCAGGCACATGGCAGGCCGCTTACAGCGCAGCCCAAGTCGCCCTCACCGCCCAAGCTGCGATTCAGAACGGCGCACGCAGTGCTTTCGCCTTGTGCCGTCCGCCGGGACACCACGCCGCCAGCGATGTCATGGGCGGTTATTGCTACCTTAACAACGCGGCCATCGCGGCCCAGGCCTTCCTCGACCAAGGCCACAAGAAGGTGGCGATTCTTGACGTGGACTACCACCACGGCAACGGCACCCAGTCGATTTTCTACACGCGCAGCGACGTGCTGTTCACGTCCATTCATGGCCACCCGGAAGCGGAATTTCCGTTCTTTCTCGGCTATGAGGACGAGCTGGGTGAAGGCGCTGGTGAAGGGTTTAACTTCAATTATCCATTGGCGGCCGGCAGCGACTGGACACAGTGGAGCGCGTCGCTGGAACAGGCGTGCGGCGAGATCGAACGCTACGGCGCAGACGTCATCGTGGTGTCGCTGGGCGTGGACACCTACAAGGACGACCCTATCTCGCAATTCAAGCTCGACAGCCCTGATTACCTGAGCATGGGCGAGCGCATCGCGCGCCTGGGCAAGCCCACCCTGTTTGTGATGGAAGGTGGCTATGCCGTTGAAGAAATCGGCATCAACGCCGTGAACGTGCTGGAAGGTTTCGAACGCGTCTGACCCTCTACCTTCGAACAAGAGAGACAACGATGAACAGACTCAAGCGCTTTATCGCCTCGACGCTCCTGGCCACATCCGGCGTAGCCATGCTCGGCGCGGCACACGCCGACGAGCCAAAAACCCTGCGCGTTTACAACTGGTTCGACTACATCACCCCGCAGACCCTGGAGAACTTCAAGAAGGACACCAAGGTTCCGCTGATCTACGACATCTTCGACACCAACGAAGCGCTGGAAGCGAAGCTGCTGACCGGTAACTCGGGCTATGACGTCGTGGTGCCGTCCAACGTGTTTCTGGCCAAGCAGATCGAGGCGGGCGTGTTTCAACCCTTGGACAAGTCCAAGCTGACCAACTATTCGCACCTTGATCCCAAGCTGATGAAACTGCTGGAAGCCAACGATCCGGGCAACAAGTTCGCCGTGCCGTACATGTACGGCACCATCCTGATCGGCTTCAACCCGGATAAGGTCAAGGCCGCGCTGGGCGACAACGCGCCGGTGGACAGCTGGGACCTGATCTTCAAGGAAGAAAACATCAGCAAACTGAAGCAGTGCGGCGTGACGCTGCTCGACTCCCCTTCAGAAATTCTGCCCTTGGCCTTGCAGCATCTGGGGCTGGATCCCAACAGCAAGAATCCAAAGGACTACGACAAGGCAGAAGCCTTGCTGATGAAGATCCGTCCGTACATCACCTACTTCCACTCCTCGAAGTACATGGCCGACATCGCCAACGGCGACATCTGCGTGGCCGTGGGTTATTCGGGCAGCTTCTCGCAAGCCGCCAACCGCGCGAAGGAAGCCAAGAACGGTGTCGTGGTAGACATGCGTCTGCCGAAAGAAGGTGCGCCGATCTGGTTCGACATGCTGGCGATTCCGAAAGGCGCCAAGGATGTGGAAGATGCCCACACGTTCATCAACTACCTGTTGCAACCGCAGGTGATCGCGCCGATCAGCGACTTTGTCGGGTACCCGAACCCGAACAAAGACGCGACCGAAATGGTTGACCCTGCTATCCGCAACAACCCGAACCTGTACCCGACCGCCGACGCCATGAAAACGCTGTATACGCTGACGCCGCTGCCACGTGATGCCGAACGCGCACGGACGCGGGTGTGGACCAAGATCAAATCGGGGACCTGAACGTCCTGTAGGAGCGCGCTTGCCCGCGAATGCGTCGTGTCAAACACACAGCTGACACTGAGACAACGCCATCGCGGGCAAGCGCGCTCCTACAGACTGTTTGATCGTGCCAGGACGCCGAGCGTCCATGGGGTGACGCAGAACGTCACAGGCGGCATTACCACGCGGAGCGTGGGAACGATCGGACAGCTTGCAGCTTAACGCTGCTTCTCAGTGGCATCGCGCAGCATGGAATTCAGATTCCCCGAGATGTTGTCGCACAGCGCCTTCATCTGAATCTCGTGTTCAGACGCCTTGAACGGGCTTTG
Source organism: Pseudomonas abietaniphila (assembly GCF_039697315.1). Lineage (NCBI taxonomy): Bacteria > Pseudomonadati > Pseudomonadota > Gammaproteobacteria > Pseudomonadales > Pseudomonadaceae > Pseudomonas > Pseudomonas abietaniphila. Next base: position 3,188,277 of record NZ_CP155619.1, on the reverse strand, counting down.
CAGGTCGGTGCCGATCTTCTCGATGGCCAGCAGCATGAAGCCCACGACTGTCGACGCCAACGGCGTGAACCAGCCCAACGTTTCCACCAGGCCGATCGGTACGATGATGCAGAACAAGGTGATGAACAGCCGTGGAAAGGTCACGTACGGGTAAGGCAGCGGCGTATTGGCAATCCGTTCCATGCCGCCCTGGCAGTTGGAGATCTCGACCAGCGTCGCCTCCAGCCGCTCCAGACGAATGCTGTCCAGCCGGCCAGCCTTGTATTCCGCCGCTATGATCGCGGCAGACTCATTAAGGATGTCGTTTGGAAAGTTATTGGTGCGCTTACGACGCTCGTATTCCTCCCGAGGAATCATCGCGGTCACGTCTTCCCCGCAATCGCTTCCCTTCAAGTGCGCCGACAGGCATTCCACGTAGGCCACATGCCGACGCAGCAGCACGCCTTTGACCGGATTCAGCTCGCCTTCGTCATCAATCAGCGTCAGCACCTGTCGGGCGAAACTGCGAGAGTTGTTGACCAGGCCACCCCATAACGTGCGCGCTTCCCACCAGCGGTTATACGCACTGGAGTTACGAAAGCTGGTCAGCACCACCAATGCCGAACCGAGCAGCGTCAGCGGCATCGACGGCAGGGTGATCTTGCGCTCCAGGTAGAGCATGAAATCGACTGTGACAATCACATCCCAGATCAACAGCCAGAACAACGACCAACCGATGTAGGTGAAGGTCCTGATCATGGCCCGGTATTTCTTGATGATCGTTTCCTGCAAAAGCCACCCCCGTCTGTCATTTCATCGGTCAAGCCACACGCGCTGACCTCAAGGCCATTCGAATGCAGATAGCTTGCTTGGTTCGCGACTGAAACATTTCAGCGATAAATCGTTCGCCCCGGTCGGGTGACAGAGATTTCATGGAACGAACCCGCCGCGCGCGTGCTCAACACCTATCTGGATGCTTCAGCCACTTGTCACGAGGAGAATGTAATGGGCTCGTCTTCAACCTCTCACTCCATCGAAGAACACAGCGAACGCGACCAACTGACCATCAACACCATTCGCACCCTGGCGATGGATGCCGTGCAGAAGGCCAACTCGGGTCATCCCGGCACACCCATGGCGCTGGCGCCGGTCGGCTACACCCTGTGGAAAGATTTCCTGCGCTATCACCCGGAACATCCTGACTGGCCAAACCGCGACCGCTTCGTGCTGTCGGTGGGTCATGCTTCGATGCTCCTGTACTCGCTGCTGCACCTGGCGGGCGTGGTCGAGATCGATGAGCACGGCACACCTTCCGGCAAGCCGGCCGTGAGCCTGGAAGACATCAAACAATTCCGCCAGATGGACTCCAAGACCCCAGGCCATCCGGAATACCGCATGACCACAGGCGTCGAGACCACGACAGGTCCGCTGGGCCAAGGCTGCGCCAACAGCGTGGGCATGGCGATGGCCGAGCGGTGGCTGGGCGAGCGATTCAACAAACCGGGCGCCACGCTGTTCGATTACAACGTTTACGTCCTGTGCGGCGACGGCGACATGATGGAAGGCGTGACCGCAGAAGCGGCTTCACTGGCCGGTCACCTCAAGCTGTCGAACCTGTGCTGGATCTACGACAACAACACCATCAGCATCGAAGGCCACACGGAGCTGGCCTACAGCGACGATCCGCAGAAGCGTTTCGAAGGCTACGGCTGGAAAACCCTGCATGTGAAGGACGCCAACGACGCTGCGGCGCTGGCCAAGGCCATTCAGACCTTCCAGCAGACCGACGATGCGCCGACCCTGATCGTGGTCGACAGCGTGATCGGTTATGGCTCGCCGAACAAACACAACACCGCGTCGGCGCACGGCGAACCGCTGGGCGAAGATGAAATCAAGCTGACCAAAAAAGCGTACGGCTGGGATGAAAACAGTAGCTTCCTGGTGCCCGACGAAGCGCGTCATTACTTGCGCGATGCGCTGCTGAGCCGCAACGGCGGCGATTACGATGCCTGGCAAGAAACCTTCGCCCGCTTTGAGAAAGATCAGCCGGCACTGGCCGACGAACTCAAACGCATGCGCGCGGGCGAGATGCCCGAGGGCTGGCGCAACACCGCGGTCAGTTTCGATGCCGACGCCAAAGGGATCGCTACACGCGCGTCGGGCGGCAAAGTCCTCAACGGTTTCGCACAGCAGATTCCCTGGCTGATTGGCGGATCGGCGGACCTGTCGCCTTCCACCAAAACCAATCTGACGTTTGAGGGTGCCGGCAGCTTCGAAGCGGGCAGTTACGGCGGCCGCAACTTGCATTTCGGCATCCGCGAACACGCCATGGGCTCGATTGCCAACGGTCTGGCGCTGTCCTACATCCGGCCATACACGTCGACCTTCCTGGTCTTCAGCGACTACATGAAGCCGCCGATTCGTCTGGCCTCGATCATGGAACTGCCGGTGGTGTTCGTCTTCACCCACGACTCCATCGGTGTCGGCGAAGACGGTCCAACTCACCAGCCTATCGAGCACCTCACGCAGCTGCGTGCCACGCCCGGTTTGCTGACGTTGCGTCCGGGCGATGCCAACGAAACCGCCGAAGCCTGGAAAGTCGCGCTGGCGCAAACCCATCGCCCCAGCTGCCTGGTGCTCTCCCGACAGCCGATGCCGACCCTGGACCGCTCGATTTACGCCAGCGCCGAAAACGTCGCCAAAGGCGCCTATGTGCTGGCCGATGCGGTGAAAGGCAAAGTGGACGTGATCCTGATCGCCACGGGCAGCGAGGTGGGCATGACCGTCGAGGCGTTCGAAAAACTGAAGGCTGACGGTGTGGCGGCGCGCGTGGTGTCGATGCCGAGCTGGGAGCTGTTCGAGGATCAGGACAAGGCTTACCGCGACAGCGTATTCCCGCCGAATGTGAAGGCACGTGTGGTCGTGGAGCAGGCCGGCCCCGTGGGTTGGGACCGTTACGTCGGTCAGACGGGGGCGAAGATTGTGATGAACACTTTCGGCGCGTCCGCCCCGATCGAGAAGCTGCAGGCGAAGTTCGGGTTTAATGCCGAAAACATCGCGAAGGTGGCGAAGGAGCAGATCGGCCAGTAATCAGGCCCTGTAGGAGCGCGCTTGCCCGCGAATATCGCCGTACGGCCGATGGATATCTGTCGGCTGTACCGGCCTCTTCGTGAGCAAGCTCACTCCCACATTTGAAGCGTCTAACGACTTTAATCAGCAGCCGCTCAATACAACCGGGCGACGCTCGCCTTCAAAGAAGAACGGGCGAATCCGCACACCCACGGCGTTACCCGCAAACGCTGCAATCAGCCACAACCAGCCATGCAGGCTGCCCGACGCGATACCGCTGAAGTAAGCGCCAATGTTGCAGCCATACGCCAAGCGAGACCCGTAGCCCAGCAGCAAACCGCCGATCACCGCCGCTATCAGCGAACGGGTCGGAATCTTCAGGCTTGGCGAGAAGCGTCCTGCAAGCCCCGCCGCCACTGCCGCACCCAGCATGATGCCGATGTCCATGACGGTCGTGATGTCTTCCCACACCGGCGCGGCCAGCGCTTTGGCGTTGGCGGGCATCTGCCAGAACACCCAACTGCCGACATCCACGCCCAGACTGCTGGCGACTTTCGCGCCCCACAGGGCGAACGCCGAGGTGATCCCCCAAGGACGGCCAGCCAGCGCCAGCGTGGCATAGTTGAGCAACGCCAGGGCAACGGCGCCCCACACTAAAGGCCATGGACCACGCAGAAAACGACGCAGCCCCACGTGCTCGCTGGTGACTGCGGCTTCCAGCTCGCCATGGCGGCGCTTTTCCAGCTTGATGGTGACCAGCGCAATCACGGCGAACAGCGCCAGGCTCATGATCAGGGCGGGCATCACGCCGAAGGTCTTGACGATGGACGTTGCCGGGAACGAGGGCAGCGAGAACCACCAGTCGGCGTGATGGGTCGCCGCCACCGAACCGATGATGAAGAACAGCAGCGTCACCAGCATCCGCGCGTTACCACCACCTACAGTGAACAGCGTGCCCGACGCACAACCGCCGCCCATTTGCATGCCAATGCCAAAGATGAACGCGCCAAAGACCACGGAAACGCCGGCTGGTGCCACCAGCCCGGTGACCGGTGTGCCGAACAATGTGCCCGCGCCCAAGGCCGGGAAGAACAAAACGACAGCGATGGCCAGCATCACCATCTGCGCGCGCAGACCTGCGCCGCGACGCTCATTGATGAACACCCGCCAGGCGGACGTGAAGCCAAACGCCGCGTGATACAGCGTCAGGCCCAGCGCAGCGCCAACGATCAACAGCAATACTTGCTTGCCGCCGACAGCGGACTGAAGAAACAAAGCGCCGACTACCAATAAAACGAAGGCGATCAACGGCGTGCCGAACTTGCGTTCTGGCGACGCGGAGAGAGGAAGACTCATGGACGTATCTCAGGGAATGGTTGCAATGGGCGCGAGTATAACCCCGGAAATGCTGGGGTGCGGAGAGATCCACGCCCCTGTAGGTGCGAGCTTGCTCGCGATCGCGGTGGGTCAGCACAAGATAAGGCGACTGAAATAACGCAATCGCGGGCAAGCGCGCTCCTACAGGTGAGGTGCGCATCTCACAGCCACACATCACGCAGCCTTTCCAGCGCCGACGCGATATCCGCTTCCAGCACCGCTGCAAACCCCAGCACCAGCCCCGCCCGGTTATCCACAGGCGTGTCGGAGTCCGGTAGCCAGTAATCGCTCAACGGTGCCACCTCAACGCCGACGCTTTCTGCCTTCGCCACCAGTTCCTGCTCACGGGCGTGGCTTTCGACTGCAACCGACACGTGCAAGCCCGCCAACGGTTTTGGCATCGGACTGCAACCACGCAGGTCCTCAGGCCAGCCTGCCAGCAACGCATCACGTCGACTCAATGCCGCGCGACGCATGCGCCGGATGTGCCGTTGAAAGTGGCCCGATGCAATGAATTCGGCCATGACCGCCTGAGTGCCGATCTCCGAATGCCGCATATCCAAGGCTCGGCGCTGGCTGAAGGGCTTGACCAGATTGCGCGGCAGCACCAGATACCCCAGACGCAACGCCGGAAAAGCGACCTTGCCGAAGGTCCCGACGTAGAGCACGCGGCCATGTCGATCCAGCGCTGCCAGCGGTGCTAAAGGCGCGCCGCTGTAACGGTATTCGCCATCGTAATCGTCCTCGACGATCCAGCCCTGCGTCCGATCAGCCCACGCCAGTAGATCCAGGCGGCGCGCCAGACTCATGGTGACGCCCAACGGGTATTGATGCGACGGCGTCACGTACACCAACTTGCAACCGCTGTCGTTCGAATTCGGGCACCGCATGCCTTCGGTGTCCACCGACATTCCGTGCAATTTCGCGCCGGCGACCGCAAACGCGTGGGCCGCTGCGCGATACCCGGGATTCTCAATCGCGACCCCGTCGCCGTCGTTCAACAGCAACTGTGCACAAAGGGCAATCGCCTGCTGAGCGCCACTGGTGATCACAATTTGTTCAGGCGCACACTGCAAGTCACGAGATGTTCTTAAATACACCGAGATCAGTTCACGCAACCGCCATTCACCTGCCGGGTCGCCATACCCCAACTGATGCAAACCCGGCTTTCGCCAGAAAGCCGCGTGGAGCTTGCCCCACACGTCAAAAGGGAACAGATCGAACGCCGGAATACCTACGCGAAAAGCGCGGGGCAAACCGGTTTTGTGAGCACTCAAATGGTGCCGTTCCAGCAGGTCCATGGAAGTGCTGTGGATAACTTTACTGGATAAATCACCAGCATCATTTGGCGATTTTGTGGATAAAGCTGTTAATAAGCCTGGTGATAACCCTGTGGACACTTTTGTGGATAGTTTTTTTGCCAGCGCCGATTTTTCCGGTAATTGTGCAACATAGGTACCGTCGCCAATGCGGCCATCGGTGAAGCCTTCGGCGTAAAGCTGGTCGTAGGCGCGCATCACGCTGTTGCGGGAAATGGATAACGAAACCGCCAGATCGCGGCTGGCGGGCAGACGCGTTCCGCTGCTCAAACGCCCGTCGAGAATGCGCTCACGAAGGGCCTGATACAGCTGACGGCTCAGGCCTTGGCGGCGGTCCAGTTCGATACCGGCGAAATCAAAGGTCAATGAGGGCGTGGCGACGGGCATCGAATTGGTCCTATGAAATTGACCATTAATGGTTCTTACAACAGACCAATAGGCTGCCTAGGATTAAGCCAATCGCCAAGGAAAATCTCATGTACACACCCAGCTATTTCAACGATGAAGATCTCGCCAGTCTGCACCGTCAGATCGACGGCGCGCGCCTGGCAACCTTGGTCACCTCCGACGAAAACGGCCTGCAAGCCAGCCACGTCCCGCTGCTGCTCGATCCCACTCAGGGCACCCACGGCGTGTTGACTGGCCATTTGGCCAAAGCCAACCCGCAGTGGAAAACGCTGGCGCTGGGCACTGAGGTGTTGGTGATCTTTCAAGGTCCCGATGCCTACGTCAGTCCTTCTTTCTACGCCGCCAAAGCCGAACACGGCAAAGTCGTACCGACCTGGAATTACCTGGCTGTCCACGCTTACGGCCGCGCTGAGGTCTTCACCGATCCCGAGCGTCTGCTTGGCGTGGTCAGCGGTCTGACCGACAAACACGAGGCGGCTCGCGCCAAGCCTTGGGCCGTGAGCGACGCTCCGGACGACTACATTCAGAAAATGCTCAACGGCATCGTCGGCTTTGCCATTCCCATCGAACGCCTGGAAGGCAAGCGCAAGCTCAACCAGAACCGCAGCGCCGAAGACATCGCCGGCGTCAGCAAAGGCCTGGCGACCAGTCAGGATCAAAACGACCAGGAAATCGCTCGCTTGATGAGCCAAGGAGAAACCCGTGTCTGACGTCGAAATACGTCCCGTCACCGCCGCCGACCATGACGCCTGGTTGCCGCTGTGGAAGGCCTACCTGACGTTCTATAAAACCGAACTGCCGGACGCCGTGACTGAGAGCACCTGGCAGCGTTTTCTCGACAGCAATGAACCCACCCATGCGGCGCTCGCCTGGGAAGACGGCAAAGCCGTCGGCATGGTGCATTTCATCTTTCATCGCTCGAACTGGAGCATCAACTATTCCTGCTACCTCCAGGATTTGCTGGTCGTCCCCGAGCAACGCGGCAAAGGCGTCGGTCGCAAGCTGATCGAATACGTGTACGTCGCGGCTAAAAAAGGCGGGGCCGACAAGGTCCACTGGCTGACTCACGAAACCAACACCACTGCCATTCAGCTGTACGAACGCATCGCCGAACGCCCTGGCTACATTCAATTTCGCAAACCGCTGTAGGACTGGAATCCGATCATGTCGAACCTTGAACACTGGCAATCGGCGAAGCTGCCGGACGCACGCACGCTGCAAGGACGCTTCATTCGCCTGGAAAAACTCGACGCAGCGCGTCATGCGCAAGGGCTGTGGCAAGCGCTGGAAGGTCCTGACGCCGATCCGAAACTCTGGGATTACCTGGCCGTAGGCCCGTTCACCGAACGTGGAGCATTTGATGATTACCTCACCGGCCTTCAAGCCTCGACCGACCCTTGGTTCTATACCGTGGTCGATCAGGAAACCGGCGCGCTGGACGGTTTTATCAGCTTGATGTCCATCGTCCCGAGCCAGGGTCGTGTCGAAATCGGCCACGTGACCTTCGGCGCCTCGATGCAGCGTACGCCCAAGAGCACCGAGGCGGTTTATTTGCTCGCCAAGGAGTCATTCGCACTGGGCAACCGTCGTCTGGAGTGGAAATGCAACGCCGACAATGCCCGTTCGATGCGTGCCGCCGAGCGATTTGGCTTCAGCTTCGAGGGCATCTTCCGCCAGCACATGGTGGTGAAGGGCAAAAACCGCAACACGGCCTGGTTCTCGATCCTCGACAGCGAATGGCCGTCGCTGGAAACCGCGTTCAAAGCGTGGCTGGCTGTGGATAACTTCAAGGGCGGGCAGCAGATCAGTACGCTGGAGCATTTCCGCACGCGATAAACCTGTCGGGCTTCTATGTCCTCCAGGCAGAGCTGGACGCGTCATTATTTCGCAGGCAAAAAAAGAGGAGCCACGAGAGCTCCCCCAGAGGTAACCGTCAGCCTTTCCCGCGTCTGTGCGCGGGAAGCTGTTTATCGTTGCCGCGTCGCGATCAGCCTTCGATCTCGACCAGAATCTCGCCAGGGTTCACGCGATCGCCCTTGGCCACATGGATCGCGACGACCTTGCCGGAAACAGCGGCCTGGACCTCGGTTTCCATCTTCATCGCTTCGGTGATCAGCACGGCCTGACCGGCCTTGACCATGTCGCCTTCCTTGACGAGCACATCAACGATGTTGCCCGGCATGGTGGTGCTGACGTGGCCCGGCTTATTGGCTTGGGCGCGTTTGCCGATGCCGCCGCCGACGAATTCGTTGAGCGGTTCGAACACCACTTCTTCCGGCATGCCGTCGATGGACAGATAGAAGTGACGCTTGCCCTCGGCCTTGACGCCCACGCCCGTGATGTCCACGCGGTAGCTTTCGCCGTGCACGTCAATAACGAACTCGGTCGGAACACCCTCGCCGCTCGCCTTGGCTACGGTGCCGGGCTCTGGAATCGGCAGCAACGCTTCTGGCGTCAGCGTGCCTGCTGCACGTTCTTCGAGGAACTTGCGACCAATGTCCGGGAACATCGCGTAAGTCAGCACGTCCTCTTCGGATGTGGCCAATGCGCCAATTTCGCCACGCAGCTTGGTCATTTCGGGTTTCAACAGATCGGCAGGACGCACGTCGATCAGCTCTTCGTTACCGATCGCCTGACGGCGCAACTTCTCGTCGACCTCGCCCGGCGCCTTGCCGTAACCGCCCGTGAGGTAAAGCTTCACTTCGTTGGTGATGGTCTTGTAGCGCTCGCCAGCCAGCACGTTGAAGAACGCCTGAGTACCGACGATCTGCGAGGTCGGGGTCACCAGTGGCGGATAGCCGAGGTCTTTGCGAACACGCGGGATCTCGGCCAGCACTTCGCCCATGCGGTTCAGGGCGCCCTGCTCTTTGAGCTGGTTGGCGAGGTTGGAAATCATGCCGCCCGGCACCTGGTTGACCTGGACGCGGGTGTCTACTGCGGTGAATTCGCTCTCGAACTGGTGGTATTTCTTACGCACCGCGTAGAAGTACAGACCGATTTCCTGCAGCAATTCCAGATCGAGCCCGGTGTCGAATTCGCTGCCTTTCAGCGCGGCGACCATTGACTCCGTACCCGGATGGCTGGTGCCCCAGGCGAAGCTGGAGATCGCGGTGTCGATATGATCGACGCCGTTTTCGATGGCTTTCAGTTGGCACATCGCAGCCAGGCCGGCGGTATCGTGGGAGTGAATGAACACCGGCAGCGATTGCTCGGCCTTGAGGGCTTTGACCAGCTCGCCAGCCGCGTAAGGGGTCAGCAGGCCGGCCATGTCCTTGATCGCAACGGAGTCGCAACCCATGGCTTCCATCTGTTTGGCCTGAGCCACAAAAGCTTCGACGGTGTGAACCGGGCTGACGGTGTAAGCGATGGTGCCCTGAGCATGCTTGCCCGCGGCTTTCACAGCTTCGATGGCCACGCGCAGGTTACGCACATCGTTCATGGCGTCGAAGATGCGGAACACGTCGATGCCGTTGACGGCGGCCTTGGCCACGAACGCCTTGACCACATCGTCGCTGTAATGGCGATAGCCCAGCAGGTTCTGACCGCGCAACAGCATCTGCAGACGAGTGTTGGGCAATGCCGCCCGCAGCTGACGCAGACGCTCCCATGGATCTTCTTTCAGAAAGCGCACGCAGGCGTCGAACGTCGCGCCGCCCCAGACTTCAAGCGACCAGTAGCCGACCTTGTCGAGCTTTTCGCAGATCGGCAGCATGTCCTCGGTGCGCATGCGGGTCGCCAGCAGCGATTGATGGGCGTCGCGCAGGATGGTGTCGGTGACGAAGATTTTCTTGGACATTTACGTGTTCCTCACAGGCCTGCATGGGCGGCAATGGCGGCGGCGATGGCCAGAGCCAGCTCTTCGGGTTTGCGCTTGATCGAGTAGTTGGTCAGTTCGGGATGGCTTTCAACGAAGCTGGTGTTGAACTGGCCGCTGCGGAATTCCGGGTTGCGCAGGATTTCCTGGTAATAGGCGGCGGTGGTCTTCACCCCTTGCAGGCGCATGTCGTCCAGCGCGCGCAGGCCACGGTCCATCGCCTCTTCCCAGGTCAGCGCCCAGACAATCAGCTTCAGGCACATGGAGTCGTAGAACGGCGGAATGGTGTAGCCGGTGTAGATCGCCGTGTCGGTACGCACGCCAGGCCCGCCGGGTGCGTAGTAACGAGTGATCTTGCCGAAGCTGGGCAGGAAGTTGTTTTTCGGGTCTTCGGCGTTGATCCGGAACTGCAACGCGAAGCCACGGTGAATGATGTCTTCCTGCTTGACCGACAGCGGCAGGCCGGACGCGATGCGGATCTGCTCGCGTACGATGTCGATGCCGGTGATCTCTTCAGTGATGGTGTGCTCGACCTGAACGCGGGTATTCATCTCCATGAAGTACACCTCGCCCTCGGCGAGCAGAAACTCCACGGTCCCGGCGTTCTCATATCCCACGGCTTTGGCTGCGCGTACCGACAGGTCGCCGATGTAGGCGCGCTGCTCAGGCGTCAATTGAGGACTGGGAGCAATCTCGATGAGTTTCTGGTTGCGACGCTGAATCGAGCAGTCGCGTTCGAACAGATGCACCACATTGCCGAAGCTGTCACCCAGGATCTGAGCCTCGATGTGTTTGGGATTGACGATGCATTTTTCGAGGAAGACTTCGGCTTTGCCGAACGCTTTGGTCGCTTCGGAAATGACCCGAGGAAACGCCTGCTCCAGTTCTTCACGGCTGTTGCAGCGACGAATGCCACGACCGCCGCCGCCTGAAGTAGCCTTGAGCATGACCGGATAACCAATGCGGTCGCCTTCGACCAGCGCCTCGGCGATGTCGGCAACGTTGCCTTCCGTGCCTGGCGTGACGGGTACGCCCGCCTTGATCATGCTGCGGCGCGCTTCAGTCTTGTCGCCCATGCGACGAATCACTTGAGCGGACGGACCGATGAATTTGATTCCACGTTCGGCGCAAATCTCAGCCAGTTCGGCGTTTTCCGAAAGGAAGCCATAACCGGGATGCAGTGCATCGCAACCGGTTTCCACGGCCAGGTTCACCAACTTGCGCGGGTTCAGATAACCCTCGAGCGGTTCGGAACCAATGCCGTAAGCCTCATCCGCACGCTTTACATGGAGCGCATGGCGATCCGCGTCGGAATAGATCGCAACCGAACGGATGCCCATTTCGGCGCACGCGCGCACGATACGAACAGCGATTTCTCCACGGTTGGCGATCAGGATTTTTGTTATCACTGGCATTTCCTCGACCGATGAGCAGACGGACCGGAAACCCGGTCAGTACGTAGCGACATTCCGTTACTGCATGTTGCGTCGCAGCGATGGAGCCACCCTATGACGAATCAGCAATTAACAAAAATGAGTAAAAATTGGGTTAAACATAAGTAAAACCTTATAGTTGTGCTTTCAGCCATTTGCGGAGCGTTTGAGAATTGCGTAAGTCATTGATGCGTATGACATTGCGTCAACTACGGATTTTCAACGAGGTCTGCGATCTGCGTTCGTACAGCCGCGCGGCTGAGGAAATGTCGCTCACTCAGCCAGCGGTCAGTCTGCAGATTCGTCAACTCGAAGAGCTCATCGGCCAACCGCTTTTCGAATACGTGGGCAAAAAGCTGTACCTGACCGAAGCCGCGCAAGCGCTGCAACTCGCCAGTCGCGACATCTTCGGACGGCTGGAAAATCTGGATATGCAGCTGTCTGACATGCAGGGATCACTGCAGGGGCAATTGAAGCTGGCAATCGAGTCCAGCGCCAAATACTTCGTGCCGCACCTGTTTGCCGCCTTCAAGCGTCAATACCCCGAAGTCATGCTCAACCTGACTGTAGTCAATCGTGCGCAGGTCATCCGCCGACTGTCTGATAACCGCGACGATCTGGTGGTGATGTCGATGGTGCCGCAGGACATGGGGTTGGAGTTTCTGCCCTTCCTGAATAACCCCATCGTGGCGGTGGCGCGGCCGGATCATCCGTTGTGCCTGTTGCCCAACCCGGGACTGAAAGACCTGGAGGGCCAGACACTGGTCATCCGCGAACCGGGCTCGGGAACCCGCAAGGCGTGCGAAGAGTATTTCAAGGAGAAGCGCATCCACTTCGAGCACACGCTGGAAGTGTCGTCAGCGGAGGCGCAGCGCGAATGCGTGGTCGCGGGGCTGGGTGTTGCGCTGCTAACGCGGCATGCGCTCAGCCTGGAACTGGCCACCGGCACGCTGAAAGAGCTGCCAGTGGCCGAGTTGCCGCTGTATCGAAGCTGGTGCGTCGTACAGGCCCGGGATAAGCGTCTGTCGCCAGTGGCTCACGCCTTCCTTGCGTTCATCCGCACCGAACGTGCGCAGATCAGCGAGGTGATGGAGCGCTTTGACGGCCACATTCCGAAACGCTAGCGCTCTGCCAGAAGTTGGCCGAGGCGGCGTCGAGGTAGTCGGAGAGTTCCTGATTCAGGCGGCGCTCTTCGGAGTAGGTCTCGATCGCGCGTCGAAACGCCATACGGCGCTGATCTTCCTGCTGACGGCGGGTCTTGGCGCTGGAGGTGCTGTGCTGGTGCGAGTCATCGTAGTGCCGAGGCATATCCTGTCTCCCATTGCGTGTGCGGGAGTACAGAGTGGCCTCGAGCCGTGACGATCAGGTGGCGCGGGGGTTACAAGTTGGTGAACGCTGAAGATCGGGTGATCGACACTCGCCCTGTGGGAGCGAGCTCGCTCGCGAAGAGGCCTGGAAATGGATACATCTTCGGCGCTCGCCCCTCAGTCTTCGCGAGCAAGCTCGCTCCCACAGAGAATCGATGCTGGACAGGTCGCTCAATCCTCAGCGGACTTGATCGACTTCGGCGACAGACGCAGGCTGCGCAAGCTGCGTTTCACGCTTTTGAGGTGGTTGACCAGGCTCGGGCCACGGGCCATGGCAACGCCCATCGCCAATACGTCGATGACCACCAGATGCGCAATGCGCGAGGTCAGCGGTGTATAGATTTCAGTGTCTTCATGCACGTCGATCGCGAGGTTGACCGTGGACAGCTCGGCCAGCGGCGTCTGGCTTGGACACAAGGTGATCAGATTCGCGCCGCTCTCACGGACCAGGTTGGCGGTGATCAGCAGATCTTTCGAGCGGCCCGACTGAGAGATGCACACTGCTACGTCAGTCGGCTTGAGCGTCACAGCCGACATGGCTTGCATGTGCGGGTCGGAATACGAAGCAGCCGTCAGCAGCAGGCGGAAAAACTTGTGCTGCGCATCCGCCGCCACAGCGCCCGAGGCGCCAAAGCCGTAAAACTCGACCCGGTGCGCCGCGGCCATGACCGTCACGGCCGCTTGCAGCGCGTGAGGGTCAAGCTTCTCCCGCACTTCCATCAGCGTGTGCAACGTGGTGTCGAAGATTTTCAGGCTGTAGTCCGCGACCGAGTCGTCCTCGTGTATCGCGAACTGCCCGAAACTGGCGCCCGCTGCCAGACTTTGCGCGAGCTTGAGTTTCAGGTCCTGAAAACCGGTGCAACCGATGGCACGGCAAAAACGCACGATGGTGGGTTCGCTGATGCCAACGCTGTGGGCCAGATCGGCCATGGAGCTGTGCATCACGGCAGCCGGATCAAGCAGCACATGGTCGGCTACCTTGAGCTCTGACTTACGCAAGAGATGGCGGGACTGGGCGATGTGCTGCAACAGATTCAAAGGACAGGACTCAATAGAAGGATGGGCCGGGCTGTAGCTTTCTTGTAGTTATACTACATGACCTGCAAACCGCACAGCTAAACGAGTTTGCTGTTCGCAACCTATGAGTCTTGGATGACAGGTCGCCTTGCAGTGTAGGACTTTTCACGCGTGACTCCAGGCCGCCGCTTCACATTTGCGCAGGACATCGCCCATCGCACTGGCCTCCACCGGCCGACTGATCAAGTAGCCTTGTACCTCATCGCATTTGTGCTCTCTCAAGAACTCCAGCTGTTGAACGTTCTCGACGCCTTCGGCCACTACCTTCAACTCCAGACTGTGCGCCATGGCGATGATCGCCCGGGTGATCGCTGCGTCCTCGGTGCCTTCGTTCAGACCACGAATAAAAGCCTGATCGATCTTCACGTAGTCCACAGGAAACCGTTTCAGATAGCTCAGGGACGAATAGCCTGTGCCGAAATCGTCGATGGCAAGCTTAACGCCCAGCTCTCGCAGCTGCTGGAAGGTACTGATGATGTGCTCGACGCTGTCCAGCAACTGGCTTTCGGTCAGTTCCAGTTCAAGGTATTCGGGCATCAGCCCGGCTTCATCAAGGACCTGGCGCACGAGGCTCACCAGCTTGCCTTGACGCAATTGGTGCACGGACAGGTTGACCGACACACGAATGGGCGCCAGACCGCTGCGTTGCCATTCACGCGCCTGCCGACACGCCTGACGCAGCACGAACTCTCCGATGTCGGCGATCAGACCGGTCTCTTCCGCCAGCCCGATGAACTCACCGGGCGGCACCATGCCGCGAACCGGGTGACGCCAGCGCACGAGCGCTTCCGCCGAGCTCAATCGCCCGGTCGCCAACTCAAGTTTGGGTTGATAGAAGACCTCAAGCTGACCGTCCTCTATCGCCCGGCGCAACTGAATCTCCAGCTGCAGACGCTCCAGCGTTCGGGCCTGCAAGCTTTCTGTGTAGAACTGGAAGTTATTCCCGCCCAGGTGCTTGGCATGCTGCATCGCCATGTTCGCTTGCGAAACCAGTGCGGCAATGTCGCGTGCCGAATCCGGCAGCAAAGCAATACCGATGGATGCACTGACCACCAGTTCGTGCCCGGACACCGATACCGGGGACCGCAACTTGGCCAATAGCCGCGTCGTCACGCGAGCCAGCGTGGTCAAATTGCCATGGGTGTCCATCAGCACCGCGAACTCGTCGGCAGACAAACGCGCAACGGTGTCGGCCTCTGCAAGCTCGGCACTCAATCGACGTCCCACCAGACGCAACAGCTCATCGGCGACGTCGTGCCCAAGGCTGTCGTTCAGCAATTTGAAACGATCGAGGTTGATGTGCAGCAAAGCCAGGTTCCGCCCGCCCTGCCGGACACGCTGGTTGGACTCGCGCAACCGCTCGTTGAACAACGAACGGTTGGCCAGGCCCGTCAGCTCGTCGTAATGCGACAGGTAGCGCGTGCGCTCCTCGTATTGTCGTGCGAGCTCACGATTGAGTGCTTCGCTTTTGGTCTGCGCCTGTTGCAGATGTTCAATCAGGGCAAGGTTCTGAAAGCGGCGCGTCAAGCCGCGCTGGATCAGCCGGTTGACCTGCGCGGCCACCACGATCAGCGCCAGCAGGAGGATTAATCCCAGCCAGCCCCAACCGCGCAACGGGACATCGCCACCCCAGAACAGGTAGACAATCGGCGGTAACAGGCACGGCACCGTGAAGGTCAGAAACGCCGGAATGCTTGCGGCATAGGCCACGCTTGCGGATAACGAGGCAGCGCCAATCAGCCCGAAGACCCAGGCTTGCTGAATGAAGCTTTCAACCGGCACCACCACCAATGCAGCACTGGCTAAGGTCAAACCGCTGACGCAGGCCCCGGCCAGGAACATGCGCGTCCAGAGCGGCTGCGCCTGACGCTCAGGCGAGGCGGCACGAAACGCCGCCACTTGCAGCACGCGCAGACAGACCAGCGCAGACAGCCAGCCGACCCACACGCTGACCAACACGTAGCGCTCCGGGCTCCATAGCAGCCAGGCGCAGAGCAACCCATTGATGAACATGAACAGGGTCGGCAGCAACGACCCCTGATAGAGAAGGCGTGTGCGCTCGACGGCAAGCTGGGTGGCGAACTGTTTGTGGATAACACGGCGTGTCGCCACAGAGTCGGCCGGGGCTTCTGAGCTGGGGGTCATGGCAGTTCTTATAATTAGTGAGCCTTGAGCGTCAGCGGAGCATACACAAGCCACCGAAGAGACCAAACAGTCAGAAAAATAAATTGTATGGACGGTCGGTTGGCGCGTTTTCATCAAGCAACAGATCCGCGACCGACACCGCATTTCCTGTGGGAGTGAGCTTGCTCACGAAGACTGACGTTCAACCGCTGAAGGTGTAGCGGGTCCACTGACGCATTCGTGAGCAAGCTCACTCCTACGAGGCGTGTGATGGCATAACTTTGCGACCGGCCAGCGTTAGAGTTTGCCCACGCCATCCCGGCACCCTAGAATGCCCCGATGCGCGATGATCTCTCCCTTCTGCTTAACTCCCTCAACGATGCCCAACGTCAGGCCGTAGCCGCCTCCTTGGGTCGTCAGTTGGTCCTGGCCGGCGCTGGTTCCGGCAAAACCCGTGTGCTTGTGCATCGTATCGCCTGGCTGATGCAGGTCGAAAACGCTTCGCCGCACTCGATCCTGTCGGTGACGTTCACCAACAAGGCCGCCGCCGAGATGCGCCATCGCATCGAGCAGTTGATGGGCATCAACCCGGCGGGCATGTGGGTCGGCACCTTCCACGGACTGGCACATCGCCTGCTGCGCGCGCACTGGCAGGAGGCGGGTCTGAGCCAGACCTTCCAGATCCTCGACAGCGACGACCAGCAACGCTTGGTCAAACGTGTGATTCGGGAAATGGGCCTGGACGAACAGCGCTGGCCTGCACGCCAGGCGCAGTGGTTCATCAACGGGCAAAAGGATGAAGGGCTGCGCCCTAAACACATCCAGGCGTCCGGCGACCTGTTCCTCAGCACCATGAAGTCGATCTACGAAAACTACGAAGCGGCCTGTCAGCGGGCGAGCGTCATCGACTTTTCCGAACTGCTGTTGCGCGCGCTGGACCTGTGGCGCGACAACAAAGGCTTGCTGGAGCACTACCAGCGTCGCTTCCGTCACATTCTGGTCGACGAGTTCCAGGACACCAACGCCGTTCAGTACGCCTGGCTGCAACTGCTGGCTCAGGGCGGCGACAGCCTGATGGTGGTCGGCGACGACGACCAGTCGATTTATGGCTGGCGCGGCGCGAAGATTGAGAACATTCATCAGTATTCCGATGACTTCCCGGACACTGAAGTCATTCGTCTGGAACAGAACTACCGCTCCACCGCAAGCATCCTGAAAGCCGCCAACGGCCTGATCGTCAATAACAGCGGCCGCCTGGGCAAAGAGCTGTGGACCGACGTCGGCGATGGCGAACTGATCAGCCTGTATGCCGCCTTCAACGAACACGACGAAGCGCGCTACGTGGTCGAAACCATCGAAAGCGCGATCAAGACCGGCATGTCCCGCAGCGATATCGCCATTCTGTATCGCTCCAACGCCCAGTCGCGGGTGCTGGAAGAAGCCTTGCTGCGCGAACGCATTCCGTACCGCATCTATGGCGGCCAGCGCTTCTTCGAACGTGCCGAAATCAAGAACGCCATGGCGTATCTGCGCCTGCTGGAAGGTCGCGGAAACGACTCGGCACTGGAGCGCGTGATTAACGTCCCCCCGCGCGGTATCGGTGAAAAGACCGTCGAGGCGATCCGCGAACACGCGCGGCACTCGGATGTGTCGATGTGGGAAGCCATGCGCCTGCTGGTCGCCAACAAAGGCTTGACCGGCCGTGCTGCCGGCGCGCTCGGTGCCTTTATAGAGCTGATCGAAAACCTGTCGGCCAAAGTCATGGAGATGCCGCTGCATCTGATGACCCAGACCGTGATCGAACAATCCGGGCTGATCACGTATCACCAGGAAGAAAAAGGCGAAAAGGGCCAGGCACGGGTAGAAAACCTTGAGGAATTGGTCAGCGCCGCGCGTGCCTTCGAGGCCAGCGAGGACGAGGAAGACCTGACGCCACTGGCGGCATTCCTCGGCCATGCCTCGCTGGAAGCCGGCGACACGCAGGCAGACGAGCACGAAGACAGCATTCAGTTGATGACGCTGCACAGCGCCAAGGGCCTCGAGTTCCCGTATGTCTTCCTGGTCGGAATGGAAGAAGGCCTGTTCCCGCACAAGATGAGCCTTGAAGAACCGGGTCGTCTTGAAGAAGAGCGCCGCCTGGCTTACGTCGGTATCACCCGTGCGATGCAGCACTTGGTGCTGACGTACGCCGAAACCCGACGCTTGTATGGCAGTGAGACCTACAACAAGGTTTCGCGCTTCGTACGCGAGGTTCCGCCGAACCTGATTCAGGAAGTGCGGCTGTCCAACAGCGTGACACGTCCCTTTGGCGGCTCCAAAACCATGGCGCCGAGCCGTTTGTTCGACGGCGAAGGCATCCCGCAGAGCCAGTTTTCGCTGGGTCAGCGCGTGCAGCACGCGGTGTTCGGCGAGGGCGTGATCCTCAATTTCGAAGGCGCGGGCGCTCAGGCACGGGTTCAGGTGAATTTCGCAGAAGGCAGCAAGTGGTTGATGCTGGGTTACGCGAAGCTGGAGCCGGTGTGATCCGTCGCTGATACCGCACAAATCTGTGGGGGCGAATTCATTCGCGAGAGGCCAGTACAGCCGATAGAGATTCAGAGGCTGACATACCCCACGCGAATGAATTCGCTCCCACAGAGGGTTCGCGTGATAGCAGGTAAATCAGTCGCCAGACACCCCTTCCCACTTGCATTCCTACATCTGGCCCCCATCTTTCCTACAGAACTTTCTTCACCGGCCTACAACCCAAGTATTACGGGCGCTCTGAAGATCCACGCAAAAGCCGGAAACATATGGTTGCTGGTCAGACACATTTGTCCTGTTCAATATGGCGCGCGTGCAATCCACAAACGGGAATTCCCAATATGCAACGTTTTCTAAGCATCGCTTTGGCGCTGGTCATCGGGCTCACCATGAGCCTGGATGCTAACGCCGCGCGTTTCGGTGGTGGCAAGAGCATGGGCTCCGCGCCAAGTCACCAGGCGCGCCAAACAGCTCCTTCCGCTCCTGCCGCCGCGCCTAATGCCGCCGGCCGTCCTGCTCCTGCTGCAGGCGGTGCTTCCAAATGGCTGGGCCCATTGGCCGGTATCGCTGCCGGTGGCCTGTTGGCCTCCATGTTCATGGGCGGTGGTTTCCAGGGCATGCAGTTCTTCGACATCCTGATCATGGCCGTCATCGCCTTCGTGATCTTCCGCTTCATCGCGGCACGTCGACGCAAACAGCAGCAGCCGAACATGGCTCCGGCCGGCGCGCCTTTCCAGCGTGAAACCTTCGAGCAGCCTCAACAGACCAACTCGATGTTCGGTGGCTCGCCTGCGGCTGCGGCGCGTCCAGTGATCAACGCACCGGCCTGGTTCAACGAAGAGCGTTTCCTTGAGGCCGCGCGCACGCACTTCCAGTCGCTGCAACAGCACTGGGATGCGAACGAAATGGACAAGATCGCCGAGTTCGTGACCCCGCAAATGCTGCAGTTCTTGAAAAAAGAACGTGCGGACTTGGGTGATGGCTTCCAGTCGACCTACATCGACAACCTGACCGTGCAACTGGACGGTCTGGACGATCGCGCCGACAAGACCATCGCGACCCTGACCTTCGCTGGCGTCTCGAAGACTTCGCGCTTCGACCAGGGCGAAGTGTTCAGCGAAAGCTGGAACATGGAACGCGCGCCTGGCGACAACCAGCCTTGGCTGGTGGCAGGTATCCGTCAGAACGGCTGAAACTCTGGGGCACCGCTCTAGTCAAAACCCCGAACTTGTTTCGGGGTTTTGTTTTTTAGAGTACGAAGTTAATTTGGTGATGCCTTTGAGCTACTGTATAACCCGCGCAAATCGTTAGAGGATCCACGTCGTGGAAGAAGTCATCGAACAACTCCGTGAAGCCAATGAGCCGGTTCCCGTCCCGCTTGAGCTGCCGGATGAAGATCAGCTGGTTGAAATCGAAGAACAGCTGTTCATCAACATTCCTTTTGTCTTCAAGGAATTTCTGCTGACCGTCAGCGACGTGGTCTACGGCAGTCTCGAACCCGTGACAGTCACCGATCCGGGTTCGCACACGTATTTGCCGGAAGTCGCTGCCACCGCGTGGGACATCGGCGTACCCCGTGAGCTGATTCCTCTGTGTCAGGACGGCGAAGATTACTACTGCGTCGAGGAAGACGGCACCGTGGTGCTGTGGTCCGGCGAAGAAGAGCTCGTCACCGAAGAAAGCTGGGAATCGGTTTGGCACTGGGCGCGCGACGTCTGGCTGGAAAGCTGAGACTGACCCGCTCTGTCGTGGCGCCTTCAGAGCTCAATGCTCTGAAGGCTCCTGGTGATTCCCCAGCGTTTCCATCAAAGCGATCTGCATGCGCGTGTGCACGCGTATGAACCAGCGCCACAACACTGCAGCGACCACCGCAGCGACCAGCACGATCAACAGCAGCCACTCGCTGGTCGGCAGCATGCTCGCCGAGAGCAGCGCAATCAGCACGAAAATCACCACCAGCGACAGCAGCGGGATCAATTCGGCGATCACGCGACGCACGCGCGCCGTGTGTCTACCCGCCATCTCCGGCTTCACGCCCATCTCGGCCAGCAGCATCGACAGCGCCTTGAGCTTGCGATACGCCGCGATCAGGAACGGCAGCGACAACAGCAGTGAAGCGCCCCATATCCAGGCTTTTTGCTGACCTACCTCGCTGACCCACTCGCTGAAATAGTCACCAATACGCTCGGCGAAATACGCCCCGCAGAAGAAAATCGCCACCACCAGCGCCAGATTAACGCCGACCTGCAGCAGGATCTTGCGAATCATCGACGCCAGTAACGCGCTCTGACCCTGTGGCTGGATGCTGCGCAACCATTCCCCGTACAGGCTGAAAACCCGCCCGACTCGGACAGGAACAATGCTGCCCAGCTTGTGGGAAAGCGGGTCGGCAGAGCGAATCAGATAGGGCGTGAGCAGCGTGGTAATCGCCGACACCGCCACGGCGACCGGATAAAGGAAGTCACTGGTGACCTGAAGCGTCATCCCCAGCGCCGCGATGATGAACGAAAACTCACCGATCTGTGACAGCCCCATGCCCACGCGCAGCGAGGTCTTGCCGTCGTTACCGGCAATAAAGGCGCCCAAGCCGCAGGAAAGCATCTTGCCCAGTACGACTGCGACGGTGATCACAACAATGGGCCAGGCGTAATCGAGCAGGATCTGCGGGTCGATCATCAAACCAATGGCAACGAAGAAGATCGCGCTGAACATGTCGCGAATGGGCTCGATCAAGTGCTCGATCTTCGCCAACTGTTTCGATTCGGCCATGATTGCGCCGATCAGGAACGCGCCGAGCACCATGCTGTATTCGAGTTTTACCACCAGCAGGCAGAAGCCGAAACACAGGCCCAGCACGGTCACCAGCAGCATCTCGTTACTTTCGAACTTCGCCACGTAAGCCAGTAGGCGTGGCACCAGCAAAATGCCGATGACCAGCGCGACAATCATGAACAGCGACAGCTTGCCGACTGTGGAAAACACCTCTCCAGAGCTGACAGTGCCGCTGACGGCAATCCCTGAGAGCAATGCGATGATGCCGATGCCGAGAATGTCCTCGACGATGAGCACGCCAAAAATCAGCTGCGCAAAACGCTGGTTCTTCATCTTCAGGTCGTTGAGCGCTTTGACGATGATCGTGGTGGAAGAAATGGCGAGGATCGCGCCGAGGAACAGCGAATCCATGGTGCTCCAGCCGAAGAACTGGCCGATCTCGTAGCCAATCCAGATCATCAACATGATTTCGAGAAAAGCCGCGATAAACGCCGTAGCGCCGACTTTAAACAGTTTGCGCAGACTGAACTCCAGGCCCAGACAGAACATCAGGAAGATCACGCCCAGTTCGGCGAGGGTCTTGATGGTCTCCTCGTCGTGGATAAGGCCAAACGGCGGCGTATGCGGGCCAATGATAAAGCCCGCCACGATGTACCCCAGCACCACTGGCTGTTTGAGCCGGTGAAACAATACAGTGACCACGCCAGCCACCAGCATGATGACGGCCAGGTCCTGAATGAAACTGATGGCATGCATGAGCGCGGACTCCTTGTAACGAACCGTGAAGATGCGCGTTTCTGCCGAAAAGACGGACGTACGCTGTACGAAAAGTCGCCAGCGAGGGCCAGAAAAGGCTGATCAAAACGCAGGAAATACCCCATCCAAGGGTTTTTGCAGGTTAACACTGCACAAAACCGGATAAAGCCGGTGCAATATATGGAAACAGATAGGCAACAGGCGTGACGGCAGCCCGACTGTCAGCGTCCCGATAGTGTCGGTGTTGATGACCAATCTGCATCGAGCACCGAAACAGGTGCCAATTTCTCTGACTCAACTGACCGTGAGCACGCTATGGAACCCGGAAACGCCCAGCTGTCGATGACTGTATTGATGACCCCGGACATGGCCAACTTTTCTGGCAACGTGCACGGCGGCACCCTTCTCAAGTACCTCGACGAAGTCGCTTATGCCTGCGCAAGCCGCTATGCCGGTCGCTATGTAGTGACGCTGTCAGTGGACCAGGTGATTTTCCGCGAGCCGATTCATGTCGGCGAGCTGGTGACCTTCCTGGCGTCGGTCAACTACACCGGCAATACCTCCATGGAGGTCGGCATCAAGGTGGTGACCGAGAACATCCGCGAGCGCTCGGTGCGTCACACCAACAGCTGCTTCTTCACCATGGTGGCGGTGGACGATCAACGCAAACCGGCGAGCGTACCGCCGCTGAGCCCACAGACCAGCGAAGACAAGCGCCGTTACGTGCAGGCACAACAGCGCCGCCAGATTCGTCAGGAGCTTGAAAAGCGGTATCGCGAAATCAGGGAAGACGGGGTTTGATCAAAGGCCGTCAGGCGCTTACGTATTGATTCTGCGGGAGCCGGCTTGCTGGCTCCCACAAAAAATCGGTTTGTGTCAGGGCTGCAACCGAGTCGCCTCAAACTTCACCCGAGGATGCGCGATTCGGTCCTGTGCACGGACCAGCTCAAGCTCGTAACTGCCGCACGCCTGTGTCTCCAGCAGCACTTCGTGCACCGCCGAGGCGGTGTATTCGAATGCACTGCGCAGGTCTTCGCCCAACAGCACCTTGGACAGGAACAGCCCGGACGTCAGATCGCCCACGCCCACGGGTTGTCGGGGGAATGCCAGCAACGGCCGGCGCAGGTGCCAGCTCTCATGCTCGGTCACCAGCAGCATTTCGAACCCATCGGCGGGCTTTCCCGGATAATCCAGGTGTTTGACGATGATCGCCTTCGGTCCTCTCGCCAGCAACGCGCGAGCCATGGCCAGACAGTCGAGCAGTGACGAGGGCTTGCGACCCGAGAAACTGTCCAGTTCCAGCTGATTCGGACACAGAAAATCAGCCACCGCCGCTGCTTCGTCCAACAGGAAATCGCTGACTTCCTGTGGCACGATGCAGCCCTTTTCCGGATGGCCCATCACCGGATCGCACAGGTAGAGCGCACGGGGATTGGCGCGCTTTATGTGCTCGACGGCCGTCAGAATCGCCCGTCCCTGGGCGGCACTGCCCAGATACCCCGACAGCACCGCGTCGCAATTCCCCAATTCCCCAATGGCCGCGATCCCGTCGACCAGCGCCGGAATCTGCTGCGGCGCCAACACTTCACCCGCCCAGTGTCCATACTGAGTGTGGTTGGAGAACTGCACGGTATTCAGCGGCCAGACATTGATGCCGATACGCTGCATAGGGAAGACGGCCGCGCTGTTGCCAGCGTGCCCGAAAACCACGTGTGACTGGATGGCGAGTAGATGAGGCGAACGTTTCATGACAGGTTCCTGAAGCCGGGAAAGCACAGTAGTAGCGAAGCCGGACGAAGTGAAGCGAAATTAAGCTTTCGGACTATGGCTGTCAGTCACCTGACGCAGTTAAGCTGGACATCTTCTGTTGGAGCTCTCTTTTCATGCTGACCCTGGGCAACATATTCGTCCTGATGCTGCTGGCGACCGCTGGCGCTTGGCTGTGGCATTCCCATGGTCTGCGTGAACGGGCGCTGGAGCGTGTCAAACAGCACTGCGCCAAACTGGACATCGAATTGCTCGACGGCAACGTTGCCCTGCGTCGCATCACGTTCAAGCGCGACAACGAAGGTCGAAAGCGTCTGGCGCGTGTGTATAACTTCGAGTTCACCGTGACCGGCGAGCAGCGTCACCCCGGTACTATCACGATGTTCGGCGCGCACACTGCGCAGATCGAGCTGGCGCCCTACCCGTTCGAGATCAAGAATCCGAAACCGACCGCCGAGATCATTCAGCTCGCGGAATGGCGGCAGGAACACAACAAGTGGAAGCAATGACCCGCTGTGGATAAACCGTACTAGGCCAGGCAGGCTGCCAGTTGGGCGGTTAGCGCGGACTCGTCTTGCGGCGACGCGAAGATCAGTTCCAGACGCGAATCCTTGCGCCACTCACTCGGCGACCACGTTAACGCCCCGCCCTCCAGCGCGTTCCCCGACACCCATCCCGTCGAGCTGTGGATAACCAGCTTCGCCCTACGCCAATCAAGGCTTTGCAGCCATATTTGAACCTTCGAGGCATCGAATATCTGATCCGGATGCCAACGCCAGCCGATGCTCCAACCTTCAGCTTGGCCCTGACTCAGGCAAATCGGCGTTAGCGGATCGGCCCAGACCGCCGGCAACTGCGCCAGTGTCTTAGGGGCGACGAAGTTATCCACACCCTCATTCGCCCGCGCATCAACACCGGGCAGTTGAGCGAGCGGCAATACGGCTTGATCGGCCCAGAACACCGGGCGCGCAGGCAGACCTTCAATAATCTTTCGCCGCGCAGCCTCATCCAGACCACCCGCTTTATTGAGCAGCAA
Organism: Pseudomonas abietaniphila; assembly: GCF_039697315.1. Classification (NCBI taxonomy): domain Bacteria; kingdom Pseudomonadati; phylum Pseudomonadota; class Gammaproteobacteria; order Pseudomonadales; family Pseudomonadaceae; genus Pseudomonas; species Pseudomonas abietaniphila. The sequence continues at coordinate 3,163,456 of NZ_CP155619.1, read as the reverse complement.
CAGGCCGGCATCGACCAGCGCTTCTTGCTGGGTCTGAGGCAAGGCCTTACCGGCCGCCAGCGCTTGCGCGTCGAGCACCATGACACTGGCCTGAACGGCCAGGACGCCAACCCAGGGTGCCTCGCGCAACTGCGCGATCAGCTGCGCAGGGTGACCCAGACCGGAAGGCTCGATGAACAACCGGTCAGGCCGCGCCTTGCGCAGCAGGCGACCCAGACCGATCTGAAACGGCGCCCCGTTGACGCAACACAGGCATCCACCAGCCACTTCCCCAAGTGCGATACCATCCTCGGCCGTGGTCAGCAGCGCGGCATCCAGGCCGATTTGGCCGAACTCGTTGATCAGGATCGCCCAGCGTTCATTCGCCGGTTTTTGATCCAGCAGGTGTTTGATCAGGCTGGTCTTGCCTGCCCCCAACGGGCCAGCAATGACATGGGTGGGAATGTTCTGCAGCATGTCCGGCCATTCTTGAACGTCGCTCCCGAAAACGAGCGCAGACGGAGGTAATCGATGCGAGCAAACTGGCTGCCCGTGCGGCTGGCGTTGATGGTGTTGGCGATGACATCGAGTGCAGCGTGGGCTGAGTCCTGCGTGGTTCACAGCCAGGCCGAGCGGCTTGACGTGAAAGTCTGTCAGGAAAATCTCAACATCCCGCCCGACCTGTTTCACGACGGCTTCTGCAAACCACAGCTCAAGGACCAAAAGGTCGAAGTCACCTACATGGAACACTGCCCGTCGGGTTCATTCGGCCAGTGCAGCAACGCGCAAGTTGCCAATATGCCTTATCGGCAGAACATTCACTATTACGGCGTCGCCAGCGATGCGGCGTTTCTCAAGCCGTTTTGCGAGCAGCAAAGCAAGGGTGTGTGGAAGGCGCAGTGAGCGGATGCACGCAAGTGAACCCGCACATAAAGAAAGCACTGTGGGAGCGAATTCATTCGCGAAAAATGTTTCAGGCGATATGGCCATGTCGACTGTACCCCCGCTTCGCGAATGAATTCGCTCCCACAGATGCCCCGCTACATTACGCCGCGTCGCCGTACCAGTCGCCGAACGGATCAGCCAGTTGGCGCCAGCCCTCGACACCGATCGCCATTTCCGCATCGGTGAGCAGGCAGCTGTCCAGATCAGCCGTGAGTTGAGCGAAGTCGATGTTCTGGCCAATGAAGACCAGCTCCTGACGGCAATCCTCGGTCTGTGCGAGCCAGTTGCGCATGATCACCTGCGTGCTCTCCTCATCCTGCGGCCAATGCGCCTTCGGCACGAAACGCCACCAGCGACCCGCAAACCCATGACGCATCAAGCCGCCCGCCTGTGACCAGCTTCCCGCGTCCTGATGTTTGCTCGCGAGCCAGAAAAAGCCTTTGGAGCGCAGCAGCTTTCCGTTGGTCCACGGCTGATGGATGAAGTCGAAAAACCGCTGCGGATGAAACGGTCGACGCGCCCGATAAGCCGTGGAAGCGATGCCGTACTCCTCGGTTTCCGGCGTGTGTTCGCCACGCAACTCCTTGAGCCAGCCCGGTGCCCGGGCTGCGCGCTCGAAATCAAACCGTCCGGTATCGAGAATCTTGCCCAGCGGAACCGCGCCCATCACCATCGGCAGAATTTCCGCCTGGCTGTTAAGCCGTTTAAGGATCGCCATCAACTCTTGCCGATCGCTTGCGCTGATCAGATCGATCTTGCTGATCAGGATCACGTCGGCGAACTCAACCTGCTCGATCAGCAGATCGGTGATGGAACGCTCGTCGTCCTCGCCCAGGGTTTCGCCTCGGCTGTCCAGGCTTTCAGCCGCCTGGAAGTCCTGCAGGAAATTAAGGCCGTCGACCACCGTCACCATGGTGTCGAGCCGCGCGATATCGGCCAGACTCTGTCCGGACTCGTCACGAAACGTGAACGTCTCCGCAACCGGCAGCGGCTCGGAAATCCCGGTGGACTCGATCAGTAGGTAGTCGAACCGGCCATCGTTGGCCAAACGGCTGACCTCCTCAAGCAAGTCCTCGCGCAGGGTGCAGCAAATGCAGCCATTGCTCATCTCCACGAGCTTTTCTTCGGCGCGGTTCAGGCTGACGTCACGTTGCACGTCGCTGCCGTCGATGTTGATTTCGCTCATGTCATTGACGATGACCGCAACGCGCAGATTTTCACGGTTGCGCAAGACGTAATTCAGCAGCGTGCTTTTGCCGGCACCGAGGAAGCCGGACAGGACGGTAACGGGAAGGCGGTTCATGGAAGTCTCATCAGGCAGCAGGTTCAGGTGCTTTTTACGTTATAGTATAACAATACAAACCTGCTAACACTTTTTGCAAGGTCTCTTGATGGTCAGGGTTTTGAAGGTTTTTATCGGGCTCTCGCTGCTGCTGAGCGTGCAGGTCATCGCGGCCCCGCCGTCGCCGAGACTCAATCAGGCACTGTGTACGCGCAGCGCAACATTACTGGCCTGCATCGACGCCTACGACAACCGCTACAGCGTGGCGATGGCGGGCAAGACGATGTATTTGCGCGGATACGAAAGTGCGGGCAAACGCCGCTGGGCGCAAACCAACAGCCGGTACGGCTCTATGACGTTCTTTACGGGGCTGGCCTCGGATGGCGAGACCTGGGTGGGATACATCCAGAAAGTCGGCTGGACGACGATCAGCCGGGTGTCGAGCTCCAGCGGCAGCCGGAGCAAGATCACCTGTGATCGCGTGATGGGCTGTCGTTAAACGACGGCCTGTTCCGCCGCCTTCTGCTCCTGCCGCCAGGCAATGAAGGAGCCGGCTGGCGGATTGCGTTCGAAGTAGGTCTTCATGCCGTCGAACAGGCCATCGGCCACGGCTTGCTGGTGGCGCGCTGTGACCAGGCGCTGGCTGTCGCGGCTGTTGGAGATGAAGCCGGTCTCAACCAGAATCGATGGCACATCCGGCGATTTCAATACAGCGAAACCCGCCTGCTCCACGCGCTTCTGGTGCAGCGTGGTCACGCCTTCCAGACTGCCGAGCACGGTGTGGCCCAGTTGGAGGCTGGCGGCAATCGTGGCGTTCATCGACATGTCGAGAATCACGCCCGCGAGCATCGGGTCCTTGTCTTTCAGATTGAGCAGACTCGTCGCGCCGATCAGGTCGGCGCCGTTTTCGCGCTGAGCCATGAATCGCGCGGTGGCAGAGGTCGCGCCATTTTCGGATAACGCAAACACCGACGCGCCGGACGCCGTCAGCCTCGGCGCTGCATCGGCGTGCACGGAAATAAACATGTCGGCGTTGTATTTGCGGGCGATGTCCACGCGCTTGCGCAGCGGCACGAAGAAGTCGTCGTTACGCACCAACCGTACGTCGAAGCCCTTCTCACGCTTCAAGCGTTTGGCCAACAGTTGAGCGATGGACAGCACCACGTCCTTTTCCCGCTCGCCCTTGGAACCGATGGCGCCAGGGTCTTTACCGCCATGACCGGCGTCGACCACCACCATGATGTCGCGCTTGGGATGATGTTTATCGAGGACAGGAGCAGGCGGTTCTTTAACCGGAGTGGCAGGCGCAGCGGCGAGTGCTGCTGGCGTGTGCCCGACCAGGTCGTGACCCAGATCCACCACCAGTCGATTGCCCTGCGAACCTTCAGGCCCCAGAAGAAAGCTGTTGAGCGGCACAGGCGAAGTCAGATCAAGCACGATGCGGGTGTCGCCCTGACCGAAATGGCCTGAACGAATGGCCTTGATCGGCGTATTTTCCAGCGCCAGCTCGGGGAAGTTACCCTCCAGCCGCGCGCCGCTGACGTCGATAATGATGCGATCCGGCGCACTCAGCGTGAAGGTCTTGTATTGCACCGGGCCACTGAGGTCGAACACCAGTCGCAACTTGTTTTCGGAGCGCCAGAGTCGGGCGTTGCGAATTTGCGCGGCATGGACAGAAAAAGGAAGCGCGAAGGCGGCGCTGGCCAAAAGCATATTGAGCAGCATTTGACGTCGGTGCATGACACGTTCCGTAGAAAGGCGAGCATCCCGGCTCTGATAGACATGACATTCTTAGTAACAATATAACATGCCGACCAAAGGTCAAAGATGAAGCTTTTGATAAGTACGGATATAAATTGAGACGTAAATCAAAGGCTAAGAACAAAAAACTCATGTGAAACAAGAAGATGTTCCACGTGGAACATGAGCGCTGAATGGGCAGCACATATGAAAACGCCCCGGCGAGCGGGGCGTTCAGACAAACGGTCTATCAGGTCCTTGGTTTTACGGTGCCGCAGTTCTGCCCGAGCCAGACAGCCTTGGTGTCCATGCTGCCGTTTTGCTGCTGGCCGGTAGCGTTGAACGAGCCGATCACGTGGGTGTTGAACGCGCGATCACTGAGGAACTGCGCCGTGCCGGTACCTTGCGCACGCGGGCAGCTGAATTTGAACTTCCAGGTCGGGCCATTGCGTTCGGTGATCTGTTGCGTGCATCCAGTCTTGGGATCAGTCAGCGGGATTTGCTCGTTCTTCACCTGCTCCGGCGTGAGGCAAACCCGAACGCCCTGCCCACCTAACGTAATGCCTTGTTTTGCCAGCATTTGTTCCATGGCCGCGCGCTGCTCCGGGGCCATCATTTGCATCTGGGCAAGCATGACCTGCATGTCGGGCATCTGCTGACCATCGACCTGCATGTTGCTTGAGGTCAGTTCCCAGAGCCCGGGTTGCAGCACTTGCGCTTGAGCGAAGGGCGCAGCCAGACAAACCATCAACGCCAATACGCGCTTTTTCATGAACCTGATTTCCTTTTTGCTCTGAAGCAGTTTGAACACGGCCTTTCGAGCCGGTAGACGATGAGGCTTAGACGACGAATCGTGCTGCCAGTTGCAGCCCTAATAAAATAGCGACAATCCTCGCGTACTGTGGTCTGTTAGTCACCAAGACGCCTACAGCACAGGTTCGCATGGATTATCACAGCCCGTATTTCTTTGGCTATCTGCTGGGTTTCACTCATCTGCTGGGCATCGTAGCAGCGATTCATGCATTGCTGACCGTGCGCACCGCACAGGGCTCAATCGCATGGGCAATGCCGCTGATCTTTATCCCGTACGTCACCCTGATTCCCTACCTCGTTTTTGGCCGTAGCACCTTCGACGCCTACATCAAGGCACGACGCCAGGCTAACAACGAGATGCGCAATGCCATCGTCGACTTCAACTGGAAGCCGTGGATCGAAGAGGCCGTCGCGGCCCGGCGTTCCGATGCATACGAATCGCTGCGTGCCATGCCCAAGCTGGGGCGTATGCCCTGCCTGGCCAACAACGAAGTGAAATTGCTCATTAACGGCGACGCGACATTCACTGCGATTTTCGACGCAATACGCGCCGCGAAGCGGGTGGTGTTCGTGCAGTTTTTCATCATTCATGACGACGGCCTGGGACGACGACTGCAAGCGCTTCTGCTGGAAAAGGCGGCCGAAGGGGTCGAAGTCTTCGTGCTGTACGACCGCATCGGCAGCCACGCGTTGCCTGCCAGCTATGTGGAGAAACTCCGCGCAGGCGGCGTGCAGATCAAGGCGTTCGCCACCCGCGGCGGCTGGCTCAACCGCTTTCAGATCAATTTCCGCAATCACCGCAAGATCGTCGTCGTGGACGGCGTGAAGGGTTTCGTCGGCGGGCATAACGTCGGGGATGAATACCTGGGCCTCAAGCCGCCGCTGGCGCCTTGGCGCGACACGCATGTCGCCGTCGTCGGACCGGTCGTAGCGTGTCTGCAGGAATCGTTTGCCGAAGACTGGTTTTGGGCGACTCGGCAACTGCCCCCTCTGATCCTGCCTGACAGCTACCCGGAAGACGGCGTGTTGTGCCAGTTCCTCGCGACCGGTCCAGCAGACTCCCAGGAAACGTGCTCGCTGTTCTTCGTCGAAGCGATTCACTCGGCAACCGAACGCGTGTGGATCACAACGCCCTACTTCATCCCGGATGAAGCGGTGTCGGCAGCGTTGCGTCTGGCCGTGCTACGGGGCGTGGATGTCCGCCTGCTCCTGCCCTCGCGCCCCGACCATTACACGGTCTACGCCGCGTCCAGCCTGTTCGCCTTTGAGGCGGTGCGCGCGGGCGTACGGATGTTCCGCTATCAGCCAGGTTTTCTGCACCAGAAGGTCGTGCTGGTGGATAACGAAATTTCAGCGATCGGTAGCGCCAACCTGGACAACCGCTCCTTCCGCCTGAACTTCGAATTGATGCTGCTGACCGTGGACGAGGATTTCGCCCGGGAAGTCGAAGCGATGCTCAGCGACGACTTCGCGCAAGCGATTGAAATCTCGATTGAGGACAGCAAGGAAACGCATCACCTGCAGCAGTTGGGGATGCGCGTGGCGCGTTTAATTTCACCGATTCTCTAACATCCTGCAGTTGTAAACCGTGGGAGCGAATTCATTCACGAAGCCGAGCTACCGGCGGCACATTTACAGCGATTGTGCCGCCCTATCGCGAATGAATTCGCTCCCACAGAGAACAGACCTCGCCCCGCTTCACGCGTAAAGATCTTCACGCGTCCACGGCAAGTCATGACTGCCATCGGCGCGCGGCTTCACAGCCAGAATCTGATGCAGGTTGATCCAGCCTTTGGAGAACGCGTAAGCGCATCCGGCCAGGTAAAGACGGAAGATTCTCAGCGCCTGCTCCGGCACCATCGCCGCCGCCACGTCCAGTTTCTCCTCCAGACGCATGCTCCAGTGATCCAGGGTCTTGGCGTAGTGAAGACGCAGGCTCTCCACGTCGACCACTTCCAGTCCGGCCTCGCTGATGAAACCGGTCATCATCGAAAGGTGCGGCAACTCGCCGTTGGGAAATACGTAGCGGTCGATGAAATCACCTGCGCCACGCCCTACCGGACGACCGTCGGTGTGCTTGGCGGTGATGCCGTGGTTCATCACCAGACCGCCCTCCTTCACCGCCCCGAAAAGGCACTTGGCGTACAGCTCGAGGTTCGCGTGACCGACATGCTCGAACATGCCGACGCTGACAATTTTGTCGAAACGGCCGTCTTGAGGCAGGTCGCGGTAGTCGAGCAGCTGAAGCTCGACACGGTCGTCCAGGCCTTCGGCTTTCACGCGCTCCTTGGCCAGCGCCAACTGCTCGCGGCTCAAGGTAATGCCAAACACCTTCACGCCGTACTCTCGTGCCGCAAAGCGTGCCAGGCCGCCCCATCCGCAGCCGACATCAAGCAAGTATTCGCCTGGTTTTAGGCGCAGCTTGCGACACAGATGATCAAACTTGTCCCGTTGCGCCTGCTCCAGCGTTTCGTTGCCGGTCTTGAAATAGGCGCAGGAATAGACCATCTCCTTGTCCAGCCACAGCTGATAAAAGGCATTGGAAAGGTCGTAGTGATAGGAGATCGACTTGGCGTCGGTTTCCTTGTCGTGTTCCGTGCGGACCGGAACGACACCGTCGTCCTCGTCCACCAGCGCGGCGGTCAACTCATCGCAAACCCGCATGACTTCGCTGATCGAGCCTTCGAGTTCAAGTCGCCCTTCAACGAACGCGCTGCCCAGCAGGTCAAGGCTGGGGTGCGAGAAATCGGAAACCAATGAGGGGTCTTTGACGACGATGGTGACACTGGGATCAGTCCCCAGATCAAACTCGTTGCCGTCCCAAAGCTTGAGTCGCAGCGGTAAATGAAGCTTCTGTAACGCCAGTGGAAGTTGCGCGAGCATTTAGAAAACCCCCTGATCCAGGAACGGAAAAGGGTAGTCCAAAACCGGTTCCACGCTAGGAACCGTCAGGCTATCGGCTTTTTTGAATGACGACGGTGAACCGGAATGCGGGTACTTCCATGCGCCCTGGGGTTCTAGCCAATTTGAAGCCTGCGATGGAGCACCCTCTTCATGACTGTAGGATAATTTGTTACAGAGTTCTTCAAAGCTCAAGCGAATTTTTATACTTAGCCAAGGCCTCTAACCCGGCGCTCTCAGAGAAAGCGCCGAATACAAAGGCTTACGCAGGATTGTGAAATTTTGCGATCGGTTCGTGGAAACGCAGCAAACGGCCAGCGTTGCCCAATACCAGCAAGGTGCTGAGGTTGTGCAAAACCGCCGCAATCATCGCCCCTGCCGCACCTAGAACGCCGAAGGCGGCCAGCGCAACGATGGCGAGCGTCCAGCCCAGACCGATGATCACATTGACCTGCAATGTGTGTCGGCACTGGCGGCTCAGACGCACGCAGGTGCCCAAGCGACGGAGGTCGCTGCCAATCAGCACGATGTCGGCGGACGCCAGCGCAATGTCGGCTCCGCCAGCGCCCATGGCGACGCCTACCACGCCTGCTTTCAAGGCCAGCGAGTCGTTGATGCCATCGCCGACCACCATCGGCCGAAAGCCGTTCTTGATCTCGCCCATCACGCGATTGAGCTTGTCCTCAGGCAGCGCCTGCGCGTGAATGTCGCTGATGCCCACTTCATGCCCCAGACTGTCGGCGACACTCTGGCGGTCACCGGTCAGCAGCAACTGACGCCCCATCCCGAGTTCACGCAGCTCGCTCAACGCTTGCCGCGCCTCAGGCTTGAGGCTGTCGGCCAGCAGCAGCCAGGCGAGGAACACACCATCGACGGCCAGTCCGGCAATCGGGCCGTCGTGGTTGGGAACCTGCGAAGTCGGGATGCCCAACTGGGCGAACAGTTCGGGACGCCCCAACGCGGCTTCGCCTCGCGCAGTCTGCGCAACGACACCCAGGCCCTGACGCTCGCGAATGTCTTCAAGCGCCAGCAAGGCCTCTTTTTCTACCAACCCGGCCAGCGCACGACTGACCGGATGACTGCTCGCCGAGCCGAGGCTTGCCGCCAGCGCGATAACGTCCTCGCTGGCGCCCTCCTCGGCCTGAATCGACTGCAGTCGAAGGCTGCCGTAGGTGAGCGTGCCGGTCTTGTCGACGACCAGCGACGTCAGGTCGGCCAACTCCTCAAGGAACGCCGAGCTGCGAATCAGAATGCCGTGACGCGCCGCCACCGCGATCCCGGCAATGGCCGTCGCGGGCGCCGACAGCACCAGCGCACAGGGGCATGCGGCGACCAGCACCGCGAGCATCGCTTGCGCGTTATTGGTGATGAACCAGGTGACTGCCGCGATCAGCAACACCAGCACCATGTAGCTGCCGGCATATCGCTCCAGCAGACGCGTGATCGGTGGCTTGGAGCGTTCGGCACTCTGCATCAGGGCGATGACCTTGCCCAGCGTCGACTCGTTACCGATGCGCGTCACTTCGATGCGCAGAAGGCCGTCGAGGTTGATCGCACCACCAAACACTTCCATGCCTGCACGCGCTTCCAGCGGCACCGACTCTCCGGTGATGGGCGCGGTGTCGAGGCTCGCCTGTCCGGACATCACCAGACCATCAGCCGGCACGCGGTCGCCCGCCCGCACCTCCACTCGATCACCCGCTACCAGCGAGCCGTTGTCGACTTCACGGATCGAGCCGTCGGCAGCGATCAGACGCGCATGGCTGCGAGTCAATCGCCCCAATGCCTGAATCGCTTCCTGAGAACCGATCACGCTGCGCTCTTCCAGCACGTGGCCGAAGATCATGATGATGGGCAGCAGGGCTGCGGTCATCAGGTCACCCGTGGCCCAGGCGCCCAGCATCGCCAACGCGATCAGTTGGTCAGTGATGCCGTGCAGGCTGGGATAGCGCAGGCTGTGCCAACCCGCGCTGACCACCGGAATCGCCACCAGCAACGAGGCGGCGCCCAGCAATAACTGACTGACGCCGACTTGCTCGGGCGCAAAAAACCGCCAGACCAAGCCCAACGCCAACAAGCCCAACGCGAGCATCGCCAGCGTCAGCTGGCGGGCGGCGCTGCGCTGTTCTTTGCTGGTCAGCATGCTGCCCGGCGCGGGCGAGTCGTTGTGGTCGTGCGCATGCTCATCAGCATGGTTGTGTAGAGCTTCGCCACTCATTTGTCGGCTCCCTGAATGATCAAGCGTGAATCGTCATGGGGATCGACCGTTGTCACGGAACCGGCCTGTTTGAGAATGCCTGGCACACGTTCGCGGTAAATACGCAGCAGCAAGCCAGGGTCGCTCTTGTTCTGGATCGACTGCGCCAGACCGGTCACGGCAGCGGTGTCGGTCTGTGCTTTGGCCAGTCGCTCGGACGCCTGTGCATGAGCGACCTGCAAGGTACGATCCGCCTGTTGGTTGGCGGTCTGATTGGCTTTTTCAGCATCGGTACGGGCGTTGGCCACCGCCTGATCGGCCTGCTGGCTGGCGGTCAAAACAGCATTGAACGCGTTTACCGCAGCGGCGGGCAGGCTGGATTGCACGTCCACTCGCACCACTTCCACACCCAGGCCGACGCCGGTTGCCGACAGCTCATCGAGCCGTTTGTTGATGCCTTGCACCAGATCGCCACGCAGGCGTTCACGGCGTTCGGCCGACTGACTGTCCGACCCGACCAGCTCAGGACGTGCCACCAGGATCGTGTCCAGATCCCGAGCGGCGGTGAGGCTGACGGCGCTGCGATTGACCAGACGGTCCAGCGCAGGCAACACATGCTCGCCCTGCAACACGAACTCACGCGGGTCGGTGACCTTGTAGTACGCCGTCACATCCAGCTGCACGACACCGGCATCGCCGGTCAGCAAATAGCCAGAGCCCGCGAGCGCGTCGCTCATGGGCGTGGCGAAACTGGTGACCTTGTCAGCCGCCAATGCGGTGGGCGAGCGCAGCAAGGTTTCCACATGCCGCTCAATCACTCGATCTGCCGAGGGCAGCAGCACGACCTGTTCGAAAGGTTGCGGCCACGCCAGTAACAGACCTGCATTCTGTACACGATCAAGCTCGCCAAAGCGGAACACTACGGCACGGTTTTGCGGGTCAATCTGACGCACGTTGGACACGGCCCAGCCGAGCGCGGCCAGCAACGTAACCACGTACAAACCTAAAAACGCCAACCGGCTGGCCTGCAACCATGGGCTATTGACCACCGGACGCTCGATCTGCATCGAGTCCTGCTCACTCATGGTTGGGTTCCAGCCTTGCTGTCCTGCTTCCCGTCCAGCTGGGGCGGACCGTCCACCAGCACACGGAACGGTGCGGCGTCGGTGCGCAATATGAGCTTGGTGGTCGGCCCCACGACGGTGCCGAGGGTGTCGAGCGAGCGCAGCAGGTTGTACAACTGCGGCGAGCTGGCGTAAGCACGGCCATAAATCAGCGCGGCTTCGACACGGGACTGGGCCTCGATGTCGGCGGCTTTCACGGTGGCATCTGCCTCCACGATCCGGGCATCACGTTCGGCAGCCGAACGAATCTGCGCGGCTTCGCGCTTGCCGATGGCCGTGCGTTCGGTGGCGATGGTTTCACGCTCGGCGCGCATGCGGTCGACCGTCGCGTTGAGGGTCACCGAAGGCAGCGTCAGACGCTCAACACCCACCTGCAGGACGCGCACGCCGTAGGTGGTCAGCAATTGCTTGTCGATCTGCTGGCGCAGCTGGTTTTCGAAATCGGCGATGCGCACCTGATTGGCGTCTGTGTTGATCAGACTCGACAGGTCGAAACTCGCGGCCGTGGTTTCCAGTGCAGACCCCACAAAGGTGCGGATCTGACGGGCGGCCTCATCAGGCTGATTCTGCACGGCGCGCATGAAGCGTTTCACGTTGTCGGGATCGCCCTGCACCTGCCAGGCAACATACGCCTGAACAATGATGCGCAAGCCGTCGCGGGTGCCGACATCCTGCAAGCCACTTGATGTAGTGCGCAGGCGAAGGTCCACCGGAATCGCGGCTTCGAACGGTGCGGGCCAGCGCCAGCTCAGGCCGGGGTCGAGCAACACGCGGGATGGATTGCCGAAGCGGGTCACCACCGTCGCCTCGCCGGAACGCACCTGCACCAGACTCGCAGCGGCCACTGCAAACGCAATCAGCACGGCCGCCAGTGAGGCCCGGCGCCAAGGAAAGCCCACAGGCCCGGACGCTTCACCGTGATGGTGATGCCCGTGATGATGGCCGCCGTGGTCATGACCTGCATGGTCGTGGTGATCGTGATTATGAAACAGACTCAAGGGAGGACTCCTTATTCAGCCGAAGGCTGTTCAGCTGACTTGGACGACGCGGGGTCGACCGGGAGGGTAAAAGAACGCAGATCGATGGTGGGTGCACTGCTGCCGCCCAGACGATGATCAAGCACCAGCAGTTTGGCGTGGGTCATGCCCAGCGTCAGTTGGCTCAGGTACTGCTCCAGCAGAAACGCCTGACCAGCCTTGGCATAACCCTGTTGCTCGGCACCGAAACGCAGGTCGGCACTTTGGGCGGTCGACATGACTTCGCGCGAATTGGCGGCCGCCTGATCGTGGGCGATGCTCGCGTGCAGTTGCGCCAGGTTCGCCTGATCTGCCGCCGCGCCGCGCTCACGGGCGATTAATGCCTGCGCGCTGATCTGCGCGGCCTGCACGGCGTGATAGGCATTGGCGGCGCCCGCGGGAGGATGAATCGACTCCACCACGGTGGCGAGAATCTCCACGCCGCTGTCGAGCTTTTTCAAGTCGCGCGCGACGGCATTGCCGATGTCGGCGGCCAGATCGGTGCGTTGCTCGCCGAGCAATTCATCGAGGGTGCGCGACGCGAAATCGTGGACCAGCACGCGGCTGGCGGTGCTGCGAATCAGGCTGGGGATGTCCGCACTGTTGTACGTCGCCGCCATGGCAGCCTGATCGTCCAGCCCGATGCGGTAGACGAAGCGCACGTCCATATTGACGATCTGGAAGCTCTGCTTGTCGCCCGAGCCGCTGGCGATCACCTGCGACTTATCGTTGATGTGCGTTGCGTCCCACAGTCGATTGGCCACGGCAGGCGGCGGACCTTCGGCGGGATCCAGGGTCTGCTCGGTACTGGCGCCTTCGGAGACGCTGGTCGCCAGCTCGTGAACCACCCCGTTCTCGACCGGCAATACCGTCCCGAATGGCCACGGAAGGCCAGCGTGCAGCCCAGGTCCCATGACCTCGACCGGTTTGCCGAAACGCTCGTAGATCCCTCGGCCCTGCATTGGAATTTCGTGGACGCCGCTGAGGGCCCAACCAAGGGCAATAATCACCGCCATCACGGGCAGAAACGCCCGACGCATGTAGGTAAACGCCCAGATCTGTCGCAAGTCGATGCCGAAGCGATTGTGCAGTTCGTTCTGCAACGCCGTCAGCGGACGCGGTGGCCAGCGCAGCAAGCCGGCAACGAAGCTGCTGGCGACCAGACGCGGCTCAAGGCGCTCGTTGCGCGGACTGAAGATCGACAGCAAGGCACGAATCAGCAGCTCGACCGCGACCAGCCCCGGCAGCAACCCGATCAGCACGGCCAGTCGGGCGGGCCAGACGCGATCTGCAGAAGAGAAGAACAGACAGAACGCGGCGATCAGCAACGTACCGATGGCCACACGGCTGATCTGCGCCAACTGCTCGGCTTCTGGCCAGCTCGCTTCGGATTCGTTGCTGAACTGACGCTCGAGCACCAGCAGACCAAAGCCGATCAGCAGCAACACTCCACCGGCCACGCTGCCCGTCAGGCCGACACTGCTGCCGACCAGGGCCATGTTCCAGATCATCGAAATACTGATCAGCGCCAGCAGCGCCCAACCCGCCAACCAGAATACCGGCGCTCCGATCTGCCCGACCATCGACGTCCCGGCACCGCCGATACGCCCAAGCAGGCGGTCATACCAACCCGGCTCCTCGATCTCGGCTTGTTCCTCGACCGAGATCACTGCTTCATCAGGTGCAATGACATGGGCGCGCCACAGCGCAACGACCTGCGCCGACTGCAGCGCCGCAGCGAGCACCAGCAGACTGGCCGCGCTGTTGGTGATCACCGCGGTCCACAGCGAATTGGGAGAAAAAAGATCGACGAACAACGACACCACAAGACCGAGCACACCCATGGCGCCCAGCACATAGGTCAGTCGCGACAGGCGTCTGGCCTGAAAACTCGCACGCTGGAACCTCGGCAGGCTTGCCGGCTCAGTCCCTACAACATCCAGATCAACCCGCATCGACACTCCAGAACCTGCTGAACGCTGTATTCATCACCCTTCCCGTGCGTTTTTCGGCCCGCTTATCAACACGCCGAAACACTGTTTTACGGGGCGTTACGATATAACAGAAGTGGTGAAATTTTCGTCCGGTAATTGCTGCTCTGCATGAGGAATTATTCACTCAGACAGCCCGCAGACAGGTTAGCCCGTCATGGGTAAAAACCCTTCCGGCTTTCAGCGCGCCGACTTTTCATCAGAGCGTCTCGAAACGTCAGCGCGTCGGGCCTGCACAACCGAAAACCTTGCACTATGCTCCCAGAAAGTTATCCACAGGGAGCTGGCCTGCGATCATGCTCACTCCACTCAGAACCGGGCTGCAGAAACTTCTGCATCCGGTGGCCAAAATCCTGTTCGATGACGGCGTACGCGCTGTGCATGTAACGTCCTGCGCGGGGCTTATTTCAGTGGCAGTCGGCGTGCTTGTCGCGGCGTTTGCCTTTCATCCCTGGATCTTTGTCCTGATCCCGATCTGGATGCTGATCCGCATGCTCTTCAATGCCGTGGAAGCGGTGTTGATCAGCGAGTTCGGACAGCATTCCCGCCTCGGAACCTGCGCCCACGAGCTCAGCCGTATCGTAGCCGAAACCGCTCTATTCCTGCCGTTTGCGGTCATTCCGAAGGTCAGCATACTGCTGGTACTGACGGTGACCTTTCTGGCTATTTTCAGTGAATTTGCGGGTCTGCTCGGTCCGCTGATCAAGGCGTCACGACGCCATGACGGCCCCCTGAAAAGTGACATGCGTCTGGTGTGCTTTGGGGTCTTTGGCGCGGGAATCGGCTCTGGCTATGTGCTCACTGCGCCGATCAATATTGCCCTCGCCGTGATGACTGTCCTGTTGTTGATTACCATCGTTGCCCGCATCCGTCGCGCCGTTGCGGAGGTGACCAAACCTGCGACGGTGAAAGTTTATGCACCGGACTGAGCGAACTGTTTCAACAGCTTTACACACAACCTGCCAACACGTTATCCACAGGCAAGCATCGCAGCAGCGCTTCGCACCTTGATTGCCCCTTGAAATGCACAGTGCTTGACCTCAAATCCAACCTGAACACATATTATGATCATAATTTAAGTGTTCCCGGTTCTTTCGGGACATTTTCGGAGAGAGGTCTACGCTTCCCTCCATTGTCGATTTTTTCTCCAGGAGTGCGCTCATGAGTCACTACGACGTCGTTATCATCGGTGGCGGTCCAGGCGGCTACAACGCTGCCATTCACGCTGGCCAGAAGGGTCTGAAAGTTGCCTGTGTCGAAGGCCGTGAGACCTTGGGCGGCACCTGTTTGAACGTCGGCTGCATCCCGTCCAAATCCTTGCTCCATGCGTCCGAGTTATATGAAGCGGCGGCGGGAGAAGAATTCAAGAAGCTGGGTATCGAGGTCACGCCCACATTGAACCTCGCGCAAATGATGGCGCAGAAAGCCGAGAGCGTGACGGGCCTGACCAAGGGCATCGAGTTCCTGTTCCGCAAGTACAAGGCCGAATGGATCAAGGGCTGGGGACGCATTGCAGGCCCCGGCAAGGTTATCGTCAAGGACGCCAGCGGTGCAGAAACCGAGCTGACAGCCAAGGACATCATCATTGCCACAGGCTCGGAGCCTACGCCGCTGCCCGGTGTGACCATCGACAACACTCGCATTCTTGATTCGACCGGCGCGCTGTCGTTGAGTGAAGTGCCCAAGCATCTGGTAGTCATTGGTGCCGGCGTGATCGGTCTGGAGCTGGGTTCGGTCTGGCGGCGTCTGGGCGCGAAAGTCACGGTCGTCGAGTTCCTAGACCACGTTGCCCACGGCACGGATCTGGAAGCCGGCAAGACATTGCACCGCTCGCTGTCGCGTCAGGGCATGAACTTCAAGCTGAGCTCAAAAGTGACCTCGGCCGTTGCGAGCGATTCAGGCGTCAGCCTGACCGTCGAGCCCGCTGCAGGCGGCGAAGCAGAGGTGATCGAAGCGGATTACGTGCTGGTTTCCATCGGCCGTCGTCCCGTGACGAAAGGTCTGGGCCTGGAAACCGTCGGCCTTGAAGTGGACAAGCGCGGCGTGCTCGCCAACAAAGGCCATCGCACGGCCGTCGACGGTATCTGGGTGATCGGCGATGTAACGTCGGGGCCAATGCTCGCGCACAAGGCCGAGGACGAAGCGGCGGTGTGCGTGGAACGTATTGTCGGCAAGAAAGGCGAGCTCAACTACAACCTGATCCCCAATGTGATCTACACATGGCCGGAACTGGCCAGTGTCGGCAAGACCGAAGAGCAGTTGAAAGAGGAAGGTCGTGCCTACAAGGTCGGCAAGTTCCCTTTCAGCGCCAACAGTCGGGCGAAGGTGAATCACGAAACCGACGGCTTTGCGAAAGTACTCGCTGATGAGAAGACTGACGAAATTCTGGGTGTGCACCTGGTCGGCCCAAGCGTGAGCGAAATGATTGCCGAGTACTGCGTGGCCATGGAGTTTGCGGCGTCAGCAGAAGATGTCGCCTTGACCTGTCACCCTCACCCGACCCGCTCCGAGGCCTTACGCCAGGCGGCGATGGGCGCCGGAGGGCACACGACGCAGGCGTAAAGCACCAATCACAGATCGTTGTAAACGCCAGCACAGAACCTGTAGGAGACGTCGGAGGTTACGACGGCAGCGAATGCGACCGGTCAGCCGATATCTATTGTGCTGATCCACCGCATTCGTCGGCATGCCGCCCAGACCAACTCGCTCCCACAGGTTTTCAGGCGGATGAATTCAAACCGGCAAATGCCCGAGCGGCAGTGGCCCTTGTGGCTTGAGCGTGCGGATCGCGAAGTTGCTGCGGATGTCCCGCACGCTCGGCATTTTCAGCAGCGTATCGGAGAGAAACCGGTCGTACGCGCGCAAGTCGGGCACGACCACCTGCAGGAGGAAATCCGCCTCGCCGGACACCAGATACGCCGAGATGACCTCAGGCCATTCAGACACCACCTGATGAAATTTCTGCGCTTCGTCCTCATGGTGACGGTCGACCTTCACCCCGATAAACACCGTCAGGCCCAAGCCGAGCGTCTCGGCGTCCAGCGCTGCCTGATAACCGCGAATGACCCCGGTGTCCTCCAGATGGCGAACTCGCCGCAAGCAAGGCGACGCAGACAATCCGATCTCATCGGCGAGCTGCACGTTGGTCAGACGACCGTGCCGTTGAAGCGCGTTGAGAATGCGCCGGTCATACGCGTCCAGCTTCACATTTAGGCGGTTTGGCATACCAGCGGCCTTTTCAGTCTGTTAATGGGCAGAAACTGCCAATACTACGCGCTAGCAGGGTCAAACACGCAACCACCTGCCCCGTCCTTCGGCCGTAGAATTTTCTTCCGTTATCGCCGCCGGAGAGCTGAAGAATGGAAAACCTCGCGCTGTTTGTACTCGCCCTGTCCATGGTCTTGCTGATGCCCGGCCCGGACATGATCCTGTTGTTGCAAACCGGGGCGCGCCAAGGTCGTGGCAAGGCATTGGCGACCGCCTTGGGCCTGGCCGTCGCCCGAGGTTGCCATGTGGCGCTGGCGGCATTGGGGTTGGCGACGTTGTTCAAAGTCTCACCGTGGACCTTTGAAATCGTGCGCATGGGCGGGGCAGCTTATCTGCTGTGGCTTGGCCTGAAGATGTTCAAGCCGGGCGTCATGAGTGGGGCAAATGCAGACACCTCCGGCGAATCGGTCATCTCCTGGCGCACGGCCATTCTGCGCGGCCTGTTGACCAATCTCCTCAATCCCAAGGCGCTGCTGTTCTGTTCGGTGCTGCTGCCGCAGTTCATCGACGCAAACGCGGGTTCGGTCGCCGGACAATTCGCCAAACTGGGTGTGATCCTGGTGCTGATCGGCCTATCGTTCGACAGCGTCTACGCCATGGCGGGTGGTTGGGTCGGCAAATGGCTGGCCCGCAATGCAACGGCGCAACGGATACAGCAATGGCTGTTCGGCAGTCTGCTGATCGGCTTCGCCGTGCGCCTGGCGTTCATCCAGGAGGCCTGAGGACACAATCGGAAACACGCTGAAGACAGGAAAGTAGCGCTCTGAAACGTTTTTTTATGTTTTTTGCGAACAAGATGCCGAGATTGTTATCTGTTTGTTGGTAATTTGCGTTCGGCAAGGATTGGGAAAGCGCACTTTTTTGTGCAGGAAGGCACAGCATTTCTTCAGAGGCTTCACCTTATGAATCGCAGGAATCTCCTGAAAGCGTCCATGGCGTTGGCAGCCTATAGCGCGCTGCCCGCGTCGGGCCTTTACGCTGCACGTGCATTGGCCGCAGCGGCCGATGGCGAAATCGAGCATTTCGACTTCAAGACCTTGCAAGACCTCGCCAAGCAGATGGCCGGCAAAGCCTATGTCAGCACCAAGCAGAACCTGCCGCCCACTCTGGCGAACATGACGCCTCAGCAGTTCAATGCGATCAAATACGACGCCGGTCATTCCCTTTGGAACGACGTCAAAGGCCAGCTCGATGTGCATTTCTTCCACGTCGGCGCGGGCTTCAAGACCCCGGTGCGCATGTACAGCGTCGACCCCGCGACCCAAGAAGCGCGTGAAGTGCATTTCCGTCCCGAGCTGTTCAATTACGAAGCCAGCCGCATTGACCAGAGTCAGCTCAAGGGCGATCTGGGCTTTGCCGGTTTCAAGCTGTTCAAGGCGCCGGAGATTGCGATCAACGACATTCTCTCGTTCCTCGGCGCCAGCTACTTCCGCGCGATCGACAGCAACAAGCAGTACGGCCTGTCGGCGCGGGGTCTGGCCATCGACACCTACGCCCACAAGCCTGAAGAATTTCCTGACTTCACCAAATTCTGGTTCGAGAAACCGACAAAGGACGCCACTCGCTTCGTGGTCTACGCGCTGTTGGACTCGCCAAGCGCAACTGGCGCGTATCGCTTCGACATCGACTGTCAGGCCGATCGCGTGGTCATGGACATCGACGCCCACATCAACGCCCGCGCCGACATTGAGCAGTTGGGTATTGCGACCATGACCAGCATGTTCAGCTGCGGCACCCATGAGCGCCGTATGTGCGACACCCTTCACCCGGAGATCCATGATTCGGATCGCCTGGCGATGTGGCGCGGCAATGGCGAGTGGATTTGCCGCCCGCTGAACAACCCGGCGAAATTGCAGTTCAACGCGTTCGCCGACAAAGACCCGAAAGGCTTTGGCCTCGTGCAGACCGACCACGATTTCAAAACCTA
Organism: Pseudomonas abietaniphila; assembly: GCF_039697315.1. Taxonomy (NCBI): domain Bacteria; kingdom Pseudomonadati; phylum Pseudomonadota; class Gammaproteobacteria; order Pseudomonadales; family Pseudomonadaceae; genus Pseudomonas; species Pseudomonas abietaniphila. The sequence goes on along the minus strand of NZ_CP155619.1, from coordinate 3,144,274 downwards.
TCAAGACACCGTCGACTGGTATCACCGCCGACCGAGCCTGTGGTGCGAACCGACCACGGCGTGGGGCGAAGGGTCGATTGATCTGATGGAGCTGCCAACGACCGGAGAGACGCTGGATAACATCGTTGCGTTCTGGAACCCGAAAGTGCCGATCAAGGCCGGCATGTCGATGAACTACGGCTACAAGCTGTATTGGAGCCCGCTGCCACCAGTGAGCACGCCTTTGGCTCAGGTTCATGCCACCCGTTCGGGCATGGGCGGCTTCATCGAAGGCTGGGCGCCCGGCGAGCACTACCCGGAGGTCTGGGCCCGCCGTTTTGCCGTCGATTTCAACGGCGGCGGGATCGACCGCTTGCCAGAAGGTTCGGGCATCGAGCCGGTAGTCACGGTGTCGAACGGCAAGGTTCAGGACTTCAACGTCCTGGTGCTCCCTGACATCAAGGGCTTCCGCGTGACTTTCGACTGGTACCCCACCAGCGATTCCGTTGACCCGGTGGAGATGCGCATGTTCATCAAGACCGGCGATCGCACACTGAGCGAAACGTGGCTGTATCAGTACTTCCCGCCCGCGCCCGATAAGCGCAAGTACACCTGATGCCTGACCGCTCCCACGGGGTCGCAGCAGTTTGAAGCAAAGGCAGGTCTTCACCTGATCTGTAACGAAAATGAGTCATAGGCAACGCTGCTTATGGCTCGTTTCCCCTCCTGTTTTATAGCGTCAAATTTTTATCTATCAATCAATTCAACAAGTTACAGACTGTGATTTTCGGGCTCCACGAGATCTGTCCGAAAATTTGACTAATTGATTGACAGTCCCCGCTTCTGAGGCTGATATATCCCCTGTCACGCCGCGTGAGAGGGACCCTGAACGGCCGTCACCTCCCCGATATGGCCTGCGACCTTGACCTTCTCTTCAGCTCAATCGACGGCCACTGCCGACTTCGATGAGCGGTAGCTTTGCCTTGCAGGCGACGTCCTCGCCTTTCGCCTCCACGCCCGATGATCTCTTCCCTATTTCTGCGCTCCCGAGGGGCTGTACCCATGATGTCGACCTCCCCTGCTTACACTGAAAAGCCGTCGATGCTGTCGTTCGACAAGTCCACCGCCATCGTGCTGGTCGCGATCAGTCTGATTCTGGTCGAAACCTTTTCCGGCGCCCTGCGTTTCTATCTGGACAAGGCCGGGATTTCGGTACTGCTGTACGCACCGAAAGTCGCCTGTCTCTTGTTTTTCGCCCTCGAACTGCGCAGCTTCAAAGCCGGGCCAGGCGTGTGGTTGAGCTTTCTGGTGCTGCTCTTGTCTGCGGCCTGGGCTGCGTTGAACGGCGCGAGTGCGGGCAATTTTGCATTCGCGCTGTATGGCATCAGCCCACTGCTGTTCGGCATGGCGTGCGGCGAACAGATCACCCGGCATAAACGCCTGTTCATGTGGGCCATCGCTTTCGCGCTGCTGGCATCACTCGCCGGTATTGCGCTGGACAAGTACACAGAATTGCCATGGAAGGGTTACAGCTACAGCATCGGCGGCACCGAACTCAGCGCGAACACCACGTGGGCGACGGAAGAAGCCGACCGCCCGGCCGGATTTGCCCGGATTTCCAGTGCGCTGGCGATCATCATCTCCATCTTCAGCCTGTACCTGATGGCCACCCTGCGCTCAAAAACACTGGTGCTGGGCATTTGCGCCATCGGTTTTGCCGGCGTTGTGCTGACCACCAGTAAGGCGCCGGCGCTGGCGTTTATCGGCGGCGTTGGCCTGTTGATGATCACGCGGTTTCGCTGGACCACTCGCGGCGTCATCATCGCGGCGGTATTGCTCGGTATGTCACTGCCATTCATTGCAATGGCGTTCGACTTCGATCCCAACAAAGTCTCGACGGGCGATTCGCTGTCATCGATCTACGACCGACTCGTCAACACCTGGCCCAACGTGATCAGAGTACTGCTGAACGAAGACCGTGAGTACACGGGAGCAGGCTTCGGCCTGGTCGGCAGTGCCGTGGCGGCGTTCCCGGTGGTCGGTGCGGACATTTTCATGGTGTCCGACAGCACGGTGGTTTACCTCTGGGCGACCTTTGGCCTGGCAGGGTTGTTCCTGTATGCCATGCATATCCCGCTGTTTTTCATCCTTGCCGACAGCGTCACTCGTTATGGCCGCGCCATGCTGGCGACCGGTTTCTGCATCTGCATCGTCAGCTGGACCACCGATACACTGGAAGTGACCCTGGCCAACCTGTTTCTCGGTATGGCCATCGGGCATGCGCTCGCAGCGAGGTCGCACGCGAAGGCCTCCGCCCCAAAGCCGATTGAACATGCGCAATGGACCGGCCTGCCCGGATTGAGCTGACACGGAAGTTTCCCAATGAATGCACTGAGTATTGGCCGTAAAGGCCTGCTGTTACTGTCCAGCCTGTTCATGGTTAACGTTGCCGTAGCGGAGCCCTTCATTGTCGGGGTGGCTACGCACTCGATGAACAACCTGGCCCAGCCGTTGCGCAGCCTTGAGCTGGCGACGGCCGCAGGCGTCACTTCGGTACGTGACGACGCCTTCTGGTCCACGGCCGAGCCGACACCCAAACAACTGCGCGTCATCCCGCAATGGCGCGCGTGGCTGAACGCCGCCAACGCACTGGACCTGAGCCCCATGGTCATTCTGGGCTACGGCACCTCGTTCAACGGTAACGCGAAGCCGCGCAAGCCTGAAATCAAAATCCCGTACCTGAACTACGTCGACTACACCACCCGGCAGCTTGGCAACCCGGTGAAGTATTACGAAGTCTGGAACGAGTGGGACATCGAAGGCCCGAGCGATGCGCGCCTGAGCAGCGATTACGTGGCCTTGGTAAAGGACGCTACGCCGATCATTCGCAAGAACAATCCACAGGCAAAAGTACTGGCGGGCGCCGTTACGTCGGCGGGCATCAAAGGGGGCTTCGTTGACCGCATGCTGGCCGCTGGCGTTCTCAAGTACGCGGACGGCCTCTCCTTGCACCCCTATGTGCATTGCGAAGGCCGCGATCACAACACCCCGGAAAGCTGGATCAACTGGCTGCGCGATCTGGACCGTCGCTTCTCCGGCAAAGCCGGCAAGCCTGTGCCGCTGTACCTGACCGAAATGGCGTGGCCCAGCCACGAGGGCAACTGCGGCATCAGCGCGGTGCGTCAGTCGGCGTATCTCGCCCGCGCCTATTTCCTGGCCCGCACCGTGCCCAACATCAAGGGTATGTGGTGGTACGACCTGATCAATGACGGCACGGCGCGCGACGATCAGGAGCATAACTTCGGACTGCTCAATATCGACCTGAGCCCCAAGCCCGCCTACTCGACGCTCAAGGCAATCAGTCCGTATCTGCGCGACTTCAACTACGACGCCAGCAACAGCCTGCAAGCCGATAACGTCTACAAGCTGGCCTTCAGCGATGGCCGCGAACGCATCATGGTGGTCTGGGCGACCGGGAGGCCGCGTGAGGATCAGGTCACTGCCACGGCGATGAAGAACGGTCCCGTCCGCGTGCTGGACACACAGTCCCCGAACAAAGGAATGACCGACAGCGAACAGCGCTGGCGATGCACAGGCGACCGGTGCTCGGCGCCTGTGACGCTGTCCGAATTTCCCAAGATCATCCGCTTAAGTCCCGGCGCTTGAGCCTTCGCCGCTACGCTCCCAATACCCGAAGCCCGCCTGATCCCGTCAGCGCGGGCTTTTTTTGCGGATTTTTCGTGAAGCCGCCTGCAAATAGTGGCATTACGACACATCACCGACATTTTCCACTGTTAGGCTTAGGATCCATTTGGGCCTGGGCTGACGGATCGCATGGGATTTCGACGCAGACTGTTGGGCGGTTGTTTGCTTTGCGTGCTCGCGCTGCCTGTACTGGCAGGCCCTTACGTGGCGGGCGGCGCGCAATGGAAGCCTTACGCCTACGAAGACGAGAACGGTCACTTGCTCGGCGTGTCAGTCGACATCGCGCGGCGGGTGATGCAGCTTGCGAATGTCGACGTGACCTTCGTCACCTACCCGGTCAACCGCCTTCAATCCATGCTGCAGAAAGGCGAAATCGACATTAATTACGCCGATGCGCTGATCTGGAACAGCCCGGAAGAACAAAGCCATTATGTCTTTTCCAAGCCCTACTCCGAGGTCAACGAGCACCTCTACTTCCTCGCCGATCACCCTGCACGCAAGCAGTCCATCGAGCAGCTGAATCAGCTTACGATCGGCATGGTACGCGGCTATACCTACTGGGCACTGGATCCGGCCATAGCGGCACACAGGCTCGATCGGCTTGAGACGTCTCAAGAGGACGCGTTGATCAAATTGCTCGGAAACGGACGTGTCGACGCCATCGCGATGGTCGACGATATCTTCGACGCGTTAGTGACCAGCAACCACCTGGACCCCCATCTGTTCAGCCAGGGGGCGAAACTCAGCGAAGCGCCACTGGTGTTCAAGCTTCAGCCCCAGCACGCGCAATGGCTGCCGCCCATCAATCACGCGATCGACACCTTGCGCGCCAGCGGGGAGCTGGAGCGCATCCGCCGCCAGTATTTGCCGGTGAAAGCCGGGTTGAGTTGCGCGGCTTCGGGGACGATGTGTTGAGCATAGGGTTCATGACGATTCCGGATCTGAAACATGCCTCTGTGGGAGTCCAGCTTGCTGACGAATGCGCCGTGTCATTCACCTTTGATATTGCAGACACTCCGTATTCGTCCGGATGCTGCCCAGAGCAAGCTCGCTCCCACAGAGGAAAGGGGCCTCAGCAAGGCTGCGATTAACTTTCAAGCAGTGACCGCCATACCCAGCATCTCCCGCGCTATCCGGTCAGCATCCACGAACGCCCTCGAGTAACTGCCTGATGAAGGCACATAGTGATTGTAATACGTCGCGCCTTCGACGATGGGGCCGGTTATCCACAGATTCGGCTGTGCCTTGCCGTGACTGTCGACGAAGGGCGCTTCACCGTTGCCGTTGACGCTGTGGATAATTCCGCTTTCGCGGAGTTGACGGATGATGCGCGGCTGCGAGGCGGTCGTGCGGTTATCGCTGACGTGGGCTTGGATTACCGCGTCGAGCACTAACACCTGTCCATCGTCGAGCGTGACTGAAACGTCTGACGTGCTGGCGCTGTGGATAACCTTTGAGCCATGCACCCACTGCAGAACGCCCGCCTGAGCCAACGCCAGCAACTCCTGATGACGTTCCTTTTGAGGGCCGGCGACCATGCGATTGACCAGCGGCGCGTATTCGTTGAAGAAAATCCGGTGAGACTCAGGCGTCAGGCCCTGGTTATCCACAACGCGACGCAATTGTTCACGGCAGCTCCTCCACACCTCCACTGCAGCTTTGATCGGGCTGTGATCGAGATCGAGAATGCTCTCCTTCACATCGTTTTCAATGAAGGCTTTGACCCACCTTGAATAATTATCCACAGGCGCCTTCAGGTACCGAGGGTTAAAGGCACTGTCTTCCAGCATGGGCACAGCAAACCGCTGCGCCAGCTCAGCCGCTTTGGTCTGGATTTCGCCCATCAGAAAAGCGTTGGCGATCTCGGATTTGATTCTCAAGGAGGACTCGCCCTGGAGCGCTGCAATCATGCCGAAGTATTCAGCCAGCATTTCAGCTTTGAGCAGCGGCAGGACCTGGGCTTCGAAGTCCAGCCCCTGTGGGTTTTCAGCGCGCAGATCAGCAACCGCCGACAAGGTAAAGATCAGCGGCGAACCGCCCACACGGTGTGGCGTGATGTCCGGCCGGGTCCGGTATGGCAGGCCACTGCGTGAATACATGAACAGGCGGGGTTCCTGGCCAGAAGCCCGATAATGCAAGCCTTCAGGCGCTTGCACAAACTGCCCGCCTCTACCGACCGTCAGGCCCGCCACAGCATCCATCGCGGACAACCCGAGCCCTTCGATACCGACCGCATCTGTGGACGAAATCCCTTCCAGCGCATAGGGCTGTGGATAAGCCTGAAAGCTTTTTGTAAGACCGTTGGAAATGTTCACCGGCAGAGCACTTTCGGCGTGCCCGACCGTTATCAGCAACCAATCAACCGGGTGTTTTTGAGCGCCTGTGTACAAGACAAACCCGCCCAGATCGGTGTGTTCAACGTTATCCACAACCCGGGCATGATGTTTCACCCGCACGTTCGTTGGCAGGGAACGGATCACCTCTTCATACGTCCAGGCGAGGTATTCCCCGAGCCACGCCCGAGGGAGGAATGCGTTGGGCTGCACAGTTCGCTCTGCGGACTTGAAACGCAGGCACCATTGGTAAAAGTCAGGCCCTTGGCGGCCACTGAAACCACCGAGCGCAGCCTGATCGGGAAACATCGAGATCTGAGACGCCACGGTGTTGAGCATCAAATACTCCGGCTGCTCCACCGAATGCAGGCCCGGACCGGGTCGATGGGGATCGAACAGATTGATCTCGATGCGTCGCTCGCCGGTGCCCGCCAATGCACACAAGCGCTCCAGCACCGTCAGCCCGCGAGAACCGCAGCCGACGATACCGATCTTGATGGCAGGCTTCTGCTTGCCGTCCACAGCCAGTCTTTCCGTTGGCAGCGCGGTGCTCAGTTCCATCTCAGTGTTTCTCCAAAGAACGAATCAATGGCAACAGCGCGTGACTCAGCCAGCGCGGTGTCGACGATGAATTTGCTCAGCGCCAGGTCCAGCACACCCAGGCCGAACGGCGAGAAGATCGACGCTTTGCCAGGGTCGAGCGTGACCTCACCGCGAATCAGGCCCGCGAGGGTGCCATTCATGAAGTCGCGGTTTCCGGTAAGTTGCTCGGCCAGATTGGGTGAGGTGTTGGCCTTCATGCAGTGCTCGACGTCATCGCACAGGTTGTTGGCCGCAAGAAGCAATTGCGGCGCGATGTCACGCAACGAAATGTTCAGCACGACCTGACCGGCTCGGAAACCCATCGGCGGCTTGACGTACGGCTCGCCAGCAGTGGTGGCGAAGATCACCAGATCGGCGGCAAGCACTTCTTCCAGCGACCCGCCGCGGGCTGTGCATAAGTCGATCTGTTCGACATACGCCGTGAGCGCTTTGGCCGAAGCATCATCGAAATCGTGCACGAGGGCGTGCCCGATTTTCCAGTTTTCCACAGCCAGCATTCGCGCAATGTTGCGTGCGATGACACCCGCGCCGACAAATCCTACGGACGCAGCCTTGTGCGACTGACCGTTGAGCCAGTAAGCGCCCGACACAGCCGAAGCAGCCGTTCTGACCGCGCTGATCTGCGCGCCTTCCAGGCATGCATAGGGATAACCCGTCTCGCGGTCGTTGAGGATCACCACCGCCGAAGCACGAGGTTTCTGCTGCGCCACGTTGCCCGGAAAACTCGAAATCCATTTGATGCCCGCCACCGCGTCGTCGCCCTCAAGGGACGCAGGCAGAGCGATGATCCGGTTGGCGGGTTGCTGTGGAAAACGCAGGAAATAGCTGTCCGGGTTGAGGGTCTGGCCGTCGTGATGCTGCAGGTACACCTGCTCGACCCGCGCCACCATGGTGTGGGACTGGCTGTCGAGAATGTCCTTGATTACCGCCCCCGGAATGACATGAAAATCAGACATTCAGCGCTTCTCCTTCGAAGGTGTGAACGTAGTTTTTCAGGTAGCGGCTAATGGGTTGCGAGCTCAGCGCCGCCAGCTCGGTGCGGCCGAACTTCTGCATCACCCATTCGTCGTTGTAGATCGTTTCCAGATAGCGCTCGCCGGCGTCCGGAGAGATCGCCACGATCACGGCGTCTTTGGGAATCCCCAGCGAGGGCGCTGCCAAGCCGGCGACCACGGTGCCGGTCGAGCCTCCTGCCAGGACGCCATTGGACTTGGCCAGCCAGCGGCACATGGCGACCGTGGCGCGCTCGTCCACCACTTGCTGTTTGTGCAGATGATTGGCGCGGAAGATCGGCGGCATCTGGCTGGAACCCAAGCCAGGAATGAACCGCTTGCCCGGCGCCTGACCGAACGTCACCGATCCCGTGCTGTCCACGGCAATGATCTTGGTCCGCGGCGAATGCTTGCGGAAATACTGCACGCAGCCCATCAACGTTCCGGTGGTGCCGGCGCCGACCACCAGGTAGTCCAGGGCCGGAAAGGCGATATGGATCGATCGCGCCGTTGTCAGTTCGTGGGTGCGCGCGTTGGCCGGATTGCTGTACTGGTTGAGCCACAAGTAGCGAGGGTCGCGGGCAACGGTATCGCGGATGTAACGAATGCGCGTTCCGAGGTAGCCATCGTTGTCGTCACGCTCGGTGACGATGACGATCTTCGCGCCAAACGCTTCCATCATCTTGATGTTGTGCAGGTTGGTATTGGGATCGACCACGCAGCAGAACGCGTAACCACGTTCGGCACAGATCATAGCCAGCGCCACGCCGAGGTTGCCCGAGGACGATTCGATGAGCACCGTGTCCTTGTGGATAAGTCGACGCTCGGCGTAGGAGTCGATCAAGCCGATGGCGGTTTTCATCTTGATCGAGCCCGCCGGGTTGCAGGACTCGAGCTTCAAATGCAGGTTCTCGAAACCCAGCCCCTTGAGGCGAACGAAATTCGAATCGCCAACGATGTGAGAGATGTAATTCATGGCCGTGCCTCGACGCGTACCGACCTGGATCGCGCCGGGTGCGCGACCACGGGCGCCAGTTGCCGTGGTTGGGTCGCCAGGAGCGCATCGGTCAGTTGCTGGGCCCGCAGCGCCACCATCGAAAACGACTGCGCATCGCTGATGCCGTGAGTCTTTTCAGACGTGCCGTTGGCGAGAATCTGCACGCCTTCGCTGTTCTGCAACCCAACGCGGTAGTGGCGATCCACGGCCAGGGTCCCGTCCTCGTCGCGCAGCAGCCACGGTTGCAGCAACGTCAACAACGGCGGCACCGCCAGTTGTTCGTAGCCCGTACCAAGCACGATGCCGTCGACATACAACGTGGTTTCCAGACCGGTGTTGCTGTCACGCAGCACCACCGAGTAGGCATCACCGACTTTTTCCACAGACACCACGTCGGACCAGGTGTGAAGATTCAGACGCTGATGCCCACTCACCTCACCTTCGTACATGAATGAGTACAAGGCCTGACTCTCGTCGGCGTCGATGCCTGCATAGTTGGTCGAACGAATCTCGTCGAACACCTTGCTGCGACGCGCGGGCTCCAGCTCATGGAAGTAATCCACCTGTTCGGGCAGGAACGCCATGTTGGGAAACTGCCCCAACTGACCGACGCGGAAACCCACGCCTCGGTGTACCGAATGCACTTGGGTGGTCGGCGCGGCGCCCAGCAGATGCGCCACGGCCTCACCCGCGCTTTGGCCTGAGCCCAGCACCAACCAGCGCTGGGCAATGGGGCCGCCGCCCAGATGAATGTTCTTGAGGTATTGCGAGGTGTGGAACACGCGGCCACCCAGATGAGCGCTGAACGCTTCAGGAATTCTCGGCAGGCTGCCGTGGGACAGCACCAGACGCTTTGTGCGATAGGTGCCTTGAGCGGTCACCACATCGACAGCGCGCAAAATGCCTTTTTCCGCGACGGGCAATACGTCGAGCACGCCTTCGTCGTAGGACACATAGTCCTTCAACTGTGCGGCAACCCAACCGATGTAGTCGGACCATTCCACTCGACTGGCCGGACGACCCAACAACCCGAATTTGTACAGGCGCCCTTTTTCTTTCAGGTACATGGCAAACGAGAAGCGGCTGCGCGGGTTACGCGGGGTCACCAGGTCACGAAACACATGATGGTTGATGTCGGTGCCCGCCAGCAGAAACGCGCCATGCCAGGTCGAATCGCGGCCTTTTTCGAAAAACCTTACGCGCGCAAACGGCTTCTTGCCGTTGTCCTCTGCCTCGTCTTCCAGCGCACAGGCCAGCGCGATACCGGCGGGACCGAAGCCGACCGACACGACGTCCAGCTCCTGACGCAAACCCTCGATTTCAAACTGATTCATGGTGGTTCTTCCTGAAAGGTTTAAAGACTTGGCGAGCCGTGGATCGGCTCGATTCAACTCAGCAGACGTCGCTCATGGACGTGCTCGTCGGTGTAGACCCACAGCGAAACCCGGGCGTGATCGTTCTCCCCGTTGCTGAAACTGATAGGGCCGGCAGGCGTGGAAAACTGTTCATAGCGCAGCGCATCGAGCAGCCCGCCGCGTTGACGAGCCGCCAGATCCACCAGCGAAAACGCCGCCAGCGTTTCAATGGCGTAGACCGGTGCTTGCTCGCCATAGAGGCGCTGATAAACCAGGTCGACTGACTGCGCTTCAGGCAGATCACTGGCCACCGGGAAGCTGACGACATAGACGGTCCCGGGGTGTGCCAATCCCGCGACCAGCGCAGGCGACGCCGCATCGTCGGTAAACAAAAGGGGTAATCCACAACCCGATGCCCGGTTTTCCACAAGGAACTGGCGGCTGGCTTTCAAGCGACCGCAAAATACCAGGGCGTCGGCATCTGCACTGTCGTTTACCAACTCGACTGTGGATAACTTCGCTGCGGTTTGAAGTTCGCGTAACTGTTGCTGCCCATGAAGACTCGGATCGGCGAACAGCGCGAGTCTTACGAGACCTTGAGTTTCGGCAAATGCCAACAGGCGCCTGGCGAGCACACGGTCGGACGCGCACACCCTGAACGTGGTGCGGCCGTCTTCGGTCAGCGCGGCACAGGTGGACGCCGGAAGAATCAAGGGAATGCCTGCCTGTGCATAACTTTCCACCACGGCGGCCGCCGATTCGGAGGCGAAGTGGCCGATCACTGCATCGACTTTCGCATCGATGAAATACCTTGCCGCCGCCCTTCCTCCTTCGGCACTGGCGCCATCATCAAAGTAAAAATGCCTCGCCGTGCGCACGTTGCTGAACAAATGGCTGGAGAGGTAAACGCCCCGCAGGAAACTGCGTGCATGCAAGGTGGTACCGACGTCCAGCGCCGCACAGATTCCAAGGCGCATCATGACAAGGCGACCTCGGTAAATCGCGACGGGCAGAAGGCTTGCATGATGGTGCGATGGCCGGCGTCCATCGACGTGCCGGACATCAACCCACCCAACTCGAATGCCAGCAGCTCGGCGACGCTCGGCGCCATCTTGAAGCCGATGCCGCAGAACCCTGTCGCGAGGTAGACATGGCTTTTGCTGGAGGAACGGCCAATCAACGGGCGTCCATCATCGGTGTAGGCGTCCCAGGCGATCTGGGTCACGACGGGCGTGCAGTGATGTTTGTCGTAACCCAGCCTGGCCACGCGTTCCATCACATCCTGCTCGTTGTCCATCAACGACAGGTTCAACTGACTCGCATGCGCCGCGCGTTGACGCCGTTGACCGCCGACTTGCATCAGACTGCGTCCGAGCGGCAGCAGATAGGTATTGAGGTGATGCGCAATGACCGGCATGCTCGGCGCCTGGTCGCAGCCCAGGCGGGTGTACGGGATGGTGCGCGCATGCACCGCCCCATGAGGCCGCGCCAGCGGCCCGTCAGCGCCGCAGGCATCAACGATCCACGTGGCCTCCAGGCACAATTTGCCCGCGTGAACCTGCACATGCCCATCGAGCTCGACGCAGCGGTCAACCGCCAGATGATCCAGGAACGTCGCCTTTTCGCTGACGTAGCGGCACAGATTGGACACCGTGACCCGCGCATCGACCATGCCGCCATTGCGCTCGATGAGCAGGCATTCGTCCGGACAGAACGCTGAAAAACGTCCGTTATCCAACGCACTCACGGACGCGTGCAACTCGACGTTCTGAGTGCCTTCAGTGCCCACGGCATCCAGATACTGGCCACACACCTCGGAGCTTGCGATGTAAGCGACACCGGTGCGCTTGAGCGCCTGTTCGAATAACGCATGAACAATGCCGGTGCTGCCATGGTGCGCCCCGCGACGGGTGAGCGGACGCAGTTCAGGGTCAAGCTCCAGGCCTCTAACGATGCCACCGGTATCGCGCGTCGCGCCCTGACCGCCGCCGATGCCCTTCTCCATAAGTGCAACGTCCAGGCCGTTCTCGACCAGCGCCGCAGCAATCGAGGCGCCCATGACACCGGCGCCGATCACGATCACATCGAATGAGGTTTTCATCAGCGGCCTCCCTGATCAGATCTCGTATTCCACGGCGCTGACGTACACCAGCTGTTGAAACACTTCGTTCTCGGTGAAACGGCAGTAGCGCAAAATCTGCCGGGCCAGGTCCGGAAACACCGGCGCGCCAATGGCACCGATCAACGCCATGTACGGCAAAATCCGTTTGCCGAGCAGTTGGCGATCACGGGCCGCGTTGATCACGTCGGACAGCAACACGGCCAGACCTTTCATGGTGAAGTGATCCACCGATGTGACCTCGAACCAGCGCGCAACGAGGATCTTGATCGCCGCAGCATCCGCCGATGTCACCTTCAGGCTGTCGCCGTCGACACGCTCGCGCTCGGCCTGTGCAGCCAACTTGACCAGCACTTCGTTGAAGGTCTCTTCGCGCCAGGCGGCGAATTTCTCCACGTCGAAGTCATCGGTGTCCTGTTCGGGCGCGATCAATGCCAGGTAGAACCGAGCGCTGTCGGTGCAGGCTTCGTCAACCAGGTCGCGAGCCCAGATCGCATAGTTGCGGCTGGTGGACAGGTTCTTGCCATTCAGGGTGAGGAACTGGTTGGTGTAGAAGGTCTGACGCATGCGGTAGCCATGCATGGTCTGCAGCAGCGATGGATACACCATCATGTGGCTGAAGGCGCAGTCATAGCCCAGGAAATGCACCATCCGGCCCTTGCCAGAGCGGCAGTACTCGTCGTATTCCCACGGCGCGTGCTTGTGCTCGTTGAGGTATTCGCGGAAGGCCCCCAGGTAGCCGGACAACCCCATCACCCATGTGTGGATACGCCGACTGCCATCGGGTTTAAGGTCCAGACCGCCGTCGTGAGGACGGGTGATCGCCCAGTCCAGCGGACCCAGCTCGAACTCTTCGTTCAGAAAGCGACGAATGAACGGGCGCAGCGGCGCGTGCTCAAAGCTGCTCTTGAGGTGATTACGGAAGTTGGACAGCGCCAGAAACTCGCGCTCCACTGGCCGCCAGATCATTTGCGAGGCGCAGAGTTTGCAGTGGAAGTTGCTCATCTTCGGGGCATTGGGCGTGTGCGCGCATTCTTCGCACTGGCTCGCATCGGAGTCCGAGCCGCAGTAGTCGCAGTTACCACGACCGAACGCCTCGTAGCCCCATTTGTCACAGTGCTCGCAGTAAGGTTCCTGGCTGACTTTCTTGTAAATGGCACCCGCCTTCACCGCGTACTCGTACATTTCCTCCACAGCTTTCTTGAAGTAATTGTTGCGGTACGGACGCATCCAGAAATCGACCTCGATCCCCATTTTTTTCAGGGTGTCGTTGATCTTGTCGGTGTTCTCCAGCGCCAGCTCCTGCGGCGCGCGGTCCAGTTCGATGCCTCGGCGCAGCATGTACGATTGATAGTCGTCCGAGTAGGACACCAGCGTGCAGTCATGACCCCGCTGACGTTGCGCGCGCGTGAAGATATCGGCGGCCAGGAAAGGACCGGCCATGTGACCGATGTGCAGGTCGCCGTTAGGTGTGGGCGGCGTGATGGTGACCAGTAACTTGCCCATCACGAAGCCCTCTGTTCGGACACGTCGTGTACCGTCGCCTTTTGCAGCGCAAATGCGTTTGAAGCCACGGCTTGCTGAGCGTCTTCATCGAGGAAGCGGTTGGCTGAATCGCGATCCCACCAGACCACATAAAAGTGGAAGTCTTCGTCCGTGTCATTCAACACGTAGTGATCGGTGTGTTTGGGGATGGCGGCGATATCGCCCATGGTGAACGGGTACGTCTGATCGCCGACCACCAACTTGGCTGTCCCTTTTATCCCGATAAAGAACTCTTGATCGATCTGGGTATGCGACAACGATTTAGTGTGCGGGCGCACGACGCACCAGCCGCCGCCGATGGGCGTCGGATAACCGTCCCACGGCAGCAATCGGGAACCGTCCAGATCATATTCATGAACCAGTTTGTCCCAGGCCATGGGGCGAAAAATTTGAAAGTCAGTCATGAAGTTCTCCTTCAACCCGGAGCATTTCTGCTCGTTGTTTATCGGCGTACGCCCGTGCAGCACAACGCCGTTGAGTTGAGGGATAAGCTGAAGAAAATCGCAGGAGGGAGCAAACAAGAAATACGCAATTACCGGTTAAGTTTGACTTAACTCAACATTGCTTAATCATCTGACTTATCAATGGATTAGGTGTGTTTTGGGTGGGTCTTGATCCATCGATCGACACTGAAGCAGGGCTTAACTGCCCCAAAAAAACGAATAAAAAAGCAGACAGCATGATGCCCGTAAGCGTGGTGCGCTCTGAGAGGCAGGTAATCAGCGCGTCGTGAATTCGCGCTGGCTGGCGACGGCCTGTGAGACCAGCCAGTCCCTGAATTGCCGGCTGGACTTAGGCAGGATGGCGGTCTCGTCATACACCAGGTAGTACGCGATCGGCGTGTCGATGGTCGCGCGAAAGGGAACCACCAGACGGCCTGAGGCCAGTTCCTCGCGGATCAACGAGCGACGCACCAGCGCAATCCCCATGCCCGCCAGGGCCGCTTCGATCACGCCGTTGGAATCCACAAAAACCGACCCTTTGTGCACCGCGGCTTCGGCATCCTCGATCCCCACCGCCCTGAGCCACAAGGCCCAGTCTTCGCGGTGCTCATCGTGGAGCAGGTTGTAGTTCTTGAGATCGATGGGGGACGACAGAAAACGCGAATCCGGCAACAGACTTGGGCTGCACACCGGCTGTAGACGGTCATTGATCAGCATCTCAACCTCAAGCCCTGGGTACCGACCCAGGCCGTGACGCACGGCAAAGTCCACGCCGTCACCGAGTAGGTCAACCAGCCGGTTGGTGGTGCTGATCAGCACTTCGATACCGGGACAGATGGCCTGGAAATCAGGCAAGCGCGGCAGCAGCCACTGCATCGCAAAGCCGCTGGTGCAGCTGACCGTGATGGTATTGGGGCCGTTATCGCTCATCAGACGCTGGGTCGCGTCGGATATCTGTCCGAGTGCCGGGCGAATGGCGCGCAGGTAAATCTTGCCTTCCGGGGTCAGCTCCAGGCGCTTGGTGTTACGGATGAACAACGTGACGCCGACCGCCTTTTCAAGCTTGGCAATCTGTTGGCTGATGGCTGCTGGAGTGACGAAAAGCTCGCCCGCCGCGCTTTTCATGCTGGCGTGACGCCCCGTCGCTTCAAAACACAACAACGCGTGCAGGGGCGGGAATTTCATGCCGGTCCTCAGTTAAGAAAATCTAATGTGCTTAAGAAAAGCTCGCTTGAGCACGCCTTCAGACACTGCTCAAATCATCACACCCTGACTCGGCGAGCGTCAATCTACACCTTCCGGGTCGTTTTGTTGAATGCAGTAGATTCAGGAAGAACGTCTCATGAGGCCATCGGATTATGTTCGGCTACTGCTCCTCGCCGCGATCTGGGGAGCAAGCTTTCTGTTCATGCGTGTAGCGGCTCCCGTACTGGGCGCATTACCCACGGCATTCTTTCGTGTGCTGCTCGGCGCGATCGGCTTACTGGTGATCCTCGCCATCCTCAAGACGCAGCATGACTTTCAGGGCAAACTCAAAGCCACGATGGTACTGGGCGTTATCAATTCCGGTATTCCGTTCCTGATGTACAGCATGGCGGCCATGTTGTTGCCAGCGGGTTACTCCGCCATTCTCAACGCCACAACGCCACTGATGGGCGTGTTGATTGGCTCGATGTTCTTCAACGACACTCTGACGCCCAAGAAAGCAGCGGGTGTTTTCATTGGCCTGTTGGGGATCACGTTGCTGACCACGACCGGTCCGATGACCTTTACCACCACCGTGGTGATGGGCGCGCTGGCTTGCCTCGTCGCCACCAGTTGCTATGGCGCAGCAGGTTTCCTGACACGTCAATGGATCGCCGACAAAGGCGGCCTGGATGCCAAACTGGTCGCATTCGGCAGTCAGGTCGGTGCCACTCTGTTCCTAGCGCCGTTCTTCGCGATTTCGACCACCGTTAATCCGCCCGCCAGTTGGGGTGACTCCACCGTCTGGCTATCGCTGGCGGCCGTTGGTTTCATCTGCACCGCGTGTGCCTACATCCTTTACTTCCGCTTGATCGCCGACATCGGCCCGGTCCGCTCCCTCACCGTGACCTTCCTGATTCCACCGTTCGGCGTGCTGTGGGGCGTGATGTTCCTTGATGAACACCTGTCCGCCGGCCACCTCTACGGCGGCGGCCTGATCTGTCTGGCCGTGTGGTTCGTGCTCAGCAAGAGCAAGCCCAAGCCGGTGCAATCAACGCAGGACTCGCCTGCCGCCACCTGATTTCACTTATCCACAGATGAACCCAAAACGCAGTTGTCTGGTGGCGCTAACCAGACGGGGCCCGGCCGTGCCCGCTTTTTCTTCTCGGCCATGGGACAAGAACCGTTTTAGGACGTACCGAGATGGCTACACGATCAGACGCATTGACCCTTTGGCTGACTGGCAGTGACATGTGGGCGGAGTATGCGCAATGAGCAGAGCGATCCCGTTGATTGCCCTTCGCACCTTCGTCGAGGTGTGCAAGGTCGGCAGTATGAAACGTGCAGCAGACCATCTGTGTGTTTCCCCGGCCGCCATCAGCCAGCAGATCAAGGGCCTGGAAGACCAGATCGGCAAGCGCCTGTTCGAGCGCGACGCCAAGGGCATTCAGCTCACGGCCAGCGGCCGCAGCCTGTTCGACGAACTGTCCGACACCTTCGACGTCATCGAAAAAGCCTGGTCGGGTGCAGCGCTTAAACAACCTCGGCAAACCCGGCTGGCCATTGGCACAACGTCTACCATCGCAAGCTCCTGGCTGATCCCCGCGCTGAGTGACTTCAAAGAGCGCTGCCCCACCATCGAAATCTCGATCCAGATCTGCAACGGCCTTTCGGACCTCAAGCACGGGCATGTGGATATCTCCATTCAGCGGGAAATGGCCAGCAGTCCGGATAATCACGCCACCCGCTTGTGGTCCTCTTACCTGATCCCCGTCTGCAGCCCGAACTTGCTCACCCAGCAACGGACGATCGAAAGCCCTCAGGATTGCCTGACTTATCCACTGCTGCAGGACACTGAGCGCAATTATTGGAAGGTGTGGATGAATGCCTTCGGCATGGGCAATCGCAAAATGATTCAAGGCTCGAGCTACGGCGACGAGTCCCTGTTGATAAGTGCCGCGTGCGCCGGTCAGGGCATCGCGCTGGTCAACAGCGTCTTCGCTTCCGAAGCCCTGCAATCCAAACGCTTGGTGCAAGTCACCAACGCGACGTCAGAGCTGAAATTCGACTACTTCGTGTACTGCGCCAAGGAACGGCGCGAGGAATGGGCGATTGTGGAATTCATGAACTGGGCGGTGCAGCAGGCGGGCAAATCGGAAGGCAAACGCGTGACTGCCATGCATGCCGCTTGATCGGATCGGAGTTATCAACAGGCGTGAAAGACGTCTCTGTTCGAATAGTGGCTGGGGCAGCAGGTTGCCGCAGATCACCAGCATGGAGGTTTTTTTCTTCAGAGTCGATGAGCGACGGGCGAAGGGTTTGCAGGCGCATGAAATAGCCGTCGCATGGGCGACGGCTTGGGATGGAGCGCGGATTAACGAGGGGATGCGACGTCAGCCCATTGCCGGCCAGTCTGAATAACCCGTGGCGTCGCCGCCGTACCAATAGACTTTTGGCGCTTCCGCCAGCGGCGCTCCGCTGGCCAGGCGGTAGATCAGGTCAGGGTTGGCGATGAAAGGACGACCAATACTGAACAAATCAGCGTCGCCCGCCGCCAGCGTTTGCTCGGCCAGATCCAGCGTGTACTGGTTGTTAGCAATATAGGCACCGCTGAAACGCTGCCGCAGTTCGGCAAAGTTGACGCCATTGACCTCTTCGCGGCTCAGTTGAGTAACGCCCTCTATTTCATGGATGTACAGAAGCCCAAGGTCTGACAGCGCGGCAACATAGGCACCAAAGGTGACCATGGTGTTGCTGTCCAGCGGTGTTTCGCCGGGCGTGGTGGTCACCGGAGAGATGCGGATACCGACACGGTCGGCACCCCACACGTCGATCACTGCCTGGACCACCTCCAGAGGAAAGCGCAGACGGTTTTCCAGCGAGCCGCCATACCGATCCGTTCGAACATTGGTGCTGTCACGCACGAACTGCTCGAGCAGATAGTTGTTCGCCGAATGCACCTCCACACCATCAAAGCCGGCCACTTTGGCGTTTTCAGCGGCACGGCGATAATCCTCGACGATCAGCGGGATTTCAGCGGTTTCCAGTGCCCGTGGCGTGACGAAATCTTTCATGCCTTCGTGCACCCGGATCTGTCCGTGAGGCTTGATCGCCGATGGCGCAATGGGAAGATCGCCATTGTGCATATCGGGGTGCGACATGCGTCCGGTGTGCCAAAGTTGCAGGAAGATCTTGCCGTCCTGGCGATGCACTGCCTCGGTCACGCGCTTCCATGCAGCGATCTGCGCTTCGGTCCAGATCCCCGGGGTTCGCGTATAGCCCCGAGCCTGGGCGGAAATATTGGTTGCTTCCGTCACAATCAGCCCGGTACTCGCCCGCTGGGCGTAATACTCAGCAACGTAGTCAGGTTGAACACCGGCATCGTCCGCGCGGCTGCGGGTCATCGGCGCCATCACAATTCGGTTCTTCAGTTGCAGTCCGCCCAGTTTGACGGGCTGCAGGATTGGGCTTGCGAAACGATCACTCATGATTTTTCTCTCTGCCATTCAGACACGTTACGGAGGTGTTCAGTCAATGCTCTTGGCCCATACGGCCTGCGCATTGGTGAATTCCCGCAAGCCAAAATGCGAGAGCTCGCGACCGTAACCGCTCTTTTTCACGCCACCCACCGGAATACGGGCGTTGGTTGCAGGGAAGCCATTGATGAAGACACCACCCGTTTCCAGCCGACGCGCAATGCGTTGTGCGCGATCCATGTCCTGGGTCCACAGGCTGCCACCCAAACCGTAATCACTGGTGTTGGTCAGAACGATGGCGTGCTCGGCATTGTTGGCGACGGTTATCGCTGCGACGGGGCCGAACGTTTCTTCGTCGAATGCGGCCATGCCAGGCTGGACGTTAGCCAGCACCGTTGGCTCGTAGAAATTGCCTGGGCCTTCAATCTTCTTGCCGCCGAGCAGCAAGGTTGCGCCAGCGGCAAGGGTGCGCTGTACCTGACCGTCGAGCTCATCGCGCAAATCGCCGCGAGCCATTGGCCCGACATTGTTGGCGCTGTCCAGCGGGTTACCAACTTTCAGCTGCTTCACCGCCTCGACAAACTTGCGGGTGAATTCCTCGGCAATCGGCTGCTCGACAATAAAACGCTTGGCAGCCAGACAGACCTGTCCAGCATTCTGAAAGCGCGCTTCAACCGCAGCCTTCACGGCCAGGTCGATGTTGGCGTCGGCCAGCACGATAAAGGCATCGGAGCCGCCCAGTTCCAGAAGACTCTTTTTGAGCGCCTTGCCCGCTGTAGCCGCGACGGCAGAACCGGCGCGCATGCTGCCCGTCAACGTCACACCTGCGATGCGTGGATCTTCGATGGTGCGAGCGACGGTGTCGTTATCAGCGATCAGGTTGACGAACAGACCTTTGGGAAAGCCTGCGGCCTCATAGGCGTCCTGCAGGGCATAGGCCGAGCCCATGACGTTCGGCGCATGCTTGAGCATGAAGCCGTTACCCGACAGCATGATCGGCCCCGACGCGCGAATCACTTGCCACAGCGGGAAATTCCAGGGCATCACCGCCAGCACGGTGCCGATCGGCAAGAAGGAAACGTGCACCTCGTCGTCACCGTCTACGTTGACAGGCTCATCGGCCAGGATCGCCGGGCCGTTGTCGGCAATCCAGTCGATGGTCGCCGCACACTTCTCAACTTCAGCCCGTGCAGAAGCGAGCGTTTTACCCATCTCAGCGGTGATCAGCCCAGCGATGATGTCCGAACGCTCGCGCAGGACAGCGGATAGCCGACGGTAGGCTGTGACACGTTCGCGCATCGGTGTGGCACGCCACAAGCGAAAGGCAGCGGCGTTTACGTCCAGCAGTTGCTCGACTTCGCTCTGTGTCTGAAACGGGTAAGTGGCGATCAGTTCACCGGTCGCAGGGTTACGCGACGTGGCAAAGGCAGGGAGGGTCGAAGTTGCGTTCGGGTTGCTCATCGGTATCACCTCGTTGGCGGTGGAGCAGCGCGGTTTGCGCTGCGATGACCGTCACTCTAGGTAAGCCCGACAGGGCCAGGAAGGCGTGTTGTTATCCTATGACCGGGAGTCATAGGCAGTGTGTCGAGGGATGTAAGTGACCAGCGAAAGATCCGGCCGTCCCTCCGGCGTCAGAGCTACGTAGGTGAAATCGATGTAACCGCTGACCGGGTGCAGCAGACGCTTTCGCCCTTCGTCGAAGCCTTTGACTTCCGTATCCTGCCACCACTCGCGGAACTCCGGGCTCAGCGCCGACAGCTCATCGATGAGGCTGTCGAACGGCGCCTTGTCCTGCGCCAGCGCACGTGAAGCGCGAAACGCGCTGATCATTCCCCGCGCCATCTGCTCCCACTCCAGGATCACGGTTCGATAAGGGATATAGAGGAACAACAGGCGCAGCGTATTGCGCTCATGAGGCTGCAACGAACCGTAGTCGACAAACAGATCGGCGATGGCGTCGTTCCACGCCAGGATGTCGAGTCGAGCGTTACGCACGTAAGCTGGAATGGGATTGATCGCCCGCACGAGCATTTCCAGCCCTGCGCTGACCCCGCCGCCGGTCTCGGCCTGAGGTGCTTCGAGTGAGGACAACGCAAACAGATGCGCGGACTCTACTCGATCAAGCTTGAGCACTTTCGAGATGCGTCGCAACGCGTCGGGAGACGGCTGAATATCCCGGCCCTGCTCCAGCCAGGTGTACCAACTGACGCTGACCCCTGCCAACACCGCCACTTCCTCGCGGCGCAATCCCGGCGTTCGCCTGGGTCCTTCGGGCAGGCCAAAATCCTTAGGCTCAAGGCGAGCGCGTCGGCTGGAGAGAAACTTACCGAATTCGCGTCGTTGTTCTACAGAAGGTCTGCTAGCCATAACGCCCTCGGGGCCCAGTTTCGGTCAATCGTTCTGAAGCGTTCCGTTATAGCGCTTAAATTTGCGGGGAGAAACCGGTGATGGCGTTTCTTGAGGTGGGGACAGGGCGGTGGGACCGAACGTGAAGACTGTCGCCGATCAATTTATCGCTGACCGGCGACCGCTTTGATTCTCGGAAACTCGCTGTGGATAACTTATTCCACCGTCACCGACTTCGCCAGGTTGCGCGGCTGATCCACGTCCGTACCTTTAAGCACGGCCACGTAGTACGAGAGCAGTTGCAGCGGGACGGTGTACAGAATCGGCGCCAGGGCATCGATGATGTGCGGCATCGAGATGACGTGGGTGCCTTCGCCGTTGTTGAGGCCGGCTTGTTCGTCAGCGAAGACGATCAACTCGCCGCCACGGGCGCGGACTTCCTGCAGGTTCGATTTCAGCTTTTCCAGCAATTCGTTGTTTGGCGCCACGGTCACGACGGGCATGTCGCTGTCGACCAGCGCGAGCGGGCCGTGTTTGAGCTCGCCTGCGGGATAGGCTTCGGCGTGGATGTAGGAGATCTCCTTGAGCTTCAGGGCACCTTCCATCGCGACCGGGAATTGCGCGCCGCGTCCGAGGAACAGCGTGTGGTTCTTCTCGGCGAACAATTCGGCCACTTTCTCAACGGTGCTGTCCATCGCCAACGCTTCGCCCAGACGGGTTGGCAGGCGACGCAGTTCTTCAACCAGCTCAGCTTCAACGCCAGCAGCCAGCGTGCCTTTGACCTGACCCAGCGACAGGGTCAGCAGCATCAGCGCAACCAGCTGTGTCGTGAATGCCTTGGTGGAGGCCACACCGATTTCAGGGCCGGCTTGCGTCAACAGGGTCAGGTCGGATTCACGCACCAGCGAGCTGATGCTGACGTTGCAGATCGCGAGGCTCGCGAGGAAGCCCAGTTCTTTGGCGTTGCGCAGTGCGGCCAGGGTATCGGCGGTTTCGCCAGACTGCGAAATCGACACGAACAGCGTGTCCGGCTGGACCACGACCTTGCGGTAGCGGAATTCGCTGGCAACTTCGACCTGGCAGGGAATGCCAGCCAGACTTTCAAGCCAGTAACGCGCAACCATTCCGGCATGATAACTGGTGCCGCAGGCAACGATCTGTACGTTGCGCACTTTGGCGAATAGCTCGGCCGCTTGTGGGCCGAACGCCTGAACCAGCACCTGCTCCTGACCCAGACGGTTTTCCAGCGTGCGTTGCACGACTTTGGGCTGCTCGTGAATTTCCTTGAGCATGAAGTGGCGGAACTCACCTTTGTCAGCGGCTTCGGCGCCTTCGCGGTACTGCACGATTTCTCGCTCCACCGAAACACCGGCAGCGGTCCAGATCTGCACGCTGTCACGGCGAATCTCGGCGATGTCACCCTCTTCCAGGTACATGAAGCGGTCGGTCACCTGACGCAGGGCCAATTGATCGGAGGCCAGGAAGTTCTCACCCAGACCCAAGCCAACCACCAGCGGGCTTCCGCTGCGCGCAGCGACCAGACGATCAGGTTGTTTCGCGCTGATGACCGCCAGGCCATAAGCACCGTGCAGTTCTTTAACGGTTGCCTTGAGCGCTGCGGTCAGATCAGGCGTGTCCTGCATCTTGTGGTGAAGCAAGTGCACGATGACTTCGGTGTCGGTATCGGAGGTGAACAGATAGCCGAGGCTTTTCAGTCGATCGCGCAGCGGCTCATGGTTTTCGATGATGCCGTTGTGGACAACGGCCAGTTCGCCGCTGGAAAAGTGTGGGTGCGCGTTGTGCTCCAAAGGCGCACCGTGCGTGGCCCAACGGGTGTGGGCAATACCCAGACGGCCAACCAGCGGTTCACCCGCCAGCGATTGCTCGAGCTCATTGACCTTGCCGACGCGGCGACGACGCTCCAGCACGCCAGCATTGCTGAACAGCGCAACACCGGCGCTGTCGTAACCGCGGTATTCCAGACGCTTGAGGCCTTCCAGCAGGATGGCGGTGACATTACGTTCAGCGACAGCGCCGACAATTCCACACATGTTTTTTTCTCCTAGGAAACAGCGGCGCAGATCAACGTAACGCCGCGCGCCTGAATGTGATCGCGTGCCTCCTGAGGCAGTCGATCGTCGGTAATAAGGGTGTGGACACTGCTCCAGGGCAGTTCCAGATTGGGAATCTTGCGACCGACCTTGTCGGCCTCGACCATCACGATCACTTCACGAGCAACCTCGGCCATCACTCGGCTGAGTCCCAGCAGTTCATTGAAAGTCGTGGTGCCGCGCATAAGATCAATGCCATCGGCGCCAATGAACAACTGATCGAAGTCATACGAACGCAGCACTTGTTCGGCGACCTGGCCTTGGAACGACTCGGAATGCGGGTCCCAGGTGCCGCCAGTCATCAACAGCACCGGTTCGTGCTCCAGTTCCCCGAGAGCGTTGGCAACATGCAAGGAGTTGGTCATGACAACGAGACCCGGCTGCTGACCGAGCTCCGGAATCATGGCAGCGGTCGTGCTGCCGCTGTCGATGATGATTCGGGCATGCTCTCGGATGCGCTTCACCGCAGCGCGAGCAATGGCTTGCTTGTATCGGGACACCGGCTGACCCGGTTCGCCGATTAACTCTTGGGGCATGGGGACCGCCCCGCCGTATCGGCGCAGCAACAAGCCGTTGCTTTCGAGTGCAGCCAAGTCCTTACGAACCGTAACTTCGGAAGTCTCGAAACGTTTAGCCAGCTCGTCGACGCTCACCTCGCCCTGTTCATTGAGCAACGCAAGGATATTGTGACGACGTTGAGGGGTATTACGCTTTGACATGCTGACCCGTAAGTTTCGTTTCGAAAGATAACGAAGCGAATAAAAACCTATCGAAAGATATTCGTCAAGGGGATCGATGTTTTTTCTGGATTGGCCGACGACAGTGAATAACTCAAAG